>DATMIB010000270.1:0-31287 GCA_035554635.1 Steroidobacteraceae bacterium | reverse complement strand
CACGCACGACGCTTGCCACCGGGTTGTCCATCGACGGCGCACGCGGCAGGCCCGCGAGCAACGCGGCCTCGGCCAGGTCGAGGTCCTGCACGCGCTTGTCGAAATAGACCTCCGACGCCGCGCCGATGCCGTACGCGCGCTGACCGAGGAAGATCTGGTTCAGGTACAGCGTCAGGATCTCGCGCTTCGTGAACGAACGCTCGAGGCGCAGCGCGAGGAACACTTCCTTGAGCTTGCGTCGCAACGTGCGCTCGGAAGTCAGCACCGTGTTGCGTGCGAGCTGCATCGTTATCGTGCCGCCGCCCTCGCGCACGCTGCCGGCGGCGACATTCGCCGCCGTGGCGCGGAGCAGCCCCTGCCAGTCGACGCCGGGATGCTCGAAGAAACGGTCGTCCTCGGCGGCGAGGAAGGCGTCGACCACGACCGGCGGGATGTCTTCCCAGGCGACGGGGATGCGGCGCTGCTCGCCGATCTGCGCGATCAGCTTGCCGTCGGCCGAATAAATGCGCAGCGGCATCTGGGTCTTCACGGACCGCAGCGAATCGGCGCTCGGCAGCTCGGGCGCCAGGAACTGGTAGGCGCCGGCAAAGCCCATCAGCAGCATTGCTGCGACCGAAATCAGCAGCGCGAACAGCGCGGCGAGGATTCTCTTCATCACTGGCGACCCGTCTTCAAAACTGCGACCCGTTCCTTGCTGCGTCCCGGACTGCTGTGCATAGTAGCCGCGGACTCGAATACACACTCGCCACGAGGCGAGGGCTCTGGAGCGGCATTCTGCGGGACGTATCCATGCGGTCGACTACCGACCGGGCGCACGCGTCTGCGGTGGGCGGTGGCGGTCGTCACCTTCACCGTCCGAGACCGTGCCTCGACGCGAAGGGTTCCCCGCAACGTCGCCAGGCGTGCAGCAGTCCCGTTTTTCATCGCAACGCCAGGAGGCGCGCGACGCGGATGGCGGTTTTTGCTAGCCCACTCACAATTCTATTGGGGTCGACCCTGATATATAGTGCGCCGGGGGCCTTGAAACTGCCACACAATCGCGGCGCAACCTCTTGAACTAGAAGGATAGACCGTGCTGTTCCAGCGCAGGTTTCGACCGGTTATAGGACTCGACATCACGACCTCCTCGATCAAGCTGATCGAGCTGTCGAAGAATGGCGACACCTATCGTGTGGAGTCGTACGCGGCCGAGCCGTCGCCGCCGAACGCGATCAACGAAAAGGCGATCGTCGACGCACAGGCGGTCGGTGAAGCGGTGCGCCGCGCGGTCAAGCGCGCCGGGGCGCGTGCCCGGGAATGCGCCGTCGCGGTCAGCGGCGATGCGGCGATCACCAAGGTGATCCAGATGCCGCGCAACCTGCGCGAGAACGAACTCGAGTCGCAGGTCGAGATGCAGGCCGACCAGTACATCCCGTTCCCGATGGAAGAGGTCAGCTACGACTTCGAGGTCGTCGGTCCGTCCGAGAAGGACCCCGAGATGCTCGACGTGCTGCTGGTCGCGACGCGCTCGGAGAACGTCGAGCAGCGCCAGGCGGCGGTGCAATCCGCCGGCCTGACCGCCCGCATCGTCGACGTCGAGGCGTTCGCGCTCGAGAACGCCTGCCGGCTGCTGACGCACCAGATGCCCGACGGCGGCATGGAGCGCAACATCGCCGTGATCGACTTCGGCGCCAGCACGACGACGTTTTCGGTCCTGCGCGACCTCAAGGTTTCGTACACGCGCGACTTCTCCTTCGGCGGCCAGCAGCTGACCGAGGAGGTCATGCGCACCTACGGCCTCAGCATGGAGGAGGCGGGACGCGCCAAGAAGGAAGGCGGCCTGCCGGCCAATTACCAGGCCGAGGTGCTCGACCCGTTCATCGACGACATGTGCCAGCAGGTGAGCCGCTCGCTGCAGTTCTACCTTGCCGCCGGCTCGGGTCGCGAGGCGCCGGAACAGATCCTGATCTGCGGCGGCTGCGCCAACATCCCCGGCGTCGCCGATGTCATCGCGAGCCGCGTGGGCATACCCGCGGAACGCGGCGACCCGCTCGGACAGATGAAGATCTCGACGCGCGCGCTCGCGCAGGGCGTGAAGAAGGACGCCACCGCGCTGCTGACCGCGTGCGGCCTGGCGCTCAGGAGCTTCGACTGACATGCCAAGAATCAACCTGCTGCCCTGGCGCGAGGCAGAGCGCAAGCGCAAGCGCCAGGAGTTCGTCCTTTCGCTGGTCGCCGCGGGCGCATCGGCCGCGCTCGTGACGCTGCTCGGGTACTGGCAGATGACCAGTGCCATCTCGCACCAGCAGGACCGCAACGACCTGCTGACACGGGAAATCGCCGGGCTCGACAAGAAGATCGAGGAAATCAACGGCCTCGACGCGCAGAAGCAGCGGCTGCTCGCGCGCATGGAGATCATCGAGACGCTGCAGCGCAGCCGGCCCGAGATCGTGCATGTCTTCGACGAAGTCGTGCGCGTGCTGCCCGAAGGCGTCTACCTGACCTACCTGCGGCAGACCGGTGCCAAGTTCGAACTGCGCGGCGTGGCCCAGTCCAGCACGCGTGTCTCGTCCTTCATGCGCAACATCGAAGGTTCCGAGTGGCTGGCCGACCCCACGCTGCAGGTCGTCGAGACCAAGTCGAGCGCGGGCACCGGCGCCGAGTTCACGATGTTCGCGAGCCAGCGCAGCCACGCGGCACCTGAGGACGCGGAAAGCACGGGCGGGTCCGGCAAGAAGGTGGCCGCCAAATGAACAAGCTCAAGGAACTGTTCGAACAGCTGCGCAACCTCGACCCGAACGACCCGGGTCGCTGGCCGCTCGGCGTGCGCTTCGGCACCGCCGTGCTGCTGTTCCTGCTCGTCGCCGCGGGCGGCTATTACTTCTTCGTCTGGAAGGCGCAGCGCCCGCTGTTGCTCGAGGCGCGCGCCAAGGAAGTCGAGTTGATGGACTCGCTCAAGACCAAGGCCAAGCGCGCCGCGAACCTCGAAGCGTACCGCGTGCAGCTCGCGGAGATGGAAAAGTCGTTCGGCGCGATGCTGCGCCAGCTGCCGAACAAGACCGAGGTGCCGAACCTGCTCGTCGACATCTCGCAGACGGGTCTCGCGGCCGGTCTCGAAGAGAAGCTGTTCCAGCCGCAGGGGGAGATCCGCAAGGACTTCTATGCCGAACTGCCGATCACGATCCGGCTGACGGGCAACTACCACGAGATGGGCAGGTTCGCGAGCGGCATCGCCGCGTTGCCGCGCATCGTCACGCTGCACGACATCGAGATCGTGCCGGTCGGCGCTCGCAACAACGCGGCCGCCGAACCGGGCGATCTCGTGTTCAACGTCACGGCGAAGACCTACCGCTACCTCGACGACGAGGACCAGGCGCCGGAGGCCGGCAAGGGCAAGAAGGACCGCAACAAGGGCAAGAAGAAGCCCGCGGGCGGTGAGGCATGAACATGGCGCACCCAGGATTCCGGCCGGCGCGCGTCGCGCTGCTCGCGGCCACGCTCGCGCTGCTCGGCGGCTGCGGCGGCGCGCTCGACGAGCTGCAGGCGCAGATCGACGAGGTCAAGAGCGCTCCGGGCACGGGCATCGAACCGCTGCCCGAAGTGAAGCCGTACGAGACGTTCGACTACGCGGCGGCCGACCAGCGTTCGCCGTTCGAGCCGGGCATGTCGGTCAACGCCAACGCGCCGAACGCGATCCGGCCCGACTCGAACCGGCCGCGTGAGTTCCTCGAGCAGTTCTCGCTCGACACGCTGCGCATGGTCGGCACCGTGAAACTCAACGGGCGGCTGTTCGGGCTCGTCCAGACGCGCGACGGGCTCGTGCACCGCGTGCTGCCGGGCAACCACATGGGACAGGCAGACGGCCGCGTGTCGGCCATAGAAGAAGGCAAGATCTCGCTCACCGAGATCGTACCGGACGGCATGGGCGGGTTCGTCGAACGCCCCGCCGCACTCGCGCTGAGCGAATGATCTGCAAGGGAGATTCGAGAATGACCGCTGCATCGTCGCACGTGAACCATCGCCGGACAGGGGGCCGAACCGGCCGACCCGCGGCGTTCGTCGCGTTGGCCGGGGCACTCGTCTTCGTCGCGCAGGCCGCGCTCGCGCAGGCGACCACGCTGCTGAAGAAGGTCGAGCTGCAACCGCAGCCGGGTGAACAGCTCGAGGTCAAGCTCGTGCTCGACGGCCCGGCGCCGCAGCCCGTCGCGTTCACGATCGACAACCCGGCGCGTCTCGCGGTCGACCTGCCGGGCACCGGCATCGGGCTCGAGTCGCGACGCATCGACGTCAAGGCGGGCGGTGTCGACACGATCGTCGCCGCCGAGGCCTCGGGTCGCACTCGCGTCGTGTTCAACCTCGACTCGCTGCAGCCGTACGCGACGCGCACCGACGGCAACAACGTCTACGTCACGCTCGGTCGCAGCGTTGCCAGCAGCGCCGGCACGCCCGCGTCCGCCACGACGCCGGCCGTCGCTGCGGTCGCGAGTGGCGCCTGGTCGATCGAGAAGGTCGACTTCCGACGCGGCACGGACGGCTCCGGCCGCATCATCGTGCGCACGAGCGATCCGCGCGTGCAGGCGAGCCTGAAGCAGGAAGGCGGGCGACTCGTGGTCGAGTTCCCGCGCACCGACGTCGCGGCCGACGCCGCACGCCGTTACGACGTCGTCGACTTCGCGACGCCGGTCAGCAGCTTCGACGTGACGCGCACGCCGGGCGGTGCCCGCCTCGTGGTCGGCGCGGCCGGCGATTTCGAACAGCTTGCCTACCAGAGCGACCGCGAATACGTGCTCGAGATCCGGCCGAAGCCCAAGGCCGCGGTCGTCGACCCGACCAAGAAGGAATACAAGGGCGAGCGCCTGACGCTGAACTTCCAGGACATCGAGACGCGCGCCGTGCTGCAGCTGCTCGCCGAGACGAGCGGCCAGAACATCGTGGTCAGCGACACCGTGCAGGGCAACGTCACGCTGCGCCTGCAGAACGTGCCCTGGGACCAGGCGCTCGACATCGTGCTGCGCACCAAGGGCCTCGACAAGCGCCAGGAAGGCAACGTGATCTACGTGGCCCCGGCCGAGGAGCTCGCCACGCGCGAGAAGCAGCTGCTCGAGTCGCAGAAGCAGATCATCGAGCTCGCGCCGGTGCGGACCGAGTACCTGCAGGTCAACTACGCCAAGGCGTCCGACCTCGCCTCGCTGATCCGCTCGCAGGGCAAGGGTTCGCTGCTGTCCGAGCGCGGCAGCCTCGCGATCGACGAGCGCACCAACACGCTGCTGCTGCAGGACACGGCGGACCGTCTGGCCGACATCCGCCGGCTCGTGCAGACGCTCGACATCCCGGTCAAGCAGGTGCTGATCGAGGCGCGCATCGTCATCGTCAACGACGACTTCAGCCGCGAACTCGGCGTGCGCTTCGGCGGCGCGTTCGTCGGCAACTACGGCTCGAGCGACGGCCTGATGTACCTGGGCAGCGGCGGCCTGGACACCGTGCCGGGCGAGTCGGGCCCGATCATCAACCCGACCAGCCCCGGCGGCGCCGGCGTGAGCGGCAGCCAGGTGCAGACGCCGACCGTCGACGACCGCTACATGGTCAACCTGCCGATCGCCAACCCGGCCGGGCGTCTCGCGCTGACCTTGCTCGACACCGACTACGTGGTCGACCTCGAGATCACGGCGGCGCAGCGCGAGGGCCGCGGCGAGGTCGTCTCGGCGCCGCGCGTGATCACGGCCAACGGCAAGGAAGCCGTGATCGAGCAGGGCACCGAGATCCCGTACCAGGAGGCGGCCTCGAGCGGCGCCACGACGACGCAGTTCAAGAAGGCGGTGCTGTCGCTCAAGGTCACGCCGCAGATCACGCCGGACGACCGGATCATCCTCGACCTGACGGTCTCGAAGGACAGCATTGGCCAGGTCCTGCCCAGCGCGACCGGTGGCAACGTGCCGAGCATCGACACGCGCGAAATCACGACGCAGGTGCTCGTCAACGACGGCCAGACCGTCGTGCTCGGCGGCATCCTCGAGACGGAGAAGCGCGACACGGTCAGCAAGGTGCCGTTCCTCGGCGACGTCCCGGGCCTCGGCTACCTGTTCCGCAGCAAGAGCCGCACGGACAACAAGGACGAGCTGCTGATCTTCGTCACACCGAAGATCCTGCGCGAAGGGGCCGAGATCTACTGACGCCCGCCCTGTCCGGGTGACAGAATCAGCGGCCGCAGGTCCTCCTGCGGCCGCTTTCGTTTGTGGGGATCGATGGAGCCCGACGCGACGCACCCGAACGTCTTCCTGGTCGGCCCGATGGGGTCCGGCAAGAGCGCCGTGGGTCGCCAGCTGGCGCAGCGGCTCGGCCTCGAGTTCGTCGACTGCGACGAGGAAATCGAGGCCCGCACCGGCGTCGACATCGCCTACATCTTCGAGAAGGAAGGCGAGCCCGGCTTCCGCCAGCGCGAGGCCGAGGTGCTCGACGAGCTGACGTCGCGCCGGGGCATCCTGGTCGCCACCGGCGGCGGTGCCGTGCTCGACCCGCGCAGTCGCGTCCGGCTGCGCGAGCGCGGACGCGTCGTGTATCTTCGGACCTCCGTGGACCAGCAACTTGCCCGCACCCGCCGCAGCGACGATCGACCGCTGCTCAACAATCCCGACCCGCGTGGCACGCTGCTGCGCCTGTACGAGCAGCGCGCACCGCTGTACGACGAGATCGCCGACGTCGTCGTCGACACCGACGGCCGCAAGGTGCGCACGGTGGTCGACGCGATCTGTCGCCGGCTCGGCGTCACGACCGGATTCGACGCATGACGACCCAGCCCCACGAGCTGCTGCAGATCGACCTGGGCGAGCGTGGCTACCCGATCGTGATCGGCGAAGGCCTGCTGGCCGACACCGGCCTCGTGGCGCATCACATTGCCGCGCGCGACGTGCTGGTCGTGACCAGCGCGACGGTCGGGCCGCTTTACCTGCCCGCACTCGAACGCGGCCTCGCGGGCAAGCGTGTCCATGCGGTCGCGCTGCCCGACGGCGAACAGCACAAGACCCTCGAAGTGCTCGGCCGCGTATTCGACGCGATGGTCGCAGCGCGCCTCAACCGCGATGCGGTCGTGGTCGCGCTCGGCGGTGGCGTGGTCGGGGACATGTCCGGCTTCGCTGCGGCCTGCTACCAGCGCGGCATCGACTTCGTGCAGGTGCCGACGACGCTGCTGGCGCAGGTCGACTCGTCGGTCGGCGGCAAGACCGGCGTGAACCACCCCGGCGGCAAGAACCTGATCGGTGCGTTCCACCAGCCCCGGGCCGTGCTCGCCGACCTCGCGACGTTGCGGACGCTGCCGCCGCGCGAGCTGCGTGCCGGGCTCGCCGAAGTCATCAAGTACGGGCTCGTCGACGACCCGGAATTCCTCGAGTGGATCGAGCGTCACCTCGACGCGCTGCTCGCGCTCGACGGCGCGGCGTTGCGGCACGCCGTGCGTCGCTCCTGCGAAATCAAGGCGCGCATCGTCGCCGCGGACGAGCGCGAGCACGGCCAGCGCGCACTGCTGAACCTCGGCCATACGTTCGGCCACGCGATCGAGACTGCCGCCGGCTACGGCGAGTGGCTGCACGGCGAGGCCGTGGCGATGGGCATGCTGCTCGCCGCGGACCTGTCCCGCCGTCTTGGCTGGCTCGCCACCGCCGACGTCGAGCGCGTGCGCGAGCTGCTGCGGCGGGCCGGCCTGCCGGTTGCGGCGCCCGCCATCGGCGCGCACCGCGCACACGAACTGATGGGCATGGACAAGAAGGTGCTGCAGGGTCGCATCCGGCTGGTGCTGCTGCGCAAGCTCGGCGCGGGTGTCGTGACCGCGGACTATCCCGCCGACGCGCTCGAGGCGACCCTGCGCTCGCATTTCGAGGCAGCCGCATGACAGTCGAAATTTCCGCGGGCGAAACGGCACTCGCTCCTTACGCGCAGCACGACGAGGAATCGCGCGGCCGACGCGTGCCCGAGCCACCGCCGCGGCACCGCACCGAGTATCAGCGCGACCGCGACCGCATCGTGCACTCGACCGCGTTCCGCCGGCTCGTCTACAAGACGCAGGTCTTCGTCAACCACGAAGGCGACCTGTACCGGACGCGGCTCACGCATTCGCTCGAGGTCGCGCAGATCGCGCGCAGCGTCGCGCGTGCGCTTGCGCTCAACGAAGCGCTGGCCGAGGCGGTGTGTCTCGCGCACGACCTCGGTCACACGCCATTCGGCCATGCGGGCCAGGACGCGCTCAACGACTGCATGCGCGCGTTCGGCGGTTTCGAGCACAACCTGCAGTCGCTGCGTGTCGTCGACGAGCTCGAGGAGCGCTACGCCGAGTTTCCTGGGCTCAACCTGACGTTCGAGGTGCGCGAGGGCATCCTCAAGCATTGCTCCGCGGCCAACGCGCGGGCGCTCGGTGAGCTCGGCGAACGATTCCTGCAGCGGCGCCAGCCTGGGCTCGAGGCGCAACTTGCCAACCTCGCCGACGAGATCGCCTACAACAACCACGACGTCGACGACGGCATCCGCGCGGGCCTGATCACGGTCGAGGACCTCTGCGCCTCGAGCCGACTGTTCGCACGCCAGCACGAGACCGTGCACGCGCAATACCCGCGGCTCGGCGGCCGCCGGCTCGTGCACGAGGTCGTGCGACGCATGATCGACTACGCGGTCAACGACCTGATCGACGCCTCGGCCGCGGCCTTGCGCGAGGCAGGGCCCCGCAACGTCGAGGACGTGCGCGCCCGGGCGCAGCCGCTGCTCGCCTTCAGCGAGCCGGTGCGCGAGGAACACCTCGAGCTCAAGCGTTACCTGCGCGAGCACCTCTACAAGCACTACCGCGTGTTGCGCATGACCACCAAGGCGCAGCGGGTCGTGCGTGACCTGTTCGACGCCATGCACGGCGAGGTCGACCTGATGCCGACCGAGCACCAGGAAGTCGCGCGCCGCCTCGAGGCGGTCGACGGGCCGGCCGGACGTGCCCGGGCCGTCGCGGACTACATCGCGGGCATGACCGACCGTTTCGCGCTGCTCGAGCACCGGCGGCTGTTCGAGCCGTCGGAACGGACCTGAGGCGGCCATGACGTCGCCGCGACCGCGTGCGTTCAAGCAGGTCGACGTCTTCACGGCCGTGCCGTACCGCGGCAATGCGCTCGCCGTCATGCTCGACGCGAGCGGGCTCGCCGCCGCGGACATGCAGCGCTTCACCGACTGGACCAACCTGTCGGAGGCGACGTTCCTGCTGCCGCCGACGCACCCGGAGGCCGACTACGCCGTGCGCATCTTCTGCCCCGGGCAGGAGTTGCCGTTCGCGGGGCACCCGACGCTCGGCTCCTGCCATGCCTGGCTCGAATCGGGCGGCGTCCCGCGCAGCGGTGTCATCGTGCAGGAATGCGGTGTCGGGCTCGTCCGGATTCGCCGCGACGGCCCGCGGCTCGCGTTCGCGGCCCCGCCGCTGCAGCGTGGCGGGCCGCTCGACACCGACACGCTCGACCGGGTGGTCAGCGGGCTCGGGCTCGCGCGCGAGGCGGTCGTCGCACATGCCTGGTGCGACAACGGCCCGCCGTGGCAGGGAATACTGCTACGTTCGGCGCAGGACGTGCTCGACCTGCGGCCCAACCCCGCGTTGCTGGCGGGCCAGTTCGTCGGCGTCGCGGCGCCGCACGCACCCGGCCACGCCGAAGGCTGCGATTACGAGGTCCGCACCTTCTTCCCGGGCGGCAGCGGGCTGACGGAAGACCCGGTCACCGGCAGCTTCAACGCCGCGCTCGGCCAGTGGCTCACCGGCGCCGGGCTCGCGCCGCCGCGGTACGTCGCCGCACAGGGCACGGTACTGGGCCGTGCCGGCCGCGTGCACGTGGAGCGCGACGCCCAAGGCCAGGTCTGGGTCGGCGGCGAGACCGTCACCTGCATCGACGGCCAGGCCCGGCTCTGATCTGGACCGGGTCCGCACTAACCCGTACCCGGCCCGAACCGGGGGGCGCGGTCGGGTATCATTCGCGGCCGACTTTTCACCTCCCCCGCGAGTCGTCCCGCCATGACGTTCGTCCCGAAGCCGATTCCCGACCGCGAGCGCCTGATCTTCGCCATGGACGTGGCCGATCCCGTCGCCGCCCGCCGGCTGGCCGACCAGCTCGGCGACTCCGTGCAGTTCTACAAGCTCGGGCTCGAGCTGTTCATGTCGGGCGGCTACTACGAGCTGCTCGACTGGATGGTGGCGCGCGGCAAGAAGGTCTTCGTCGACCTCAAGTTCTTCGACGTGCCGGCCACGGTCGGTGCCGCGGTCAAGCAGCTGCGCAACCGCGGCGTGACGCTCACGACCGTGCACGGCAACCAGGCGATCATGGAAGCCGCCGCGGCCGCCAAGGGTGACGTCAAGGTGCTCGCCGTCACCGTGCTGACGAGCCTCGATCGCGGCGACCTCGACGACCTCGGCTTCGCCGTCGACGTCGAGAAGCTCGTGCTGTCGCGTGCGCGTCGCGCGCTCGAAGCCGGGTGCGACGGCGTCGTCTCCTCTGGTCTCGAAGCGCCGATGCTGCGCGAGTTCATCGACCACCGCCTGCTCGTCGTCACGCCGGGCATCCGCCCGGTCGAGAACAAGCCCGCGGACGACCAGAAGCGCACGGTCGACGTCGCGCAGGCGTTCGCCAACGGCGCCGACTACATCGTCGTCGGCCGCCCGATCCGCGATGCGGCGGACCCGCGTGCGGCCGCCGAAGCCATCCAGCAGACCATTGCCCAGACCTTCATCGGGAGAACGCCGTGAGCGCGCCGCTGCAGAACGACCTCTTGTTGCGAGCGCTGCTGCGCCAGCCGACCCCGCGGACCCCGCTCTGGATGATGCGCCAGGCGGGACGCTACCTGCCGGAATACCGCGCCACGCGCGCGAAGGCCGGCAGCTTCCTGAACCTGTGCATGAACCCCGAGCTCGCGTGCGAAGTCACGCTGCAGCCGCTCGACCGCTACCGGCTCGACGCGGCGATCCTGTTCTCGGACATCCTGACCGTGCCGCACGCGATGAACGTCGGCCTCACGTTCGAGGCGGGCGAGGGCCCGAAGATCGCGCGACCGGTGCGCACGGCAGCCGACATCGACGCGCTACCGATCCCGGACCCGGAGACTGAGCTGCGCTATGTCATGGACGCGGTCCGCACGATCCGGCGCGAGCTCAAGGGCCGCGTGCCGCTGATCGGCTTCGCGGGCAGCCCGTGGACCATCGCGACCTACATGGTCGAAGGTGGCGGCAGCCGCAACTTCGAGCACATCAAGGGCATGCTCTACGGCGCACCGCATGAGCTGCACCGGCTGCTCGAGGTGATCACCAAGGCAACGATCCTGTACCTCAACGCACAGGTTGCTGCCGGTGCGCAGGCTCTGATGGTGTTCGACACCTGGGGCGGCTCGCTGACGCCGTCGGGGTATCGCGAATTCTCGCTGCGCTACATGCAGCAGATCGTCGAGAGCGTCACGCGCGAGGCCGAAGGCCGTCGCGTGCCGGTGATCCTGTTCACCAAGGGTGGCGGCGAGTGGCTCTCCGCCATGGCCGACACCGGTTGTGACGCACTCGGCGTCGACTGGACCAGCGACCTGGCCGACGCGCGACGCGCGGTGCAGGACCGCGTCGCGCTGCAGGGCAACCTCGACCCGAGCGTGCTCTACGCGCCGCCGGCGCAGATCCGCGAGCAGGTCGGCAAGGTGCTCGCGAGCTACGGCAAGGGCCCCGGCCACGTGTTCAACCTCGGTCACGGCATTCACCCCGAGGTGAAGCCCGAGCATGCGCTCGCGATGATCGAGGCCGTGCACGAGCTGTCGCCGCAGTACCACGTTTAAGAAGTGGCTAGTGGTTAGCGGTTAGTGGCTGGTGGGAAGAGTCTAGAGTCTAGAGTCTAGAGTTTAGTCGGAGTCGGAGTCGGACGCGCATGCCGCCGCAGGCGGCTCCGTTTCCGACTAGACTCTGCACTCTGAACTCTAGACTCTTTCTCCAATTCACTCCGGGCATCGCATGGACATCTCAAAGATCGGCATCGGCGCGGACCCGCCGCGCGACGTCAACGCCCTGATCGAGATCCCGCAGGGCGGCGTGCCCGTCAAGTACGAGCTCGACAAGGAATCGGGCGCGCTGCGCGTCGACCGCTTCCTCAATACGGCGATGTTCTACCCGGGCAACTACGGGTTCATCCCGCACACGCTCTCGGGCGACGGCGACCCGGTCGACGTGATCGTGGTGGTCCCCACCCCCGTGGTGGCCGGTGCGATCGTGCGCGTGCGCCCGGTGGGCGCTCTGCTGATGAAGGACGAGGCCGGCGACGACGAGAAGGTCATCGCGGTGCCGGTCGACAAGCTGCACCCGTTCTACTCGGGCGTGAAGTCGTACAAGGACCTGCCGGCGACGCTGACCGACCAGATCGCGCACTTTTTCCAGCACTACAAGGACCTGGAAAAGGGCAAGTGGGTCACGATCGTGAGCTGGGTCGGGCCAGACAAGGCCGAGAAGATGATCACCGAGGGCATCCGTCGTGCGGCGCAGGCCGGCGACGACGTCGCCGCGCACTACGTCGCGGGCGGCGCGCTCAAGGCATCGAACAAGAAGTAGGCGCGATCGCCGGCTTGGGCGGGCGCGCGAGCGCCTGCGCGAAGCACTGCCGCCGGCTCAGGCCTTGAGCTGGTCCTTGAGTTCGCGACGCAGGATCTTGCCGACGTTGGTCTTCGGCAGTTCGTCGCGGAAATAGATGCGCTTCGGCACCTTGTACCCCGTCAACGAGCCGCGGCAGTGCTCGATGAGCTGCTCGGCAGTCAGGGCCGGATCCTTGCGCACGACGAACAACGCGACCACTTCGCCCGCGCGCTCGTCGGGTTGTGCGACGGCCGCGACTTCGAGCACGCCCGGGTGCGTCACGGCGACGCCCTCGACCTCGTTCGGGTACACGTTGAAGCCCGAGACGAGGATCATGTCCTTCTTGCGGTCCTCGATGTAGACGTAACCCTTCGGGTCCATGTAGCCGATGTCGCCGGTGCGCAGCACCTGGCCCGGCAGCATGACCTTCTCGGTCTCGTCGGGCCGTTGCCAGTACTCGCGCATCACCTGCGGGCCCTCGACGCAGATCTCCCCGGACTGTCCCTGCGGCAACGGCAGGCCGGCGTCGTCGCGGATCGTCACCACGGTCGAGGAGATCGGCAGGCCGATCGCGCCGTTGAAGTCGTCACCGGGCCGGTTGATGCACGCCGCCGGCGACGTCTCGGTCAGGCCCCAGGCCTGCGTGAGCACGTTGCCGGTGACGCGTTTCCAGTTCTCGGCCACCGCACGCTGGACCGCCATGCCGCCGCCGAGGCTGACGCGCAGGCCGCTGAAATCGAGCCGGTCGAACCCCGGCGTGTGCAGCAGCGCGTTGAACAGCGTGTTGACGCCGGCGAAGAACGTGAAGCGGTAACGCGCCAGCTCGCGCACGAACGCCGCGAAGTCGCGCGGGTTCGGGATCATGACGTTGTGCGCGCCGAGCTTGAGCATCGCGAACGAGTTCGCCGTCAGCGCGAAGATGTGGTACAGCGGCAGCGCCGCGATCGACACGATCTTTTCGTCGGCGGTCATCGCGGGCTGGATCCACGCCTCGGCCTGCAGCACGTTGGCGACCATGTTGCGGTGCGTCAACACCGCGCCCTTCGACACGCCCGTCGTGCCGCCCGTGTACTGCAGGAACGCGATGTCCTCGGGGCCGGGCTCGACCGGCGCGAGGTTCGCGTAACGGCCCTGGTTCAACGCGTAACCGAAAGACACCGCTTCGGGCAGGCTCCACTCGGGCACCTGCTTGCGGACGTGGCGCAGCACGAAATTGACCAGCGTCGACTTCGGGAAGCTCAGCAGGTCGCCGACGCCGGTCACGATCACGGTGTCGAGGTCGACCTCCTCGCGGACCTGCTGCAGCGTGTGCGCGAAGTTCTCGAGGATCACGATCGCACGCGCGCCCGAATCGTGCAGCTGGTGCTGCAACTCGCGCGGCGTGTACATCGGGTTCGTGTTCACGACTGTGAGCCCCGCCTTGAACGCACCGAGGATCGCGACGGGGTACTGCAGCACGTTCGGCATCATCAGGGCGATGCGGTCGCCCGCGCGCAGCCGCGCGACCTGCTGCAGGTACGCGGCGAAACGCGTGGCCAGCACGTCGAGCTCGCCGTAGGTCAGCGTGCGGTCCATGCAGGTGAAGCACGGCCGGTCGCGGAAGCGCTCGATGCAGTGATCGAGCAGGTGCAGCAGCGAGCGGTAAGCCGCGGGATTGATGTCCGCCGGCACGCCGGCCGGGTAGTGCTTGAGCCAGATCCTTTCCACGAGAACTCCCCTCTCGTGCCCCCTGGCCCGCGCCTGGCACGTCATGACGATCTATATAACAGCGCAGCGAAGCGATTTCACCAGCAGCCACGTACGAGGAAATCGCCATCGCGCCGCGGACGGGCGCGGCGACGGCGACGGCGACGGCGCTAGGGCCGGCCGAGCAGCGGCACGAGCGCGGGCCAGACGGCGTCGAGCAGCTTCGGCTGCGCACGGACGTTCGGATGGATGCCGTCGTCCTGCATCAGCGTGTCGTCGAGCGCGACATCGGCGAGCAGGAACGGGACGTACGCGAGCCGGCGTTGGCGGGCGGTGTCCGCGAACACCCGTTCGAAATCCCGGGCGTAGGCCGGCCCGTAATTGGGCGGTATCCGCATGCCCAGCAGCAGGACCCTTGCGCCGCCCTGCTGTGCGCGTTCCACGATCGAGTCGAGGTTGCGACGGATGTCGGCGACCGGCAGCCCGCGCAGGCCGTCGTTGCCGCCGAGCTCGACGACGACGATGCCGGGACGATGCAGTTGCAGCGCGCGTGGCAGCCGTGCGAGGGCACCGCCGGTCGTCTCGCCGCTGGAACTGGCATTGACGACGCGATGACCGTAGCCTTGCGTGCGCAGCCGCTGCTGCAATAACGCCACCCAGCCCTGCTCGAGCCGCATGCCGTAGGCAGCGCTCAAGCTGTCTCCGAGCACGAGGATCGACGGCGCGGGCGCAGACGAGGCGGGGGCAGACACCGCAGCAGCGGCGACGACGCCCGGCCGCACGACGGCGAACAGGCAAAGGAACAGGATGACGACGAACGCAGCGCGAGGCGACGGCGACGACACGGTGCTGGCAGCGAGAAGCATCGGCAAGCAGGTTAGCAGCCCCGAGGGACGGCTCGCCATCCTCACCGACGTCTCGCTCGAGGTTCGCCGCGGCGAGTCCGTCGCGATCGTCGGCGCGTCGGGCGCGGGCAAGTCGACATTGCTGGCCCTGCTGGCCGGTCTCGACGAGCCGACCGCGGGCAGCGCCTGGCTCGCGGGGCACGAACTGACGGCGCTCGACGAGGACGGTCGTGCGGCAGTGCGTGCGCGCCACGTCGGCTTCGTGTTCCAGTCGTTCCACCTGGTGCCGTCGCTGACCGCGCTCGAGAACGTCATGCTGCCGCTCGAGCTCGCGCGACGACCCGACGCGCGCAACGCCGCGCGCGAGGTGCTCGGTCGCGTCGGGCTCGCGGAGCGTCTCGGCCACTACCCGCGGCAGTTGTCGGGCGGCGAGCAGCAGCGCGTCGCGATCGCACGCGCCTTCGTCACCGATCCCGACGTGCTGTTCGCCGACGAACCGACCGGCAACCTCGACGCGGCGACCGGCACGAAGATCATGGACCTGCTGTTCGGCTTCGACGGCGCCCGGCGCACGACGCTGGTGCTCGTCACGCACGACCGCTCGCTCGCGGCGCGCTGCCATCGCGAGATCCGGCTCGATGCCGGTCGCATCGTGCCGTCGTCGTCGTCACCGGCGGCTGCGGGCTGAGCGTCGTGGCCTGGCTCACGCTGGCACTGCGCAACCTGCTGCGCGACCTCAAGTCGGGCGAGCTCGCGGTGCTGTTGCTCGCGTTGCTCGTCGCCGTCGCGTCGCTGACGGCCGTGGGCTTTTTCACGAGCCGGATTGGTCGCGCGGTCGAACAGCAGGCCGGCGAGGTGCTGGCGGCCGACCTGCGCCTGCAGTCGGCGCGCGAGATCGACGCCGGCTACGATCGCGAAGCGGAGCGACGCGGCCTGCGCGTCGCGCGGCTCGAGTCGATGCCGAGCGTCGTGTTCCACGGCGCGGAATCGTCGCTGGTCACGCTGCGCGCCGTGGGCGAGGGCTATCCGCTGCGCGGGCGTGTCAGGACTGCCGAGCGTCCGTTCGGCACCGGCGTCGTGACCGACGGCGTGCCGGCGCCGGGCGAAGCCTGGGCCGACTCGCGCCTGATCGCCAAGCTCGGCGCGGACGTCGGCGCCGAATTCACCGTGGGCGCGCATCGCGTGCGTGTCACGCGCGTGCTCGACTACCGGCCCGACCAGGGCAGCGGCTTTGCCGACCTGTCGGCGACGCTCATGATCAATCGCGCGGACCTGCCCGCGACGCAGCTCGTGCAGCCGGGCAGCCGAGTCAGCCGCGCGGTGCTGTTTGCGGGTGCGCCGGCCGACGTCGATGCGTTCCGCGCCTGGCTGCAGCAGCACAAGCAGCGCTGGGAACGCGTGCAGTCGATCGCCGATGCGAGCCCGCAGATCCGTTCGTCGGCCGACCGCGCCGGGCGTTTCCTGTCGCTCGCGAGCCTCGTGAGCGTGCTGCTGTCTGCGATCGCCGTGGCGATGGCGGCGCAGCGTTACGCGCGTCGTCACCTCGATGTCGTGGCGTTGATGAAGTGCATGGGCGCGTCGCAACGCTTCGTGCTGACCGAGACCGTGGTACAGCTCTGCGTCGTGGGCGTGGCGACTGCGGTGATCGGCACCGCGCTCGGCTACTTCGCACAATCGGGCATCGCGTGGCTGCTGCAGGACCTGCTGCGCGGCGAGCTGCCCCCGCCGTCGGCGGACGCGTTCATGCTCGGCGTCGTAACGGCCGTCGTCGTGCTGGTCGGGTTCGCGTTGCCGCCGTTGCTGCGTCTGCGGCGCGTGCCGCCGGCGCGCGTGCTGCGCCGTGATCTCGAGCCGCCACCGCTGCGGTACGCGGTCGTCTACGGGCTCGCGATCGGCGCCGTGCTGGCACTGCTGTACTGGCTGGTGCGCGACCCGCGGCTGGTCGGCTACGTCGCCGGTGGCCTCGGTGCGACGTTCCTGCTGCTCGCGGTCGCGGGCTGGCTGCTCGTCCGCACGCTCGCACCGTTGCGACGCGGCGTCGGCGTCGCCTGGCGCTACGGGCTCGCCAACATCGTCCGGCGCGGTCGCGACAGCATCGTGCAGATCGTCGCGTTCGGCCTGGGGCTGACAGTGTTGCTGCTGCTCGCACTGGTGCGCGACGACCTGCTGCAGGACTGGCGCGCGAGCCTGCCGGCGGACGCGCCGAACTACTTCATGATCAACATCCGGCCCGAGGAAGGCCCGGCCGTCGAGGCGTTTTTCGCCGACTCCGGTCTGCCGTCGACCGAGCTCGTGCCGATGCTGCGGGCGCGCCTGGTCGCGATCAACGACACCACCGTCGACCAGTTGCACCTGACGTCGGAGCGTGCCAACGAATTCGTCGAACGCGAGGCGAACCTGACCTGGTCCGAGGCGCTCGGGCCGGGCAATCGCATCGTCGCCGGCGAATGGTGGCCACCCGGCGCAAACCACGATCCGCAGGTGTCGGTCGAACGCGAATTCGCCGAATCGGTCGGGCTGAAGCTCGGCGACACGCTCAGCTACGACGTCGCCGGCGAGACGGTGACCGCACGCGTGACGAGCCTGCGTGAGGTGCGCTGGGACACGTTCAAGCCGAACTTCTTCGTCGTGTTCTCGCCGGGCGTGCTCGAGAACGTGACCGGTACGCTGATCACGAGCGTGCACATCGAGCCCGACCAGCGCCCGGCGCTGGTCGAGCTCGTGCGCAAGTTCCCCGAGGTCACGATCATCGATATCGAGGCGCTGCTCGCGCAGGTCCGCGACGTCATGGACAAGGCGAGCCTCGCGGTGCAGTACGTGTTCCTGTTCACGCTCGCCGCGGGGCTCATGGTGCTGCTCGCGGCCGTGCAGTCGACGCGCGAGGAACGGCGCTACGAAAGCGCGATGCTGAGGACGCTCGGCGCGACGCGCGGCGTCGTGTTCCAGGGCGTCGCGGCGGAGTTCCTGGTGCTCGGTGCGCTCGCAGGGCTGCTGGCCGCCGCGGGCGCAACCGGTGTCGGCTGGGTGCTCGCGCGTCGCGTCTTCGACCTGCCGTATTCACCGGACCCGTGGGTCTGGGTCGTCGGCATCCTCGGCGGTGCGCTGCTGGTCGGCGTCGCGGGGCTGCTCGCCGCGCGCTCCGTCGTCACGCACCCGCCGATGCAGGCGCTGCGCGCCGGCGGCTGAGGCGCGCGGGCACACCGAGCGCGAGCAGGCTGACGGCGCCGCCCGAGGTGTCCGGTCTTCTTTCCGCTCATGGTCGGGCGCGCATCGTTCACCGCACGGAGGACCGTGCGATGAACGGCGGTCCCTTGCTCGAGCGGGCACGCGACGATGGTGGCGATGATGAAGGCGGGACGAGCGCGCGCGCCGCGTGCCGGACGCTCGAGCGGCGGGCGCCCGACAAATCGCGGAGAAGAAGACCAGACACCTCGACCGGTACTGGACGCGCGTAACGCGCTTACCGCCAATCCGCTCGCGTTGGTCGCTCCGCCGCGCTGCGCTCAGCGCGGGGCGTCGACGACCAGTCGCGCCCAGCCGGCGTCGACGCGCTCGCCGCGCCAGGTGTAGCCCTGCAGCCGGATGCGGTACTCGCCCGGGCCGAAGGCCGAGCTGTTCACGGCCAGCCGCAGCTCGCGGTTCGAGTCCGGCGACAGGTGCTCGATGACCATGACGCGACCGTGGTCGACCTTGTCGATCACGAGCGCGAAGGTCAGGTAACTCGAGTAACCGACCGGCAACTGGAGCTCGAGCAGCTGCGGCGGCTCGGGCCAGTCGATCGTCGCGTCGGGTCGCGCGGACCAGCTGCGCGGGTTCGGCGTGATCCGCAGCGTCCGCTCGCTGTTGATCGCGCGCAGCGTCAGCGTCGTCACGCGCGCATCGGCGGCGACAGCCGCCGCCCGGTCCTGTGCGGCGCGACGAAGCGACCATCCGGCCAGGCCGGCCAGCAGCACGCAGGCCAGCACGAGCGCTCCCACGACCGGTGTGGTCTGCCACCACCTGAGGTCGGGCACCTCGGAAGCCTCGGTCATCGGCTCGGTCTCTTCGTCGTCGTCTGCGGTCGCCGCAGTCCGCTGCACTTCCGGCGCCGGGGGTGGCAGTTCGAGCTCGGCCTGGACGAGGTACTTGCGCCAGCGCGGCGGCGGCTTGCGTGAGACCGTCTTTTTCTTTTGCTTGCGCGAGGCCTTCTCAGGCGTCTTGATCGCAGCCGTGATCGGGTCGCCTGCACTCATTCGGCGTCGGCCCCGGCTGCGTCGGTGGTGGTGACGGCGCGGGCGCCGGCGCCACGATGGCCCTTGGCGCCGAACTCGAACGGATCGTCGACGCCGTCGAACAATCGATCGAGCGTGCGCAGCTCGCGCGTCCCCACGGTGCTCAGGAACTCGTCGGCACCGTGCATGGCCTCGAAAGCCGCCAACCCCCGCTCGAGGAATTCCTGCAACTGGCCGAAGCCAGCGGCGTGGGCAGGCTTGCGCACGAGCCGGATCAGGCCGCGAACCAGCGGCTTGCGCACGACGCCGTCGAGATAGGCGCCGACCTCGCGTGTCAGGGCGATCTGGCGCTCGCGGTCGGCGCGTCGGCCACCGGCCCGGTAGGCCTCCGCATAGCGTTCGACGGTGATCGGCCCGGCCGGCAACGCGCGGGCGACGTCGGCGTCGAGCTCCTGCGACAGCGTCTCGAGCTGGATCGCGAGACAGAGCGCGTCGAGCCCTTCGCGCGGCAGCAGGCGCTCCATGGCGTGCTGCACCTTGAGCAGGTCCGCGTCGCGACGACGCACGTCCCCGCTGCCGCCGTAGAGCTCGTTGAAGAAGAACTCCACCGCCAGACGGTAACGCGGATTCGCATGCAGGTCCGCGTGACTGCGCAACAACCGTTTCGACTGCCACTTCTGCACCCGCGCCAGCTGCTTGCGCAGGGCCGGGTCGCCGGCGAACACGTCGCGGAGCGCGGCGTTGCGCTCGAGCAGTCGCCCGAGCTGCCCGCGTGTCGCCGCGCTGGCACCGATTTCGACTCCGAGCAGTTTCACGTGCCGTCGTCCGGTCGCCGCTGCGGGCGTGGCTTGCGGGCGGTGCGTGTGGAGGGCCGGGTTTTCGCGGTCTTGCGGGAACGGGGTTGCTGCGCGCCCATCCGCTCCACGCTGGCGTGGAGTTCGGCGACGCTTTCGGTCAGCTCGCGGATGTCCTCGGCGGTCGGCACGCCAAACTGGCGCATCGCGCGATGCACGCCGCTCTGGAACAGCGACTCGAGGCTGCCCCACGCTTCCTGCGCCTGGGTCCGTGCATCGCCGGCTCGGGACTGCAACGTGCCCTGGGCGCTCTCGAGCGTCGCGCGCAGCAGCCGCTGCGCGGTGGAACGCGACGTGTCGAGCAGGCGGAGCCCTTCGACGACGGTTTCGCCGAACGCCGCGGGCCCGTCCTTCGGCGCGCGGGCGATGGCGCCCAGGCCCGCCAGCCAGACCTGTTGCAGGCCCCGCACGAGTTCTTCCTGCGGGCCCGGGCCCGTATCAAAGTCCTGGGTCACGTCGTCGTCGTCGCGCTGGCGTGCCTGCGAAGTGCCGCGACCGCCGGTCTGCGTGCGGGTGGCGCGCGGTCGCCGACCGCTGGTGGTGTTGCGTCTGCTGGTGGCCATGACAGGTCTCCCGGCGCGTGGGGCCGTGTGCACATTCTGCTGGATGCTAGGCGCGTGCTGCAGTGTGTCAATCCTGGGACGGGGTGCGTCGCGCGGAGGCCTGCGTCCGACGCCGCCGCGGCGACGGCTGCACGGCGCCCGACGGAGACTCGGCCGCACGCTGTCGGCGACGCGGCTTTGCTGCGGCTGGTGGAGCGCACGCGGTCGCCGCCGTCGCCGCCCGCAGCGTGCGCCCGAGTTCGAGGCTGAAGTGCTGGGCCAGGGACTGCGGGTCCGGCAACCGCTGGCGGTCCGCGATCACACCGAACGAAACCTTGCCGGCATACGACAGCACGCTGACGCCGAGCCCCATCGTGCCGCCCTGTGGCACCCAGAAGTGCAGCTCTTCGACGCGCTGCCCGCACAGGTGGAGTGGCTCTCTGGGGCCGGGCACGTTGGAGGCGACGAGCGTGCCCTTGCGGCTCAAAAGCTCGAGCACTGGTTGCTGGACGGCAGCGGGCAGCATGCCGAACACGCCAAGGGCAGCGAGCGTCATGGCGGGCTGGTGCGAACCCTTGAGCGCCTGCATCTGCGCATGCATGCGCGCGATACGCTGCAGCGGCTCGACGACGCCGACGGGCAGGTCGACGAACAGCAGCCCGAACCGGTTGCCGAGCGCCGCCGACTCCTCGCCCGTGCGCAGGTTCACGGGCACGGAGGCTCGCAACACGAGGCCGGTCGTGTCGAAACCGCGCGTGTCGCGCAGGTAGGTGCCGAGCGCGCCGGCCAGCGTCGCCAGCAGCACGTCGTTGACGGTGCAATCGAGGGACCGGCCGCACGCCCGGATCTCCTCGAGGTCGAACGGCGCGGTCCAGCCGACGCGTTTCTCACCCGACAGATCGCCCCGCAGCGGGGTGGTCGGGTCGTCCGGCAGCGTCAGCAAGTGCGCGAACTCGTCGAGCATGCCGCGGGCCTGGGTCGCAAACCGCGCGGCGTCCTCGGGCCGCACTGCAAGCTGGGCGCCGGCCCCGAGCCAGCGCGTGCCTTCGCCGATGACGCCTTGCAGGACCTGGCCGACCGGCAGGACCAGCGGCTCGAGCCAGGACGCGAGCGGCCAGCGGCCATTGCCGCGTGCCCCGTCGGCCGAGTGCGAGCCGGACGATTCCTGACGGGCACGTGTCGGCCGATCCGTTCCGGGGTGCGTCGGCTCGGTCAGCGACAGCAGCACGCGCACGAGCGCCATGCCGTCGGCGTAACAATGGTGCACGCGCAGCACCCACGCACTGCCGGTGCCGTACCGCGGGACGAAATGCAGTTGCCAGAGCGGCCGCGACGGATCGAGCGGCTCGCTGGCCAGACGACCCGCCAGGGCCTGCAACTCGTCCGGACCGGCCGGTGCGGGCAGCTCGACCTCAACCCAGTGGGCGTCGGGCGAAAACGCGTCGTCGTCGTGCCAGGCCGCACCGAGCGCGTCGGCCACGGGTCGGCGTCGAAACCGCGGGAAGCGCGCGAGACGGCTCGCGATCCGCCGTCGCAGCAGCGACGCGCGGACCGGCGTCGCGGTCGTCAGCACGCTCACGATCGTCATCGGGTTGCCAGGGGCGTCCATGCGCAGCCAGGCCGTGTCCACGGCTGACAGGCGTTCGTGCTCACCGTGGGTGGCGGCGGTGCGTCGCTGCTTGTTCGCCATGCAGGTCCCCTGGCCCGGTCACGCCGCGCGTTCCGACCATGCATGGTACCTGCGACGGCGTGCGTTCCACGTTGACGCGAGTACCTACGGCCCCTAACGTAACCCGCAAAGAACGGGGGAGTGTCCCATGTCCTATTTCGTGACCGGGGCGACGGGGTTCATCGGGCGCTTTCTCGTGCAGGCGCTCCTGCGGCGCGGCAAGGGCACGGTCTACGTGCTCGTGCGGCCGCGCTCCGTCGGCAAGCTCGACGAGCTGCGTGCGTTCTGGGGCAAGGACAGCGTGCGTCGCGTCGTGCCGATCAAGGGTGACCTCGGGCAGCCGAAGCTCGGCGTCGGCAAGGCCGACCTCACGCGACTCAAGGGCAAGGTCAAGCACTTCTATCACCTCGGCGCCGTCTACGACCTCGACGCGAGCGCCGAGGAGATGCAGCGCGCGAACATCGTCGGCACCGAAGGCGCTCTCGCGGTGGCCGCGGCCGTCGGCGCCGGCTGCTTCCACCATGTCAGCTCCATTGCAGCGGCCGGGCTCTATCGCGGCACCTTCAGCGAGGACATGTTCGAGGAGGCCGAGGAACTCGACCACCCGTACCACAGTACGAAGCACGACTCCGAGGCATTGGTGCGTGCCAACGGCAAGGTGCCGTTCCGCGTCTACCGTCCAGGCATCGTGCTCGGGCATTCGCAGACCGGTGTGATCGACAAGATCGACGGGCCGTACTACTTCTTCAAGGCGCTGCAGAAGCTGCGCGAGTCGTGGCCGCGCTGGGTGCCGCTCGTGGGCGTCGAGGGCGGGTATGTCAATGCAGTGCCGGTCGACTTCGTCGTCGACGCGCTCGTGCACCTGTCGCACCTGCCGAAGCAGGACGGCGAGTGCTTCCACCTGACCGACCCGAAGACGCGACGCATGGGCGAAGTGCTCAACATCTTCGCGCGCGCCGCGCACGCACCGGAGATGGCCTTCCGCGTCGATCCGAAGGTGTTCGAGATGGTACCGGAACCGGTGACGCAATCGATCGAACGCAGCCGGCCGCTCCAGAACGTCTTCAACCAGGTGCTGCGCGACCTGCAGGTGCCGCGCTCGGTGCTGCAGTTCGTGAACTACCCGACGCGCTTCGACTCGACCGCGACCCAGAAGCTGCTCGACAAGGCCAAGATCCGCGTGCCCGTGCTCGAGGACTACGCCTGGCGCCTGTGGGACTACTGGGAACGTCACCTCGACCCCGACCTCTCGATCGACCGCAGCCTCAAGGGCGCCGTCAAGGGCAAGGTCGTCGTGATCACTGGCGGCTCGTCGGGCATCGGCGAAGCCGCGGCGATGCGCATCGCCGAGGCCGGCGGCAAGGTCGTGATCGTCGCGCGCGACGAGGAGAAGCTCGCCGAGGTGCGCAAGAAGATCGTCGACGCCGGCGGCGTTGCGAAGACCTATTCGTGCGACATCACCGATTACGACGCGAACGACAAGCTCGCGAAGGACGTGCTCAAGGAGTTCGGGCACGTCGACGTGCTGATCAACAACGCGGGGCGGTCCATCCGTCGCTCGCTCGCGCTCTCGTACGATCGCTTCCACGATTTCGAGCGCACGATGCAGCTCAACTATTTCGCCTGCGTGCGGCTCACGCTGAACCTGCTGCCGTCGATGACGGCGCGCAAGAGCGGCCACGTCATCAACGTGTCCTCGATCGGCGTGCTGACCAACGCACCGCGCTTCTCGGCTTACGTCGCGTCGAAGGCCGCGCTCGAGTCGTTCGCGCGCTGCGCGGCGTCGGAGTACCACGACGAAGGCGTGCACTTCTCGATCATCAACATGCCGCTCGTGCGCACGCCGATGATCGCGCCGACCAAGCTCTACGAGGACATGCCGACGATCATCTCGCCCGACGAGGCCGCGGACATGATCGCCGACGCGATCATCCGCAAGCCGCAGCGCATCGCGACGCGGCTCGGCCTCATGGCCGAGATCATGCACCTGGTCATGCCGAAGCTGTCGGAGGTCGTGATGAACTCCGCGTTCCGCATGTTCCCCGACTCGGCGGCCGCGCAGGGCAAGCGCGAGGGCGACGAACAGCGGCCCCCGAACCGCGAGGCGATGATCTTCGCTTCGCTGATGCGTGGCATCCACTGGTAGACGCAGCCGCACGCAGACAGCGCAGCGGACAATAGGTCGCGTAAAACGTGCGGCCTGTCGCAGCGTGGCTGGCAAAACTTGCCGCAGTTGCGCGATAGTCGACTTCCGCCTGCAACCGCTCGCCTCCATACTGGCGCCGCTCGCGATGGGAGCGCGAACCACGGCCGTTCGCCGCGGTCGAAGTCGGTTCTCCACGGAAGGCATCCATGAAATTCACGCTGCTCGTCGCATTGCCCGTCGTCGCCCTGTTCCTCGCCCACACGGTGCGCAGTCGCCGGGCCGCGCGCGCCGCCGAACAGGCCGCCGCCGAGGCGCGTGCCAAGGCCGCCGCTGCGCGTCGGCAGCGCGTGCCCGACGTCTCGAGCAACCTGAAGGGCGTCACGGCGAGCCAGACCATCGAACCCTACCGCGCACCCGGCGCCGGCGTGGCGGGCAAGCGTTCGGACGGCCACGCCGCCTGATCCCCCTGGCGGCCGTCTCCCCCCGTCGAGCGACAACGTTCGGTTGCGTCTGCTTCGCCGGCGCGTGGTCGTGTCGCGAGGCCGGTCGGCCCAGGCATCGCGGCGCCGAGTCGCGCTCGCGTCGCGGTCTTCGGCAACGACATGCGTACAAGACACTACGCATCCGCTCCGACGTGCGACGACTGCGATGCGCCGCGCGTGACGCAGCGGGTCGTGTGTCGCGCAAAGCGCCGCGTCTACAGGGAACTCCCGCAAGAAGCATCGACGCTGGAATCAGTTCACCTATTTAGGTGATTCATTTGCACGTTGCATGTGGTCTAGTAGGACCACGACTGCGCAAGTCGTCGTGGACCACAAGAACGCACAAGCTATGCGAAAAAAAGGGAGCCCCGGGGCACCCCACCGAAGCACCAGGGTCGACTCGAGTCCGGACTCGTCGAGCGCAGGTTCACATTCCAAGAAGGATCGGCTGCATGGCACTCGCGCAGTGCCGGGGAAAGTGGCGCGCGTGCCGCTGCTGCGCCGCGGCTTCAACCGACTCTCGCCGCTCGGCATCTTCATCCTCGAAAAGCTCGATCGTGGCGTCGTGCTGCTCGACGCCTCGGGCGCCGTGGTCGACGCCAACGCACTCGCACAGAAGGCCATCGTCGACGCGCAAGGCATGACGGTCCGCAACGGCCGCCTCGCGTTCAGCGACACGCGCATCGACGAGCGCTTCATGCGCATGCTCGCGCCGGGTCGCGGCGCGCCGATCCGCGCGATCGCGGTGACGCTCAAGCACGGCGGGGCACTGCCCTGCCGGGTCGTGATCGCGTCCACCAACGCGATCGTCGCCCGGCGCGGCATCAAGTACGTTGCGCTGATCTACGCGAGTGACGGTGCGCGCAGCATCTCGACCGAACTGCTCGCGGAGCTGTACGGGCTCACGCGTGCGCAGGCGAACGTCGCGCGCCGGCTGTACGCGGGCTACTCGGTCGAGGAGACGGCGACGCACCTCAGGCTGTCGCTCAACACCGTGCGCACCCACCTGAAGCAGATCTTCTCCAAATGCGAGGTGCAGTCGCAGGCGGAACTGCTGCGCACGCTCGCGACCGGGCCGCAGACGCTCTAGGCCTTCGCGACCGAGTCGCAGTCGCTATCAGCCCGCTGCCGGGCCCGAGCGCAGGACCCGCAGGGCACGCGGTTCGATCGAAAACGTCACCGGCGTCCGCCCGACCAGTTGTCCATCGGCCTCGACCGGAGTCGCGGGATCCGCGACGATGCGGACCGATGCCGTGCGTCGGTGCCGCACGAGCCCGTCCTCGAGGATCGTGCCGCCGTACAGCCGTGCAAGCTTGGGCAGCGCGCGGGCGAGGCCCACCTCGGCGATCGTGACGACGTCGAACAGACCGTCGTCGAGGCGTGCCCCGGGTGCGACGTGCATGCGATGACCGCAATACTGCCCGATGGCCACGAAGACAAGCAGGTGCCGGCCGGAATTGGCCTGCCCGTCGTCGAATTCGAGCCCGAAAGTCGGCGACCGATACGCGGCGAGCCTGCGCAGCGCGTGGGCGAGATAGGCCAGGCGTGACGGCACGCGCGCGGGCATGCCTTCGATCACGTGCGCATCGAAGCCGGCCCCGGCCACGTTGACGAACCAGCACGGCGCCTCGGGCGTCGCATCGAAGTGCATGCGTCCGACGTCGTGCCAGGCCACGGCCGCACCGTGCGTCACGCACTCGGCGAACGCCTCGGCGTCGGTGGGCATTCCGAGCGAACGTGCCCAGTCGTTGCCGGTGCCGAGCGGGACGGGTACCAGCAACGGCGTCGTCGACCCGCCGGCCACCGCCTCGCGCGCCCGCATGATGCCGTTGACGGCTTCGTGCACGGTGCCGTCGCCACCCGCGACAAGGATCCGATTCAGTCCTTCGCGCACCGCCCGTTCGGCGAGCTGTGCAGCATCCGAGGGGCCCGCGGTGCGTGCGACCTCGAACACCAGTCCCCGGCGTGCCAAGGCATTGGCGAACCGTGGCCACCGCGTGCGATCGCGCTCGCCTGCGACGGGATTGTGGATGACGAGCCAGGGGCGGAGCGAGCGGGGCGCAGACGCAAGACGCTCCGTACGGTCGATCGTATCGGTGGCTGCGTCATCGGACCTGTCCCGCACGATTCAGCGCACGGGCGATTCGCAATGCGTCTCGATGAACAGCTGCTGCGTGCGCAGTTGCTCGCGCGTCGGCTTGCGGCCCGGTTCGAGCATGTCGGCGAGCTCGTTGCGAGCGGCGACGCACGTGTCGCCCTTGGCGACGCGCAGCTTCGCTGCCATGTCCTCCTGCTCGCGTCGCGTCGCAGGGTCGCTGCTGCAGTTGCGCTCCGCGGTCTGCTGCAGTCGCTTGAACTCGCCCGGTTCGACCGGCTGACCGTTGCGCGAAAGCCGGTCGATCGCCTCGAGCGCGACGACACACTCGCGGTTCTGGAGTTCACGGATTGCCGTGTTGCGTCGGGCCGCCTGCTCTGGCGACACCGCGGCGAGCCGCGTGGGCCCCTGGCTCGCCGGCCGCGTCGACGACTTGCCGGTCGACGACCGGGTGGCGCCCACGTCGAGGCGCTCGTACGGCACACCGGCGGGCGGCCGCTCCGACGACAGGTGTGTCACGCCGTTGCCGTCGACCCAGCGGTACACCGCGGCCGCGGCGACCTGCGCCGGCCACGCGAACGCCGCGGCCGCCAGTACCGCGCCAAGCGCAGCGGCGAACGGGGCGAGCCGGGAACGTGGGGCGGGACGGTGCATCGCGACGGATTCTAGGAAGCGCCGCCGGCCGGGGCAGTGACGTACGTCATGGTCTGCCGGGACGGCCTCGCCCCGGCAACCGCACGTACGCCCGGCCCGTGGGCGCCACGGGCGGCTTCAGGCGTAGCGCTTGAGGATGCCCGCAAGACCCGCCGAACCACCATGCATCTTGTCGTAAGGCACCTGGTTCAGCGGCACGTCGCTCGTGCGCATCATTTCGTGCATGTCCGGGTGCACGTTGCCGGAGACGTAGATCAGCCCGGTGACGTGCTCCCCCTGGCGCAGCTTGGTGCGCAGGTACTCGAATGCGCGGCCGCGGTGCGTCGGGTCGTAGTCCTTGTCGAGCTTGCGCAGCAGGATCCGGCTGCCGTCGTGCAGCTGCACCGGCAGCGCCTCGCCTTCGGCGTACTGCGCCGTGATCTCCTGCCGGGCGGGGATGTAGTCGGCGTGCACGGCTTCCTGGTAGTGCTCGCGCGTGAACTCGTAGCTCTTGGTCGAGCCGACGTGGTCGTTGAACGTCACGCAGGGCGAGATCACGTCGATCAGCGCGAAACCGCGGTGCTGCAGCCCCGCCTTGATCAGCGGCACGAGCTGGTCCTTGTCGCCCGAGAAGCTGCGCGCGATGAAGGTGCCGCCGAGGCTCAGCGCCGCGAGGCACGGATCGACCGGCGCCTGCAGGTTTTCCTCGCCCTTCTTCGACTTGGTGCCGATGTCGGCCGAGGCCGAGAACTGGCCCTTGGTGAGACCGTACACGCCGTTGTTCTCGCACATGTACAGCATGTTCACGTTGCGGCGGATCGCGTGCGCGAACTGGCCGAAGCCGATCGACAGCGAGTCGCCGTCCCCCGACACGCCGAGGTAGTAGAGACTCTTGTTGGCGGCGTTGGCGCCTGTCGCGATCGACGGCATGCGGCCGTGCACGCCGTTGAAGCCGTGCGCGCCGCTCGCGAAATACGCCGTCGTCTTGGACGAGCAGCCGATGCCGGAGAGTTTGGCGAGTTGCTCGGGGCGGATGCCGAGTTCCCAGATCGCCTGGATGATCGCGGACGTGACCGAGTCGTGGCCACAGCCCGCGCAGAGCGTCGACATCGCGCCTTCGTAGTCGCGGCGCGTCAGCCCGAGCTCGTTCTGCGGCAGGTCCGGGTGGCGGACTTTGGGTTTGTTGATGAAGCTCATGGGAAGTGGTCAGTGATTAGTGGCTAGTGGCTGGTGGCTGGTCGAACCGGAGCTTCTGGCATCGTGGTCGCGGACCCGTAGGCAGAGGGTTGTAATTCCTGCTGACCACTGGCCACCGACCACTGGCCACTTCAGGTGGCCGCGACCGCCGCGACCTGCGCCCGCCGCTGGTCGCCGAGTTCGGCCACCACGGCCTCGACGATCTCCTTCGAGGTCATCGGCAGCCCGCTGTAGTGCAGGATCGAGTAGAGCTTGGACTTCGGCACGTCCGTCTCGAGCGTCAACAGCGACTTCAGCTGCGCGTCGCGGTTCTGCTCGACCACGAAGATCTTTTCGTGCGAGGCCATGAACGCCTCGACTTCCTTGGTGAACGGGAACGCCTTGATGCGCATGTAGTCGATCGGGATGCCACGCTTCGCCAGGATGTCGCGCGCCTCGTTGACGGCGCCGCGGCTCGAGCCGACCGCGACCAGGCCGATCGAGCTCGTGCCCGTCGCCTCGATCACGGGCGGCGGCACCAGCGTCTTCGCGCGCTTGAACTTGCGCGACAGCCGCTCCATGACCACCTGGTACTCCTGCGAGTCCTCGGTGTAGCCGCCGTACTGGTTGTGGCCCGAGCCACGCGTGAAGTACGCGCCCTTGGGGCTCACGCCCGGCAGCGTGCGGTACGGGATGCCGTCGTCGTCCTTGTCGAGGTAGCGGTGGAACTTGGGCAGCGCCTCGATCTCGTCCTTCGCCAGGACCTTGCCGCGGTCCGGCCGGTAGGCGTCGTTCCACTTGAACTCGGGCACCATCCAGTCGTTCATGCCGATGTCGAGGTCCGACATCACGAACACCGGCGTCTGCAGCCGCTCGGCCAGGTCGAACGCGACCGGCATCATCTGGAAGCATTCTTCCGGGTTCGACGGGAACAGCAGCACGTGTTTCGTGTCGCCGTGCGAGGCGTACGCGCAGAGCAGGATGTCGCACTGCTGCGTGCGTGTCGGCATGCCGGTCGAGGGACCGACGCGCTGGACGTCGACGAGGACGGCCGGGATCTCGGCGTAGTAGGCGAGCCCGATGAACTCGCTCATCAGCGAAATGCCGGGGCCGCTGGTCGCCGTGAAGGCACGCGCGCCGTTCCAGTTCGCGCCGAGCACCATGCCGATCGCGGCCAGCTCGTCCTCGGCCTGGATCACCGCGAAGTTGTTCTTGCCGGTCTCCGGGTCGACGCGCAGCTTCTGCGCAAAGCCGCGGAACGAGTCCATCACCGACGTCGATGGCGTGATCGGGTACCAGGGCGCCACCGTCGCGCCGGCGTAGACCGCGCCGAGACCGGCGGCGGTGTTGCCGTCGATCATGATGTGCCCCTTGGTCTTGTCCATGCGCTGCACGCGCAGCGGCAGCGGGCAGGGCAGGTTGGCCTTCGCCCAGTCGTAGCCCAGCTGCACGGCCTTCATGTTGGCCTCGACCAGCGCGGGCTTCTTGGCGTAGCTCTCGGTCAGCAGCTGCCGGATCACCTCGAGGTCGATCTCGAGCAGGGCCGCGAGCAGGCCCGCATACATGATGTTCTTCATCAGGATGCGGTTGCGCACGCCGACGAAGTTCTCGTTGCAGATCCGCGCGAGCGGTGCGCCGAGGATCGTGACGTCGTCGCGCGTCAGCAGCGTCGAGCGCGGCCAGGTCGAGTCGTAGATCAGGAAGCCGCCGGGGCTCACCTCGCGGACGTCCTTCTGGTACGTCTCGGCGTTCATCGCGACCATCAGGTCGACACGCCCCGAACGCGCGACGTAGCCGTCCTTCGTCACGCGGATTTCGTACCACGTCGGCAGGCCCTGGATGTTGGAGGGGAAGTAGTTCTTCCCCATCACGGGCACGCCCATGCGGAAGATGGACTTCATCAGCAACGTGTTGGCACTGGCGGAGCCGGTGCCGTTCACGTTCGCGAGCTTGATGACGAAGTCGTTTACGCGGTCTTGAGTCGTTGCGGGCTGGGCCATTTGTGGTCGGTCGCGTGGGGCAGGTGGATCTTCGACTTCTGCATGTCCCAGGCCGCCGTCGGGCAGCGCTCGGCGCAGAGGCCGCAATGCACGCAGAGATCCTCGTCCTTCACCATTACCCGGCCGGTGTGCTTGAGCGGCACCGACACGAACAGTGGTTCGCTGGGGTTCCTGCGCGGCGCCTTCAGGCGCCTGGACAGCTCGGCTTCGTCGTCGCCGGCATGCGTCATCGTCAGGCAGTCGGTCGGGCAGATGTCGATGCAGGCGTCGCACTCGATGCACGACTTCGCCTCGAACACGGTCTGCACGTCGCAGTTGAGGCAGCGCTGCACCTCGGCGGCGGTCTGCTCGGCGTCGAAGCCCAGTTCGAC
>DATMIB010000269.1:0-6299 GCA_035554635.1 Steroidobacteraceae bacterium | reverse complement strand
TACGGTCTTCCGGCACCACGATCTCGAATCCGTCCTCGCCGGTATAGCCGGTGCGCGCGACGAACAGCGGGGTGCCGTCCTTCGCCTTCACTTCGGCGGCGGCGAAGCGCGTGAGCTTGCCGGCCGCGGCCGCGCCTTCGGCATCGAGCAGGCCGAGCACGCGCTCGCGTGCGGTCGGCCCCTGCACCGCGACCATGCCGAAGTCGGGACGCTCGGTCACCGACACGCCGAAGGGCTGCGCCTGCTGCGTGATCCACGCCAGGTCCTTGTCGCGCGTGGCCGCATTGACCACGAGGCGGAAGAAGCCTTCGCCCATGAAGTAGACGATGAGGTCGTCGATCACCCCGGCCTGCGCATTGAGCATCGCGGTGTACAGCGCCTTGCCCGGCGCCTTGAGCTTGTCGACGGAGTTGGCGACGAGGTGGCGCAGGAACTCGCGCACGCGCTCGCCGCGCAGGTCGACCACGGTCATGTGCGAGACGTCGAACATGCCGGCGTCGCGGCGCACCGCGTGGTGCTCCTCGATCTGCGAGCCGTAGTTGACCGGCATGTCCCAGCCGCCGAAATCGACGGTGCGGGCGCCGGCGGCGAGGTGTGCTTCGTAGAGCGGAGTGCGCAGTCCCATTCGAGCCTGTCCTTTAATCACGGCCATAAAGAAAAAGGGCGGCAGATCGCCGTGACGACCTGCCGCCCCTCTGTCCTTTGACCTGAGAGATCAAGCGCCGGCCAGGAAGCCTTCGCCGCACCCCTTCGGTGGGCCCGCACGGGGCCGCTCTCCAGAGCCCATCAGGCCGCAGCCGTACGTTTGCCTGAGCGTTTCCGGGCGGGTTGCGCCTTCGGCGGACTGCCTGCGAAGCTCGGGGCGAACCGGGCACCGGGCAGCCTCTCTCCGGACGGGCCTAGCGATGGGTCCGCGCATGTTACCCGAGCCCCCGGGGCCCGGCCACAGCGCTTTGGGCACGGGCGCCTTGCCAACGACCGCGACGCGCCGGAACATCCGTGACCCTCCCCTCCCCAGGGTATTGCCGATGCGCCGATCGACGCTGTCCGCCGTCCTGCTTCTTGCCTGCTGTGCGACCGCCCCGTCGTTCGCCGCGAACGATTCCCCCACCGGCGGTGCCGGCGTGCAGCTGCACGCCTTGTTCGACGCCGAATGGGAGCGCGGCCTGCGCGAAAACCCGGTCGGGGCGACCTACGTCGGCGACACGCGATACAACGACCGCTGGTCCGACGAGTCGCTCGCCGCGATCGAGGCCTCGCACGCGGCCGACCTGGCCGCGCTCGCCCGTCTCGACGCCATCGATCCGAAACAACTGACCGCCGAGGACCGGCTCAACCAGGACCTGTTCCGTCGCCAGACGCAGGGCAGTCTCGACGCCTACGCCTACGGCTCGCATTTCACGCCGCTTTCGCAGCGCAGCGGCCTGGCCTCGATGCACCAGGTCGCCGAAATCATCGTGTTCCGGACCGTCAAGGACTACGACCAGTGGCTCGCGCGCCTGGACACGGTCGACCACCTCGTCGACCAGAACGTCGCACTGATGCGCGAAGGCGTGCGGCGCGGCCTCGTGCCGCCGAAGATCCTGATCCAGCGCTTGCCGAAGCAGATCGACCGGCAGCTCGTGACGGACCCGACCCACAGCCCGTTCTACGCGCCGTTCCAGAAAATGCCGGAGTCGATCCCGGCCGCCGAGCGCGAGCGGCTGCAGGCGGCCGCACGCAAGACGATCACCACGAAAGTTGTCCCTGCGTACGCGCGCCTGAAGCAGTACGTCGAGCGCGACTACCTGCCGAAGTGCCGCGACACCGTGGGCATCTGGGACACGCCCAAGGGCGAGCAGCGCTACGCCGAGCTCGCACGCTGGTACACGACCACGGACCTCACGCCCGACCAGATCCACGAGCTTGGGTTGCAGGAAGTGGCGCGCATCCGTGCCGAGATGCTGCGCGTGATCGAGCGCACGGGGTTCAAGGGCAGCTTCGAAGAGTTCCTCACCTACCTGCGCACCGACCCGAAGTTCCACTACACCGAGCCGAAGCAGCTGTTCGAGGCCTACTCGGCCATGGCCAAGCGCGTCGACCCGCTGCTGCCGCAGTACTTCGGCAAGCTGCCGCGCATGCCCTACGGCGTACGCGCGATCGACGACCAGACCGCACCGGACACCACCACGGCGTATTACCAGCCGCCCGCGATGGACGGCACACGCGCCGGGTTCTACTACGTCAACCTCTACAAGCCCGAGGAACGGCCCAAGTACGAGATTCCCGTGCTGACGATCCACGAGGCCGTGCCGGGGCATCACCTGCAGATCGCGCTCGCACAGGAGCTCGGCGAGCTGCCCAAGTTCCGGCGCGACTTCGAAGCCACGGCGTACGTCGAAGGCTGGGGCCTCTACAGCGAGAGCCTCGGGCAGGAAATGGGGTTCTACGACGACCCGTACGACAAGTTCGGCCAGCTGACTTACGAAATGTGGCGCGCGGTGCGGCTCGTCGTCGACACGGGGCTGCACCACAAGCGCTGGACGCGCCAGCAGGCGATCGACTATTTCAAGGCCAACGCGGCCAAGACCGAGCTCGACATCGTCAACGAGGTCGACCGCTACATCGGCTGGCCGGGCCAGGCGCTCGCCTACAAGATCGGCGAGCTGCGCATCAAGCAGCTGCGGCGCGAAGCGACCGCCGCGCTCGGCGATCGGTTCGACATCCGCGCCTTCCACGACGTCGTGCTGGCCAGCGGGGCCGTGCCGCTCGACGTGCTGAGCGGCAACGTACACCGTTGGATCGAGGCGACGAAGGCCACACCGGTCGCCGCCGGCCGGTAAAATCACGGCTTTCCTTCGTCCCGAGCAGCGTCGCCCATGAGCAGCCCCATTCCCCGTCGCCCCAGCACCGCCGTCCGCATCGGTTCGGTCACGGTGGGTGGCGGCGCGCCGGTCGTCGTGCAGTCGATGACCAACACCGACACGGCGGACGTCGAGGCGACGGCGCTGCAGGTGCGCGCACTCGCAATCGCGGGCTCGGAGCTCGTGCGCGTCACGGTCAACACCGACGAGGCCGCGGCGGCGGTGCCGCACATCGTCGAGCGGCTCGCGCAGCTCGGCACGAGCGTGCCGATCGTCGGCGACTTCCACTTCAACGGCCACAAGCTGCTGCGTGAGCACCCGGCCTGCGCCGAGGCGCTCGCCAAGTACCGGATCAATCCCGGCAATGTCGGTCGCGGCAGCAAGCGCGACCCGCAGTTTGCCGAGATGGTCGAGACGGCCTGCCGCTACGGCAAGCCGGTGCGCATCGGCGTCAACTGGGGCAGCCTCGACCAGGACCTGCTGACGCGCCTGATGGACGAGAACTCGCGCCAGGCGCAGCCGCTCGATGCGACCGACGTGATGCGCGAGGCCATCGTCGTGTCCGCGCTGGAGAGCGCGAAGCGGGCCGAGGAGATTGGCCTGCGTCACGACCAGATCGTGATCTCGTGCAAGGTCAGCGGCGTGCAGGACCTGATCGGCGTCTATCGCAACATCGCGCGTCGCTGCGATTACGCCCTGCACCTCGGGCTCACCGAGGCGGGAATGGGCTCCAAGGGCATCGTTGCCTCGACCGCGGGCATCGGCGTGCTGCTGCAGGAAGGCATCGGCGACACGATCCGCGTCTCGCTGACACCGGACCCGCAGACCAACGACCGCACCAACGAAGTGATCGTCGCGCAGGAAATCCTGCAGACGATGGGCCTGCGCTCGTTCACGCCGATGGTGGTCGCCTGCCCCGGCTGCGGCCGCACGACCTCGACGTATTTCCAGGAACTCGCGCAGAGCATCCAGTCGCACCTGCGGGCCCGCATGCCCGAGTGGCGCAAGCGTCATGCCGGCGTCGAGCAGATGACCGTCGCCGTGATGGGTTGCGTCGTGAACGGCCCGGGCGAAAGCAAGCACGCCAACATCGGCATCAGCCTGCCCGGCACCGGCGAACGGCCGGTCGCCCCGGTCTACATCGACGGCGAGAAGGGCCCGACGCTCAAGGGCGAGCGCATCGCCGAGGAATTCCAGCAGCTCGTCGAGGAGTACGTCGCGCGGACGTACCAGGAGGGTGTCCGATGACGGTCTCACTGCGTGACAGGCACTGCCAGCCGCTGCCCAAGGGCTCGCCTGCGATCGCTCCCGAAGCGGCGCGCGAATTGCTCGCACAGCTCGACCCGGGCTGGCGCATCGCCGAGGATGGCAAGACGCTGCGCCGCGCCTTCGGCTTCAAGGACTTCTATCGGACGATGGCATTCCTGAACGCGGTCGCGTGGATTGCCAATACGGAAGACCATCACCCGGACTTCGAAGCTGGATACAACTACTGCCGCATGGAGTTCTCGACCCACACCGTCGGCGGCCTCAGCGAGAACGACTTCATCTGCGCGGCGAAGATCGACGCGCTCGGCGACAAGCGCTGAGTCTGCGTTGTAGCGACCCGTCCATTCGCCACCTCGATCGTTTCTCGTGCTTCAATTTCCCCGCGAATTCGCGCGTCGATGCCGAGGTATTCCCGGCAGAAGCCCTGCCCTGCCCTCGATTCTGTAGTTTCACTACACGTTTCAGCTGAAACGTCCGACATTTCAGCCAATGCGCGAACGGGGTTGCGGACACGCTCATCCGCGATGCGACGGTGCGCCGATGCGATGGATTACGTCGTATCGGCGGCGGGCGGCAAAGATCGCTCACCGATCGCACCCGTGTGACCACGAGCCGTCCTCCTCGCTTGCTTCCAATCGAACGACGGGTATACAAGGCGCAGAAATTCGTGGCCGGCGACAAGGAGTGTTGCCATGACCCGACAGCGCGCGGCCCATGTCCGCTCTGTAGTGATGTCGGCTGCACTGGCGTGCTGGCCGGCGCTTGCAGGCGCCGCGCCCGGCGACACCGAACTGGTCAGCGTGACGACCAACGGAACGGCCGCCGGTCTCGCCGGGGATTGGGATCGCAGCACGGCTGTCAGCGCAGACGGTCGATTCGTGGCGTTCGTTTCGTCCGCCACGAGCATCGTGTCCAGCGACACGAACGGCGCCACGGACGTGTTCGTGCGTGACCGCCTGAACGGCACGGTCGAGCGTGTGAGCGTTTCGTCGACCGGAAGCCAGGGCAACGGTGACTCGAACCGCGTCGACCTGAGCGGCGACGGCCGTTACGTCGCATTCGAATCCGGCGCCTCGAACCTCGTCACCGGCGACAGCAACGGCCGGAACGACATCTTCGTGCACGACCGGCAGACCGGCACGACCCGACGCGTGAGCGTCAGCAGTACCGGTGCGGAGGCCAACTCGTTCAGCACGCAGCCTTCGATCAGCCGCGACGGCCAGGTCGTCGGGTTCGTGTCGTTCGCGTCGAACCTCGTGCCCAACGACACCAATCGCGAAAACGACGTGTTCGTGCACGTCCTCGGCACCGGTGTCACTGAGCGAGTAAGCGTGAGTTCGAGCGAACAGCAGGGCACGGGCGGTAGCCTCGAACCGTCGCTGAGCGGCAACGGTCGTTTCGTCGCCTTCGCGTCGGGCGTGAAGGTCCTCGTGCCCGGCGACACCAACGGCTGGTCGGACGTCTTCGTCCGCGACCGGCTGAACGGCACGACCGAGCGCGTGAGCGTGAGTTCCGCCGGCGTGCAAGGCGACTTGGCGAGCCGCGGGCCTTCGATCAGCAGCGATGGGCGCTACGTCGCGTTCGAATCCGATGCCTTCAATCTCGTGGGCACCCCCGGCGCATCCTTCACGACCGACATCTACGTGCGGGACCGCGTGACCGGGCAGACGGAACTCGTGAGCGTGGGTGCGTCGGAATTCCCCGTGGAGAAGAAGAGCCGCGGCCCGGAGATCAGCGCCGACGGCCGCTACGTCGCCTTCGTCTCCGACGTGACGGACCTTGTCCCCGGCGACACCAACGGCATGACCGACGTCTTCTGGCGCGACCGAGTCGCCGCCAAGACCGAGCGGGCGAGCGTCGCGACCAACGGCGCGCAGGCGAACGGCCCGAGCATTGTCGGTGCGCTCAGCGCGGACGGGCTGCACGTCGCGTTCGTATCGGCCGCCACCAACCTCGTTGCCGGCGACACCAACGCGACCGCCGACGTCTACCTGCACGAGCCGGGCGGGCCGACGAGCGGACCGGAGGACGTGCGCTGGTCGCTGCTGCCGAAGTTCCAGTCGTTCGGCGTGCAGACGGTGGATACGTTCCGCTGGCGCCGGTTCAACCTCGAGAACCTCGGCAACGTTCCGCTGCAGTTCAGCGCTTCGTTGATCGGGCGCGACGCGACGTCATTCAAGATCGGAA
>DATMIB010000268.1:0-23926 GCA_035554635.1 Steroidobacteraceae bacterium | reverse complement strand
AGGTCCGGCACGGCGGCCGCCCGGGGCAGGCCCGGGAAATCGGCCACCTGTGCGAGCCAGCGCATCGCGTCGACCTGCGGATGATCGAGTGCTTGTCGCAGCGTGTGCACCGGCCCACAGGGGAGCCCGGCCGCCTGCAGTTCCTGCAGCGCCTGCGCCGTCGTGCGCGTGGTACACCACTCGCGCATGCGGGCGAGGATTTCCTCGCTGTGATCGCCCCGCGACTGGTCGGACTGGAAGCGCGGATCGTCGAGCCAGTGTGACGCGTTGCCCATCAGCTTCGCCCAGCGTCGGAACAGGCCGTTGCCGACGACGTGGGTCAGCAGGTGGCCGTCGCGTGTCGCGAAGACGTCAGAAGGCGCCGAGGTCTGCACACGGTTGCCGCTTGGCACGCGATCGAGGCCGAGCGCACTCTGCTCGACGAGGTGGGAGCCGAACACGGCCAGCGCCGTGCCGAGGAGGCTCGCCTGCACGTGCTGGCCCTCGCCGGTCGCGGTCCGATGCATCAGCGCGGCGAGCGTGCCGAACGCCGACAGCACGGCGGTCGAGAAGTCGACGTAGGGCGCCGCGGCCTTGACCGGCTGGCCGGGCGTGCCGGTCATGTGCATCGCGCCCGACATCGCCTGGCCCACGCCGTCGAAACCACCGCTGTCGGCGAGCGGGCCCGTCTCACCGAACGCGGTCTGCGTGACCAGGATCACGTCGGCACGGACGGCCTTGAGGCTCGCGTAATCGAGGCCGAGTGCCAGCAGGCTCGCGGGCGGCAGGTTTGCAACGACGACGTCCGCGGTGCGCACCAATCGCCGCACGACCTCACGGCCTCTGGGCGATGCCGGATCGAGCGTCAACGACTTCTTGTTGCACGCGGTCTGGAAGAACACGCCGCCTTCGCCGCCTGCCGCAATCGGCGCGATGTAGCGGTCTTCGCCGCCGTCACGCTTTTCGATGCGGATCACTTCGGCGCCAAGGTAGCCGAGCAGTGTCGCGCAGTAGGGGCCGGCGACGTAGCGGCCGAAGTCGAGCACGCGGACGCCGTCGAGCGCACCCATCGCGTCAGCGCCGCTGGTCGAAGCGACGGCCGACCATCGCACCGGCGATGTTGACCTTCTGGATGTCGATCGCGCCGCCGGCGATGCCCCAACCCCAGGCGTCGCGCAGCCGGCGTTCCATCGGGTATTCGCGCGAGTAGCCGTAGCCGCCCATCAGTTGCACGGCGTGGCCGCAGACCTCGCGTGCGATCTCGTTGGCGAAACACTTGGCGACTGACGAGTCGAGGATGCTCGGCAGGCCGTCCTGCGCGTTGGAGGCCGCGCGGTGGATCAGCAGGCGTGCGGCCTCGATCCGCATCTGCATCTCGGCGAGCCGGATCTGCACGGCCTGGAATTCGATCAGCGGCTTGCCGAACTGCTCGCGCTCCTGCACGTAGGCGATGACGTCCTCGAGCGCACCCGAGGCCTGTGCGAGCCCCATCGTGGCGTTGCCGCAGCGCTCGAGGTCGAACGCTTCCATGAGCTTGCGGAAGCCGCCCGCGGGCACGACGACGTTGTCGGCCGGCACGGTGGCGTTGTCGAAATAGATGTCGGAGGAGGGCACGCCGCGGAACCCCATCAGGGCCTCGGGCCGGCCGAACGACACGCCCGGCGTGTCCTTCTCGACGTAGACCGCACCGATGCCCTTCGCGCCTTCGTCCTGCGACATGCGGCAGTAGACGACGTAGCCGTCGGCGTGGCCGCCGCCGGAGCACCAGCGCTTGGTGCCGTTCAACACGACCTGATCGCCGTGCAGTTCGGCGCGGGTCGTGAGGTCGGTCAGCGCCGAGCCCGCCTGCGGTTCGGACATCGACACCGCGACCTGGATTTCTCCGCGACAGACCGCCGGCACGACGCGCTGGCGCAGCGACTCGGAGGCGAAACGCTCGATCGCGCGCACGGGCCCGACACAGGACTCGAAGACCGGGAACGCGACGGCTGCAGACACCTTGCCGAACTCCTCGAGCACGAGCAGTGCCTCGACGTTGCCGAGTCCGAGGCCGCCATAACGCTCCGGCACGTTGATGCCGAGGAAGCCGTGCTCTGCAAAGTCGCGCACCAACGCCTTGTCCGGCGCGTGGCCGCGCTCCTCGCACTCGCGCGCGACCTGTGGCAGTCGGGCGCGCGCATAGGTGCGTGCCGCTTCCTGCAAGGCGCGTTGTTCGTCGGTCAGCTGGAAGTTCACGCGATGCGACTCCTGGTGTTCGATACGACGGACGTCAGACCTGGACTTCGACCTGGCCGTCGACCACGCGCACAGGGTAAGTCTTGAGTGGCTGCGTTGCCGGCGCGCCGAGCACGGCACCGTTGCGGACGTCGAAGCTCGCGCCGTGCAACGGGCAGATCAGCCGATGGCCGCGCAGGCGGCCCTCGTGCATGTTGGCGTAGGCGTGCGTGCAGACGTCGTGCAGTGCATGCACGGCGCCGTCTTTGGTGTGCACGACAAGGATGGTTTCGTCGGCCAGCGTCACACAGCGCATCGTGCCGGGGGCGAGCTCGGCCAAGGGCAGCGCGGACAGGTACGGCTTGTCGAGCAACGGTCGGTCCCCCGGGCGCGGTGTGGCGCCACTCGTGCAATTTGCCGCATCCACGTCCAAAAAGAAACAGGCCTGACTGTTTCTTTCAGACTGATGCCGGTGCTACCATCGACCGCGAACGCAACGTGCAGGGGGAACCAGTCGCATGCCGCGGACCACCTTCATTTCCCGCATGACCGTGAAGCCGGGGCGGGAGCAGGATTTCGTCGACGTCTGCAGCGAGCTCGTCGAGCAGGTCAGGCGCAACGAGCCGGGCGTCATCTACTACGAATTCTTCAAGCTGCGCGAACCGCGTCGCTATGCGGTGCTCGAATCGTTCCCGAGCGACGAGGCCGAGCACGCGCACATGAGTTCGGCCTGGGTCGCCGAGGCCGCACCACGGATCGTCGATTGTCTCGAGGGTACCTGGGTGCGCGAATACCTCGACGAGTTCAAGGCCTGATGTCTTTCACGCACAGCCAGAAGAAACCGAAGGACACCCGATGACCGTCTTCATCGCCACGCTCAGGATCAAGCCGGGGCAGGAAGCCGAATTCGAGCGCCTGCAGCGCGAGCTATCGGAACTCACGCACGCCACCGAGCCCGACACGAAGGTCTACGACATCGTGCGCTCGCGCGACCAGCCCGACACCTACGTCGTCTACGCCCGCTTCAAGGACGAGGCCGCGTTCCAGTTGCACCAGGGCACCGATTTCCACGAACGCCTGGTGCCACCGATCCTCGCCACGGTCGCGGGCGAGATGGACCTCAAGTTCTACGAGTTCGTCGCGTGAGGCGCTCCCCGACCCCGGGAGTTCGGCGGGGGCAGGGCACCTCACGCACTCGAACGGAGCGCCGCGTCCCGAGTGGCGGCGGCGTTGGTCAGTTGCCGTTGCGCTTGTTCTTGTTGCCCTTGCCCGGTTTCCCACCGGCCTCTTTCTGGGCACGGTGTTGCGGCATGTACTGCGTCTGATACCAATCCTCACGCACGAAATAGACGGGGCGGCCACACGCTCCGTATTCCCCGCAGTGCTTGTCCCAGTGCTTTTCGTGGCCGGGCGGCACGCGCAGGTAGATCGGTTCGACACGAACGACCTTGGCGGGACGGATGCCCCACACAGGCTCAGCGAAGATCACTGCGGGCCGCGGGAAATCACCGATGTTGATCTGGCCATAGAGGCCCGGCTGGGCAAAACCGATCGAGGCGCTGACATCGCCGAACGCAGGAAGTGCGGTGAGGGTGGCAAGGACGGCGAATAGCGAGCGTTTCACGATTGCTCTCCTGATCATGACGGTCACCGCGATCCAACGCGCGGCTCGTCGCATCGTAGACATGACGTCACGCACGTCGATGCAGCAATCGAGAACTGTGATCGAGAGCACGTGAAACGGGTCGCGTGCCAGGGACGATCGAGTCACTTCTTTGCGAACACCAGCAGCACGTTGCCGGGCATGTGGAAGTAGAGGCCGTAGCCCGACACTGCGAAGAGCTTGCCGTCGACGACCATCGGGCCCGCGCCGCCGCCGAAGCTGCCGCCGCGCGCGACTTCGCCCGACACCGTCTTCCATTCGCGCGTCGTGTCCACTTCCCAGACGACCTTGCCCGATGCGGCGTCGTAGGCTCGCAGACGTCCGTCCATGTGTCCGGCCAGCACGGCGCCGGGGATCGAGGTGATCGCGGCGGAGATGCCCGAATCGCAGAACTGCCGACCGGCGCAGACGTCGTTGGCAGGGGTGCCCCAGAGCGGCTTGCCGGTGCGCGGATCGATCGCGTAGATACCGGCGCGCGAGGGCTCCTTGTGCGTGCGACCGTCGTGTTCGTCGAGCATGTCGGAGATCGGCACGTACAGGCGCTCGCCGTCGGTCGCCATGCCGAAATGCACGCCGCCCTGGATGCCGCCACGGCCGACGCGCGCGGACCAGACGATGCGACCCCGCTGTTCCGGATCGACGCCATAGACCATGCCGGACTTCTGGCCGGCCAGCAGGAGGTCGCCCTGTTTGGCGTCGCGCAATACGACGACGCTCGAACCGAAATCGACGTCGGGGCCGTTCTCCGGCGGGCAGTTCGGATTGTCGGGCAGCATGCAGGCGACGTTCCAGGCGTCGTTGGCCGTCTTCTGCGCATGCCAGACCATCGCTCCGTCGCGAAGGCGGAATGCGAGCAGCGCGTCGCTGGTGTCGTTCGCGGGCGAGGAATAGTTCTCGCCGGTGCCGACATAAAGCAGGCCGCGCTTTGCATCGATCGCGGGAGAATTCCAGATGGGGGCACCCGAAGGGGCGAGGATGCGCGTACCGACACGCGTGCGGCCGACCTCACGCGGCGCGGTCGGAATCGTGTACGCCTTCCAGCGGTTCTGGCCGGTGCGAGCGTCGAGCGCGACGACGGCGCCGCGGAACGAGCAGCATTCGTACGCGGGGTCGGCCGCCGAAGTTACTTCGAGCGACGACACGGGCACGTACAGCGTGCCCTCGTGCAACGCGGGCGCGCCGGTGATGGTCGCGTTCGGATGGTCGTCGGCCTTGTACGACCAGCGCTGCTCGCCCGTGTACGCGTCGACCGCGTACACACGCGCAAGCAGGTCGCCGAAGAACACGAGCGGCGATCCCGTGCCGGCGCCGTGAGACGAGGGCGGTTCCACGACGACCGCAGTGCGCACCTCGGCCGGCGCACGAAACGTCCAGCGCACGCAGCCCGTCTCGGCGTCGAGCGCGTAGACCGTGCCGTCCTGGCTGCCGACGTAAACCGCGCCGTACGCGAACGCCGGCTGCGAACGTGCCCGCTGTGCGTTCGGGAATGCAAACGCCCACTTGAGTTCGAGTTGCGCCAAGTCGGCGCCAGTCAGCCGCGCGTTGGCGCCATCGATGTGACGCGTGTTCTCGGCCGTGATGCCCCAGCCCGACGCGGCCGGTGCACGCGCGCCGTCGAATTTCGCCGCGTCCCCTGTGCACGCCGGTGCACGCGCGTTCGACACCGGGTGATCGCCGCCCAGATAGGTCGCGACCTGCTGCTTCTGCTCGCGGCTCAGTTTCTCGGCGTGGCTGCGCATGATGCCGACGTCGAGCGCTGCGTAGATCGCGTCCGGCGCCATCATTTGCAGGAACATCTTGTGCGGCGCCTTGGCCACCTGGCCCAGGTGACAGCTCGCGCAGTACTGGTTGAACAGCGGCTCGCCGGGGTGCGCCTGGGCCGTCTGCTTCTGGTCGAAGCGCGGTGCGGCATCGCCCGCGCCCTTGGTCTGGGTCTCGGTCGGTGCGGGTGGGGCAGCGGGCGCGACCGCGTGCGCACCGTGCGGCATCGACAGGAATCCCGCGAGGGCCAGCAGCGGTCCGACGTGCTTCAACATGACAGAGATTCCCCCGGCAACTGGCGAGTGGACAAGCGAACGACGGTCGGACGAGACGGACGGAACAGACGAGCGGACGAACGGACGTCGCGGACAAGGCCTGGGCGTCGGTTCAGCCGTCGCGCAGCACCTCGCGGATCACGGCCTCGATCTTCGCGGGCCCCGGCACCCACGCGCGCTCGAGTTCGCGTGCGAACGGCACGGGCGCGTGCGGCGCGGTGACCATCCGCGGCGCGGCCTTGAGCGAGCGGAAGCCCTTCTGCGCGACGATGCCGCAGATGTCGGAGGCGACGCTGCAGCGCGGGTTCGACTCGTCGACGACGACGAGACGCCCGGTGCTGTCGACGCTCTCGAGGATTGTCTCCACGTCGAGCGGCGAGGTCGTGCGTGGGTCGATCAGGTCGCAGGTGATGCCTTCGCCGGCGAGCGTGTCGATCGCCTTTTCGGCGAAGACGACCATGCGGCCGATCGCGACGACCGTGACGTGCTCGCCTTCGCGCAGCAACGCCGCCTCGCCGAACGGCACCGTGTACGCGCCCTCGGGCACTTCGCCCTTGCGCGGGTAGAGCGCCTTGTGCTCGAAGAACATGACCGGATCGTCGTCGCGGATCGCCTGGATCAGCAGGCCCTTGGCGTCGTAGGCGTTCGACGGCACCGCGACCTTGAGCCCCGGCACCGCGGTGAGCAGCGCGTAAATCGACTGCGAGTGCTGTGCGCCCATGTTCATGCCGGCACCCATCGCGAGCCGCACGACCGCGGGACAACGAGTCTTGCCGCCGAACATGTACCGGAACTTCGCCATCTGGTTGAAGATCTGGTCCATGCTGACGCCGACGAAGTCGGCGAACATCAGTTCCGCGACCGGCCGCATGCCCGCGAGCGCGGCGCCGCCGGCGGCACCGATGATCGCCGACTCGGAGATCGGCGTGTCGATCACGCGCTCGCAACCGAACTTCGGCAGCAGGCCCTTGGTTACGCCAAAGATGCCGCCAGAGGCCTCGCGCTGGCCGGAGCTGCCGCCGGCGCCGCCGGAGACGTCTTCGCCGAGCACGATCACCGAGACGTCGCGCTCCATCTCGAGGTGCAGCGCTTCGTTGAGCGCGTCGCGGAACGATTTCTGTGGCATGGCGCGTCGGCTCAGTAGGAAATGTAGACGTCGGTGGTGACTTCACTGTCGGCGGGCGGCGGCGCGGCCTTGGCCGTGGCGACCGCGGCATCGATCAGCGCGAGCACCTCCGCGTCGATCGCGTCGAGCTGGGCGGCGTCGAGCCAATGCTCCGCCGTGACGCGACGGCGGAAGTTGACGAGACAGTCCATCGATTCGCGGTGGCGCTTTACCTCGTCCTTGGCGCGGTAGTTCTGCGGGTCGCCTTCGAAGTGGCCATAGAACCGCGTGATCATCGCCTCGAGCGTCGCCGGGCCCTCGCCACGACGCGCCGCCTCAATCAGCCGTCCGGCAGCCTCATACACTGCGAAGAAGTCGGCACCGTCGCACTTCTCGGCCGGCATGCCGAACGCGCGTGCGCGACCGGCGATGTCCTTCGAGCCGACCGCGTAGTCGCAACCGGTGTGCTCGCTGTAGCCGTTGTTCTCGAACACGAACAGCGCCGGCACCTTGAGCACGACCGCCATGTTCATGGCCTCGAACACCGTGCCCTGGTTGCAGCTGCCGTCGCCACCGAACCCGACGCTGACCTTGCCGTCGCCGCGGTTGCGGCAGGCGATCGCGGCGCCGACCGCGAGCGGCGGGCCACCGCCGACGATCGCGTTGGCGCCGAGCATGCCCTTGGTCACGTCGGCGATGTGCATCGAGCCGCCCTTGCCCTTGCAGAGCCCGTCGCGACGGCCGTAGATCTCGAGCATCATGCCGGTGACGTCGCAGCCCTTGGCGATGCAGTGGCCGTGGCCGCGGTGGGTGCTGACGATGTAGTCGTCGTCGTCCAGGTGTTCGCAGATGCCGACCGCGACGGCTTCCTGGCCGGCGTAGAGGTGAGTGAAGCCAGGGATCTCGCCGGTGGCGATCTCCACGTGCAGCCGCTCCTCGAATTCGCGGATGATCTTCATCTGGCGGTAGGCGCGCAGCAGTCGCTCCGCCGGCAACGGCGGCTTGCCGCCGCGCGTGGCGGAAGTGCGATCAGCGGTCGTGCTCGATGCAGTCATGTCGCCTCGCGAAGAATGGTTCGTCAGACCGCGTCGGCCGGTTTCGCGCCCGGGCCGTAGACGTAGTCGTCGATGACCTTGTGGAAGTGCCGGATGCGCAATTCCTGCGAACCGATCCACAGGCCCTCGAACGCCGCCGAATGCATGCCGGCCTGCACGCCCGGCAGGTTCGCCGCGTCCTGGTCCAGCACGAGCCCGATCGACTTGTCGCCGTGGCGGAAGTGCTGGTGCCGCGGCCGCTCGGGGCGCTCCCTGCCGTCCGGCACGAGCTCGAGCGTCCAGATGTCGTAGTACATGCGGTCGGGATCGGTCGGGTGCGGCCGCTGCCGGAACAGCATCAGGTCGTCGGCGTGCACGTTCAGCGTGACGTTCGGGAAAATCAGGTAGTGGTAGTCGTCGGTGAGCTGGTCGTCGTTGAGCCGCGAGTAGTCCTTGCCCTGTGCCGGCCCGTGCTTGCGCTTGAACTGCTGCACGTCGCGCCGGATGTTCTCGAACGGCTCGTCGTAGTCCGCCGGGTCCATGCCCGCGGCCTTCATGATCACCTTGATCGGGTCGGGGATCGCCGGCGGCCGCCGCACGCGCGGGCTCCAGGTTGCGAACGGGATCAGGTAGCGGTTGTGACGTTCGTAACAGTCGATCTGGATGTCGAGGTCGTGCAGGTACCACATCAGCTGCGGGTGGATGCCCTGCACGTGGTAGCTCTCGTTGAACGCGTCGACCGAAGTCTTCCAGTTGCAGTGCCACTCGACCGTGATGTCGCGCGTGAGCGCCATCTTGTGGAAGTTGTACGGGTCGAGGTGCTGCGGTATCGGGTCGAGGAACTCGCGCAGCGGTGGCACGTCCGCGTTCAGGCTGAACCAGACCATGCCGCCCCAGCGGTCGCAGGGCAGCTCGACCAGGCCGCGACAGGGCGGGGCGCCCTGCGGAAACGTCTCGAGGTCCGGGATGCGCTTGAACGAGCCGTCGAGCGCGTATTCCCAGTGGTGGTACTGGCACTTGAACGAATCCGTGCTGCCGACGCCGGCCGGCCGCAGCCGGTTCCCGCGGTGCAGGCAGACGTTGTAGAAGGCGCGCACGCCGCCGTCCTCCTGTCGCACGATCAGCACCGACTCGCGGCCGATGTCGGTGCAGACGAAGTCGCCCGGTTCGGCGAGGTCGGATTCCAGGGCGCCGAGCAGCCAGACCTTGGTCCAGATGCGTTCCCACTCGAGCTGCATGAACTCGGGCGAGGTGTAGCGCTCCTTGCGGATGATGTCGTGGCCAAGCTCCGGGTCCGGCGCCTTTTCGACCGGCGTCATCGGGCTCTGCTCGGGTGCGACACGCTTGACCTTGCGGTAGGCCGGCGTGCGCGAGGCGGAGTGCAGCGGATCGTCGTTCGAGCTCATGGCTATCGTGCTCCGCTCATGCCGTGCCCGCGGCCCAGCGCAGGCTGCGCCGCAGCAGTTCCTGGAACGCCGGCACCGGCCAGCTGCCGCGCTCGACCGACGCGTACTCGTCCATCAGCGGCCGCATGTCGTAATGGCCGCGCGCGTGGCCGAGCGTGAGGTACAGCACCTCGCCGGCGCCGACGCGCTTCAAGTACATGACGGGCCGCGGTTCGTCGCGGCTCCAGTCGCGCTCCGCAAAGCCCTTCGCCTCGCCGCTCCACCGCGTGTGCAGCAACGTTTCGAACGGCGGGTGCAGTTCCATCAGGTAGAGCTCGTCCTCGGCGTCGAACGGCTCGATGCCGGCGACGAGCCGGTGCGTCGGCGCGGTGACCTCGACGCGGTAGGGCGCGATCGGCGGGTGCGCGACGAACTGGCTGCCGAGCGTCTCCATGAACGTGCGCGACTCGCGCGGCGCTTCCCAGCCGCGGCCTTTCGCATATCGCAGGATCGAGTTGGTGCCGTGCAACGCGAGCCAGCGCTTGCCGCCCGCGACGTACTCGCGCAGGCGTTGGGCAGTGGCCTCGTCAGGGACGATGTCGACGGTGTAGGTGACGAGAAAATCGGCCGCCTCGATCGCCGCGACGTCGCGATAGTCCTCGGCCACGCGCGTGCGCACGCGCTCTTGCTCCGCCAACAGCCCGAGCAACTGCAGCCGCGCGTAGTCGATGTCGTGGTAGCGACCGCCACAGACAAAATACGCGTCGATCGCGGCCTTCGGCATGGTCAGAACCGCACGCCCTTGGTGTAGCCGTTGTCGGCCACGACGTTGGCGCCCGTGATCAGGCTCGCCGCCGGGCTCGCCAGGAACGCGACGACACGGGCGACCTCGTCGGGCGTGCCCATGCGGCCGTTCGGGATCTGGCGCACCGTCGAGTCGTAGAACTTCTGGTTCGTGCCCTTGATCATTTCCCAGGCGCCGCCCTCGAAGTAGATGGGGCCGGGGCAGAGCGAATTGACGCGCACGTTGTGCTTGCCGACGAACTGCGAAAGCTGCTTCGAATAGGTGATCAGCGCCGCCTTCATCGCGTTGTAGGCCATCGGCGCCGCGAAGGTCTCGATCGCGTTGGTCGAGCTGATGATCACGACCGAGCCCTGGCCCGACTTCTTGAGGTGCTCCATGAGCGCCTCGCAGCCGCGCACGGTGTGCAGCACGTCGATCTCGAAGTTCTTCCACCAGTTCTTTTCGCTGTCCATGCCGCCGCCCGCGCTCACGTTGGCGACGAAGATGTCGCAGCCGCCGAGACTGGTGGCCGTCTGCTCGAGCCAGGCCTTGTAGGCCTCGCCGTCGCGCACGTTGACGGACGCGCCGACCGCGTTGACGCCGCGGCCGCGCAGCGCCGCGGTGGCCTCGGTCACTTCGTCCTCGTTGCGGGCACAGAAGCCGATGTCCGCGCCTTCGGTCGCGAGCAGGTCGACGATGGCGCGGCCGATGCCGCGCGTGGCGCCCGTGACGATCGCCTTCTTGCCTCTCAGTCCGAGATCCATGCGTTTTCTCCGCGACTCTGGGGCCCGGCGTCGGCGCGGGCCATGGACTCAGTATAGACAGCAGTCCGCCTGAAAGAAACAGTCAAGCCTGTTTGTTTTTAGGTGCGCCTGCACCGGGCCGGACGGTCGCGCCGGACCGCCGCGGCGGCGGGCAGGGCTGGTGTCACTGCACGGTGAGTGCGTTGTCGATCAGCAGTTCGGCGCCGTTGACGTAGCGGGACTCGTCGGAGGCGAGGAAGACGACCAGGTTGGCCACGTCCTCGGGCTTGCCGAGGCCCGTGGCCGAGGTCTCCCAGTAGGACATGTCCATGCCGAGGGTCTTGGTCGCGTCACGGACCATCTGCGTGTCGATCGCGCCGGCGTGGATGGAGTTGCAGCGCACGTTGTACTGGTTCATCTGGCAGTGCACCGCGATCGCCTTGGTCATCGCGCGCACGGCGCCCTTGGCGGCGCTGTACGCGAAATAGACCGGGTAGCCGAGGTGCGAGGCGACGGAGGACATGTTGATGATCGAGCCGCCGCCGCTCGCCTTCATCGCCGGGATCGCCGCTTTGCAGCCGAGGAACACGCCCTCGGACATCACGGCGTTCTGGAAGCGGAAGTCCTCGAGCGTGCACGCTTCGGGCGTTGCGATCCGGACCACGCCCGCGTTGTTGACCAGCACGTGCAGCCCGCCGTGGAGCCGCACGGTTTCGGCGACGACCGCTTGCCAGCGCTGCTCGTCGCGCACGTCCTGTGGGAGGAACACGGCGCGGCCGGCATGGCTCGCGTTGATCTCGTCGGCGACTTGCCGGCCGGCGCCCTCGTTGACGTCGGTCACGACCACGCGGGCGCCTTCGCGTGCGAGCGCCAGCGCGTCGGCGCGCCCGAGGCCTGCCGAGCCACCGGTCACAAGCGCCACCTTGCCTTCGAGTCGACCCATCTGCGTGCTCCCCCAAGCCTGCGAAACCAAGCCCGCGCACGGGCAAGTGCGGCCGACGTTAGCAGTCAGCCATGTTGGTTTCAATCAGCTTTGACTTTTCCAGACACGAGCGACATGCTCGCACCTGCCGACATTCCAGGACGCCTTGGCATGAAGTCCCCGACCCGCAACGCCCCCGACGACGTCTCCGTCCCGGCGGGATGGCAGGCCCAGAAGAGCGCCTCGACGCGCCTGCAGATCGTCGAGTCTGCGCTGCGCTGCGTGGTCGATCTCGGCTATTCGTGCACGACGACGACCGTGATCGCGGAAAAGGCCGGGCTTTCGCGCGGCGCGATGCTGCATCACTTCCCGTCGAAGATCGACATCGTCCGGGCCGCGGTCGAGCACCTGCACGCCAAGCGGCTGAAGGCGTTCCGCAAGGCGATCGACCGGCTGCCGCGCGACGACACGCGCGTGCGCCGCGCGCTCGAAGCCTACTTCGAGCACGTGAAGCACCCGATGTACGTCGCCTTCCTCGAACTGTGGATCGCCTCGCGCACCGACCCGGAACTGCAGGGCATCCTCAAGCCGGCGCAGGAAGCGTTCGAGCGCGAGTGGTACAAGACCGCGGTCGACCTGTTCCCCGAGTGGCGCGGCTCCGGCGACAACTTCGACATCGCGCTCGACCTCGTGCACTACGTCATGGACGGCCTCGCAGTGAGCCTGCTCACGCACGACATCGGCGAGCACGAGCGCCGCATGATCCGTTACCTCGAGGATCGCCTGCGCGAGCTGGCCGGGCAGAAGCAGGCCGCTCCGGCCGAAGCCTGACTCGTCGACGCGCTTCGTTCCTCAGCCCGCCGCCTTGGGCGGCGCGTGCGCGCGCAGGCTCGTCGAGATCTCGCGTTGCGTCGGGTTGCGTCGCAACGTGAGCCCGCCGTTGACCTGCAGCACCTGGCCCGTCATGAAGCACTCGTCGCCGGCCAGCCACAGCGCCGCGTCCGCGACGTCCTGCGTCGTGCCGATGCGGCCGAGCGGGTACTCCTTGACGAACGCCTCGGCCAGTCCCGGCATCTGCACTTCCTTCTCGGTCATCGGCGTCGAGGTCAACCCGGGCGCGATCGAATTGACGCGCACGCCCTGGGCGCCGAACTCGTTGGCGAAGCAACGCACGAGGGCCTCGCCGGCCGCCTTGGTCGCGATGTAGGCGGCGTGGTTGTTGAGCAGCGCGTGCACGGACGCGGACGACACCTGGATGATCGAACCGCCGCCCGTCGGAATCATGCGCGAGACGAACGACTGCAGGAAGAAGTAAGGGCCTTTGAACTGGAGTGCCGCCAGGCGGTCGAGCTGTTCCTCGGTCGTGTCGAGCAGCCGCGCCATCAGGCCCCAGCCCGTGCAGTTCACCGCGACGTCGATGCGGCCGAACAATTCGAGCGCAAGGTCGGCGAGCGCATCGACGTCCGGCTTGCGCGTGATGTCGCACGTGGCGTCGTGCCCGCCGATCTCGGCCGCGATCTCGCGCAGCGACTCGGGCTGGCGCCCCGCGACGAGCACGCGCGCGCCTTCGCGCGCAAACGTGCGAGCCATCACCTGGCCCATGTTGTCGCGACCGGCCGCGCCGAGGATCACTGCAATCTTGCCTTCGAGACGTCCCATGGCACGGTCCCCCGGGTGGTCAGGTGCGCAGCCGGCGCACGGGACGCGAGCCGTCCCAGCCTTCGGCACACTTGCGCACGTGGGCATAGAACCGGCGCAGGTCCTCGCCGGGCTCGTACAGTTCCAGCATGTGACCGAGCGTCACGCTCAGGTCGACCATTGCGAAATCGACGCCCGTTGCGGTCCGCGCTTCGAGTGCGATCGCATGGCCACGTTCGCGTTGCGTCTGCAGCGCCGTGGCGAGGTCTTCGACGAAACAGGCGACGTGGTGCACGCCGGTTTCGTCCGGCGCGTAGAGGTCGCGCAGCACCGACGGGCCGTCGTTGTGCTGCGTGATCAGCTCGACCATCAGCTCGCCGGCCTGGCCATAGGCCGAGCTGTGATCGAAATCGGCGGCTGCGCCGCGATAGCGGCTCCATTGCAGCGGAATGTGCTCGAGCAGGAAAAACGGCCCCCAGCCGTATTCCCGCGCGCAACGCTCGGCGGCGGCCACGGGGTCGGGCACGTGGTAGGCGATCTGCACGGGCCGCAGCGCGGCAATCACAGGCGTCGGACCGGGTCGCGGCCGTCCCAACCCTGGGCGGCCTTGCGCACCAGCGCGAAGAAGTCGTCGATGGGGCCGTGCTCGATCAGTTCGATCATCGCGCCGGGGTAGTGGTCGGTCGACACGTAGGCAAAGCGGATGCCGTTCGCGGTCGAGCCGGCCTGCACGGCCTCGATGCCGAGCGGACGCAACCGCGCCAGGTCGTCGGCCACCGAATCCGTCATGACGCCGACGTGCTGCAGGCCTCCGCGCTCGCGGTATGGGAAGTCGCGGTAGATCGACGGCTCGTCGTTGAACTGCTGGATCAGCTCGACCTGGACCTCGCCCCATTGCGCGAGCCCGACCGACATGTCCGCGCGTGTCGGCTTGCCCCGGTACGTGATTTCGGCGAACTGCACGTGCGAAAGCACGAAGAACGGCCCGACGCCGACCGTGCTGGACCAGTGCGCCATGGCCCGTTCGAGGTCGGGCACGACGAAGCCCAGCTGCATGACCGGCCCGAAGAGGGCGGGGCGGCTCATCGTGCCTTGGCCCGGACGCTGACGAGCCCGAGTTCCTTCACGAGCGCCTCGCGCAGCCGGAACTTCTGGATCTTGCTGCTCGACATCGGCCACTCGGTCACGAAACGCACGTGCCGTGGCACCTTGAAGCTCGAGATCTCCTTGCGACAGAACTCGATCAGCTCCCTTTCGCCGGCCTTGGTGCCCGGCTTCAGTTCGACGAACGCGGCCGGCACCTCGACGTACTTGGCGTCGGGAATGCCGACGACCTGGGCGAGCTTCACGGCCGGATGACGTCCGAGCAGGCCTTCGATCTCGGCCGCCGCGACGTTCTCGCCGCCGACCTTGAGCATGTCCTTGATGCGGCCGTGGAACATGATCGTGCCGTCGTCTTCGAGCGAGCCGATGTCGCCCGTGTGGAACCAGCCGTCGGCATCGAGCGCCTGTGCGGTCTTCTCCGCATCCTTGTAGTAACCCTCGAACAGCGAGTAGCCGCGCACGAGCACTTCGCCGCGGAAGCCGTTCTTGAGGTCGCGGCCGGTCTCGGGATTGATGATGCGCACTTCGAGCCCGGGCAGCGGTTTGCCGAGCCGGGTAATGCGCCGGCTCTCCGATTCGTCCCAGCCGCCGGTGCAGACCGTGCCGGCCGCCTCGGTCATGCCGAAGCTGCCGACCTGCAGCGCCTGCGGCATCGCGGCCATGATCGGCTCGGCGACACCGGGCGGCTGCACGGCAAAGTTGCTGTTCATGAGCTTGACGCTCGAAAGGTCGGTCTCGGCGAACGTGGGGTGGTACACGAGCCCCTGCATGATCGTGACAAAGCTGGGGTACAGCGCCGTGACCTTGTACTGCTCGAGCATGCGCAGCGCGACGCCGGCGTCGAAGTAGCCCATCGTGAGGTAGGTGCCGCCGACGTCGAAGATCGCGAGCATCGGCAGCACGGCGGCGATGTGGAACATCGGCAGCGGCGACCACATGCGGTCGTCGCGTGTCAGCCGGTAGCGGTGACGGCCGAGCGCGATGCTGTTGCGGACCATCGCTTCGTGCGTGATCAGGCAGCCCTTCGGGTTGGCCGTCGTGCCGGAGGTGTAGAGCATCAACCCGACGTCGCGCACCCGCACCCGCAACCGCGTGCGATGCACGTCGGTGACGGGCACGGTTTCGACCAGTTCGTCGAATTGTGCCTCCGTGACGAACCCTGCCGCGGGGCTGCGGCCGAGCAGCACGATGTTGCGCAGCTTTGGCGCACCGGCGACCTTGAGCTTGAGCGGATTGCGGTTGCGCGAGAGGTCCTTGAGCGCGCCGCTCAGGCGTTCGACGAAATTGACCGAATCGGCGACCGCATCGGTCGTGACGATCGTGACGAGGTCGCCGTTCTCGATCACGTAGGCGAGCTCGCTGGACTTGTAGCGCGCGTTGATCGGCACGATCACGGCGCCGCAGAAGGCGATCGCGAACAGCGTCTCCATGAATTCCGCGCAGGTGTGCATCAGCACGCCGACCTTGTCGCACGGCTTCACGCCGAGCGCCTGCAGGCCACGGGCGCGACGCAGCGCCGCGTCGGCGAGCTGGCGGTAAGTGAGCGTGCGCTCCGGCAGCACCAGCGCGAGGTCGTCGGGCTGACGGTCGGCCGCGGTGAGCAGCAGGTCGCCGATCGTGGTCACGTGGATGCGCGCGCTAGCCAGGTCCTCTCCCGCGAACGGCAGGAGCGACACGACGGGCGCACGTTTCGTCGTCGCCGCCGGCGTTCGGCGTGCGACCGCACGACGTGACTGGGCGCCGCGCTTCGGCGGCGGACTGGCGGACTTCGCTCGGGCCATCGGCAACGTCTCCCCCTGCAGCGAGGAGATTAGTAACCCCTCGCGTTGAAAAAAACAAGCAGTCCTGTTTCTTTTTGAGGGCGGGCGAGCCTACAGTCCGGTCACGACCCGAAGGAGAGCACGATGGCCACGACGACCCTGGAACGACGGCTGCGACAGCTCGAAGACCGCGTCGAGATCGGCGAACTCGTCATGCGGTACGGGCTGGTCATGGACGACCGCGACGTCGACGCGATGCCGCAGCTCTTCACGCCGGACGTGCGCATCCGCTCCGCCGACGGCGTGATGGACGCGCGCGGCCGCGACGCCGCGGTGGCCATGTTCCTCGGCCGCTTCACCGTGCTCGGCCCGAGCAACCACTTCACGCACGACCGCCTCGTCGAGTTCGATGCGGACGACGACGACCGCGCGACCGGGCTCGTGCTCTCGCACGCGGAGATGCAGCGCAAGGGACAGCCGATGCTCGCGGCGATGCGCTACCGCGACGTCTATCGCCGGTGGGAGGGGAGCTGGCGCTTCGCCGAGCGCCTGCTGTCGTTCATGTACTACGTGCCGACCGCCGAGTACCTCGACGCGTTTGGTCCGGGACTCGATCGCCGCATGCGTGCGTACGACCGGGCGGTGCCGGCCGACTGGCCGGAGCAACTGCCCACATGGAAGCGGTACTATCCGGCGAAAGAATGACGCACGAGGGATTTCGATGCCGCTGCCGCCCGCGTTCGAAGGTCGTCTGACCTTGCCCGTCATCGGCTCGCCGATGTTCATCGCCTCGACGCCGGAACTGGTGATCGAGCAGTGCAAGGCCGGCATCGTCGGCGCGTTCCCGGCACTCAATGCCCGACCGCAGGCCGTGCTCGACGAATGGCTCGCGCGCATTCGCAGTGAGCTCGATGCGTACGCGGCCGCAAATCCCGGACTCAAGGTCGCACCGTTCGCGGTCAACCAGATCGCCCACGCGAGCAACGACCGCCTCGAGCAGGACATGGCGAGCTGCGTGCGTCATCGCGTCCCGCTCGTCATCACGAGCCTGCGACCGCCGCGCGAGATCGTCGACGCCGTGCACGGCTACGGCGGCCTCGTGTTCCACGACGTCATCAGCGTCCGTCACGCGCGCAAGGCCGCGGAACAGGGTGTCGACGGCATCATCGTCGTCTGTGCCGGCGCCGGTGGCCACGCGGGGCTCGGCAGTCCGTTCGCGCTGGTGCGGGAGATCCGCGAATTCTTCGAAGGCACGCTCGTGCTCGCCGGCGCGATGTCCAGCGGCGCCGACGTGCTCGCGGCTCAGGCGCTCGGGGCCGACATGGCCTACATCGGCACACGCTTCCTGGCGTCCGCCGAGGCGCGCGTCATGCCGGAGTACAAGCAGATGATCGTCGAGTCGGGCTCCGACGACGTCGTGTACACCTCGCTGTTCACGGGTGTGAAGGGCAACTACCTCAAGCAGAGCGTCGCGGCGGCCGGCTTCGACCCGGATCAGCTTCCGGAGGCCGACAAGTCGAAAATGAACTTCGGCTCCAGCGGCAACATGGACAAGAAGGCCTGGCGCGACATCTGGAGTGCCGGCCAGGGCGTCGGGAACATTCGCGACGTACTTCCGGCGCGCGAGCTCGTGGCGCGCATGATGACCGAGTACAACGAGGCCCGGGCGCGGCTCCGCGTGGGCTGACCGGCAAGAGAAGGGGAGCGGACCATGGCTGTTTCATTCGACCTGACCGGGCGCGTCGCGCTCGTCACGGGCGCGAGCCGCGGCATCGGCGAGGCGATCGCGCAGGGGCTGGCGCAGCACGGCGCCGAGGTCGTCGTCTCGAGTCGCAAGCAGGAAGCCTGCGAGGCGGTCGCGGCGGGCATCGTCGCGGCGGGCGGCAAGGCGCGCGCGATCGCGTGTCACATCGGCGACATGGCCGCGCTCGAGGCGCTCTTCGCGCGGATCGACGGGGACTACGGTCGCCTCGACGTGCTCGTCAACAACGCCGCGACCAACCCGTACTACGGCCACGTGCTCGATACCGACCTCGGCGCGTTCCAGAAGACCGTCGACGTCAACATCCGCGGCTATTTCTACGCCTCGGTGTTCGGCGGCCGCATCATGCGCCGCAACGGTGGCGGCTCGATCATCAACATTGCCTCGGTCAACGCGGTGCGCCCCGGGCCCCAGCAGGGGATCTACTCGATCACCAAGGGCGCCGTGCTCAACATGACCAAGGCCTTCGCCAAGGAATGCGGCCCGCACGGCATCCGTTGCAACGCGATCCTGCCCGGGCTGATCCGCACCAGGTTCGCTGGCGCACTGCTCGCCGACGAAAAGCAGGTCGAGCACTACCTGGGCACCAATCCGCTCGGTCGCGTCGGTGAGCCGCAGGATCTCGCTGGCGCCGCGCTGTTCCTGGCATCGCCGGCGTCGGCGTACGTGACCGGAGAATTCCTCGTCGTCGACGGCGGGTTCCTGACGTAGCGGTTGCGCTGTTCGCGCACGACCTTCACAGCGGGCTCCCCAGTGATCATTCGACCGGCCTCGCCAGAAGATGCCGTCGCCATCTGGCGCATCGTCGAACCTGTCATTCGCGCGGGCGAGACGTACGCGCTCGAACGGGACATGAGCGAGACGGCCGCGCTGCGGTACTGGATGGGCGACGACAAGACCACCTTCGTGGCCGAGGAGGAGGGCCAGGTCGTCGGCACCTACTACATCCGCCGAAACCAGGCCGGTGGCGGGAGCCATCTGGTACAACAATACGCCGTATTACTCGCCGCCCCGGAGGGCGTTCATTCGGTTGGCTTCTGCCATACCGGCGTTGACCCTAGTTATAAGCTCGGCGACTTACCTGTCGCAGGTTGATGACACTGGCCGCGCAGTGTTGCTCATAGCGATGCAGTTCGTCTTCGGCTGCCTGATAGGCCGGTATTTCTACAATCGCGCACACGGTCGCGAGTCACACCTCCCGGGCTGGGGCCGTGGTGAGATCGTGGAACCCGATGACCCGGAGTTCGTAAACGACCTCTGGGACATTTTGGGTTTGATCGCTGCATTGATGGTTCTTGCAATGCCCGTCATCTTGAATTGGTGAAGGTCTGTTTTGGGTCGGATTGCGCCGGTCGCGAAGCGATAAGATCGGCCCGACCAGGTTGCGAGACAGGGGGTGGCATATGCGCCGGACGCGGTCGACCCTTACGAGCCTTGTACTGTGTGCCTTCGCGCTTCCCTCGCCCGCGGAGGAGTTGGCAGAGTTGCTGATGCCGGTCGATCCCGCGGTTGAAGCGCAACTCATGGCGAAGTCGAACTTCGATTTCCGCCAGGACCGCTACTTCGCCTATCGATTCCGGGTCGTGGATATCAACTGGAAGCTTCTTGATGAAGAAGGGGCTCGATTCACGATCACGCCGTTCAAGAAGCCGGTGTTCGCCGAATTGGCGGTGACCGTCCAGACGAAGACCCTCGACCGAGACACGATACCCGACGACCTAACGACCAATTGGTTGGGCGAGATTGTAGACAGCGCCTGGTTGCGGCAGGGCGGCTCCAATTTCGCACCAGTCTCAATTTGGATCACTACCGGGCTTCAGGAGGTCACTCTGAAGGCGGCTCGCAAGATCGCGGCCGAGACGGGGGGCACAACCCCGTACGCGATGCTTCCGGCACCCTCGAAGCAACTGGCGACGTCCAAACTGAACCTGCGGACCCTGTCTGCGAGTTGGATCGTGTCACCCGGAGTAGAGCTAATCCTTCAACCGATTCCGGACGATCCGCGCTACCAATTTGTGTACTTAGTCGATATAGAGAAGGTGCCAGCGAGTAGTCACGGCGATGGAGGACCGGACGAGATCCGTAAGTTGCGCGCGCTGGATGAGTTCAATGAGCAACTGGACAAAGAGCGCCATGAAGCTGCGTCAGCAGAGCAGTAGAACCGGGACCATGCCGTATGTCTGGATTGGGTCGACATGCGACCCTTAGCAGAACTCGCAAGTGGCGTTGAGCCATGAACGGAGCGCGCATCGACCTGATGAAATACCGCGACGAGATAGCAACAAGAAAGCTTCTTCGAGTTCTGGGTGGGACCTTGGGCGTGGTGTTCGTTCTATTCGGTCCGTGGTTGTTGATGGAGGATGGCGATTACGACCTCAGGAGCATCCTTGTCTGTCTGAACTTCGTCGTCATAGGCGCGTATTTCATAAACTATGGTGCAACAGGCCGGTCGCGCCTTCCCTGGTCGCGGTCATCGAGCAATGGCGGTAGAAACTACTGACCGTTTCGGGCGACAGCAGTCTGTCATTTTCAAATCAACGCGGGCATGAACTAGCTTGAGCACCGAAGAAGGGACAGTATTTGAACTGGAGTGGATTGTTTCCTCGGTGATGGGCTTGGGAGTCCTGGCCTTCCTTTTCACTTCGCCTCCTTTCTTCAATCGCCAGACGACACTCAATGTGAACTGGCCAGCGATTTGGTTCGTCGGCGCGCCGATTGCGGTAGCGGCCGCAATCTGGTTGCTGGTGTATTGGTTCAAGCCAAGAGATTTACGTCCGCCCCCACATTGGAACTTGAAGCAGGATTCGCCGGGGACGTGGGTGCTCGTAGGCATTTCCATTGCCGTGCTGGCCGCGCTAACAGCACTTTTCGCGACCTACCGGATCGGTCTGATTGGCGCGCAACTGTTGCCGGGAAATTCCAGCCTTGTGCCGGCAACCGTTACCGGCTATCAGAAACTGACCGGGCGCCGCAGGCTATGTAATGCCGTGGCCACGTTTTCTGTGGATTGGGGCGAAGACGTTCGGACGTGCGTGGATCCAGCTACTTACGGTGCGCTGGTATCTCGTGACTTGCGGATTGGAGAAGCTGTCCGACTGGAGATTACGACGAACTTGGCCGGCACGACCCTGACGGCAGTCCAGTTGTCCGAACAGGTGGCGGGCACTGGGTAATCGCAACTAACCAATGGCGACTTTGGGTCGATTGATGTCCCATGAACCTGGATAGATTCAAGAAACTCGCCCTGCGCTGGGTTGTTCCGCTGTCAACATTGACGGCCTTGATCTCGGTATGGGTGCTCGGTCTCGCAACTAACGTGATTGCTGCGAATGCGGTAGTGGTTGTCAACGCACTGCTCGTAGCGAAGTGGTTCATGGATCGACGTGACGGCTTCCCGGCCATATATGGCGTGCGAGTCGACCCGGAGGACCAGGGCGAGGATGTTGATCTGTTGGATTGGCTCATGGTGTGCAATGCGTCACTTACGGTGCTCGCTCCTTTTTGTCTGATACTCCACGACGCGCTTTGATCAAATGACCATTTCGGGTCGCAATCTGCCGCATGAAAAGCCGATGACAATCAGGAACGCAAGAAATACATGCTAGGTTTCGGGTCCAGACGACGCATTGAGAGGGAGATGGCCGAGTGGCTGGCACACCCTAATGAATACGGTGTCTTGCCGAAGCAGGCTCGCCTGAAGCGTACGTACAGGGGAAACCTCATTACGCACGGCGACGTTGAATTGCACCTCGTCGAGTACGAGATGCCCGACGGGGCGAAAGGACGTGGCTTTGTGAACAAAGGGCTGACCTGGTCATTTCTCGGCGACAAGGTGAACGCCATCAAAGACGACGATCTGCTCGTTGCCTACTGCGGTTGGGCCTGGCTATTTCCCGCCATGCAGGCCGGAAACGTCGCAACCGAATTCTTGTCGCTGTCCGAGGAAGCCGCGTTCCGAGCAAAAAAGGAAAAGGATGGTCTGGAAAATCTTGAATTTACGCACCGATACAAGATCGTAACCAGCGAACTGTTTGAGTACCTTGCCACAAAGCAAGGCAAGATCATCAGAGGCGCGGGCGACACTGCATCCGAAGTGAGCTATGAGGAGGACGATCCGCGATTCAATCTCCCCAGCATCTATTTCCATCTGGGGAGCGAGGTCATTCGGTCCATGCGCTGATTGCAAGGAATTGAAGCCACGGACACCATGGCCGCAATGGGTCGGGAACCGCCGGTCGCTAGCGCGTAAGATCGGTCAGCAACGGACGGTGGAGATGCACTATAGCCGCGGAAGTCGCCGCTCGCGTGCAACCGCAGTCGGGTGCTTATGCGGAAACCTGCCGCGACAGTGCGGCATAAGGGTGGTTCGACGAGGGGAGGTGGGGAAAGTTCGTGGCGACTGTGGCAGAAGCATGGCGACGGTTCCTGATTGACCGCGCCTTTGCGCAGAACTATCGGACGTACTTCTGGACGACCTCGTTTACCGTTCGGATGCCACCGGCCAACCCCGTGTTCGACCGGCTACTTCCCTCGCTATTGTACGTCAAAGCACTGACGGTTCTTGACGCGGCCTTGAAGGAAGGGCTTGCCGCGCGAGGTGTTTCGCCGACGTCGCATGGCTACAAGGAAGATCTCAACGGCCGTATCAACACCGCCGGGGACCTCGGGATTTTCCCCGATAGCAGTCTGCTCCATGAAGCGCGGCGCACGCGGAACGATGTCGCGCACGAGTTTGAGCCGAGTGTCTCGTGGGCCGAGCTAGAAGATACAGTTCAGGCAATTCAGCAAGGCTTGTCCCAGCTCCGTCTGGTGGGCCCGATGCCGAAGTACGAGGTCACCGCAGAGCGGAAGCCCAAGCCAGAATTGAACGACCCAACGGCACGAATCGGATTCGACTACTGCGTGTCAGTTATCGCCGATGGCAGGGTAGCAGCGGATATCAATTGGTCCGAGGAGATCTTGCCCTTCGGGGCGGAGTAGCAGGCCGAGCCAACCGCTGCGGCAGACCGCGGCCGCAGTATGTGCTGAACCGCGAGGGCGATGAGTGGCCCGTTCAGATTCGGGAACCGCCGGTCGGTGCGAGTAAGATCGGCAACCAGCGGACGCCAGCAATGGAGGCTCGATTGCGAAGATGAATGTCCCGCTTGCAATCGAGTGGCGTGCCGTAGCGATAGCGCTGTTCGCGTTCTTTGTTGCGCCATTGCCGCTGCTCTTTGCTCTAACGTCGCTGCCCAACTTCTTCGGATTCGATCCCACCGAGTCCCATGCTTTGACGGAATCTCCCGCGGCTCTTGCCATGGTCTGACTTTCCTTGGCGCCAGTTGGCGCTGGCTATCTCGCGGCGAAACTGGCCAAGGCAATCCCGCTGTTCCACGGATTCGTGACCGGGGTACTCACGAGTGCAGCTTTCGTGCTGATCATCCGAGGGGAAGACATTGTCGCGGACGTTGTGATTGCCGTATTTGTCACCGTCAGCGGGCTATTCGGCGGCTGGCTACAGAGATTCCGCAAAAGCCGCGCCTGAAGGTCTGGTTTGGGTCGTTTTACGCCGGTCAAGGCCTGTAATGAACATTGACGCAACGGAGGCAAGGCGGGCGGTCCAGGCGTCGCTTGCACGTGGCTGTGCCACTCCAGACCTCGGTCGATCAGACCGCGAGACGTATATCTCCGAAATGGCGGACCAGTTGCTAGGCGCATTGATTCAGCCGGGCAAGGCCAGCGTGGCAGGTCGAACTTATGACTACGAAGGGATGGGTCTGGCAGAGTATGAGAATGCCTATGTGGTCGCGCATCGCGA
>DATMIB010000267.1:0-30236 GCA_035554635.1 Steroidobacteraceae bacterium | reverse complement strand
TCAGCGGTCGACTTCCCCGCCGATCGTGCCGAGCCCCGCGACACGGGCGAAATCCGCCTCGGCGCTCGTGAGGTCCGTCGCGCAGAACGCAAGGTCGCGCAGCAAGCCGTCGGTCAGGCGGTACACCCAGGCATGGACGGTCAGGTTGTGCCCCCGTTCCCAGGCCTGCTGCACGATCGTCGTCCGTGCCACGCGTCGCGCCTGAAACAGCACGTTCAGTTCGCAGAGCCGGTCCATGCGCTGCTCCTCGGTCGGCAACGCCAGCAGCGGTTCGCGGTACATGTGTGCGACGTCGCGGATCGGTTGCAGCCAGTTGTCGACCAGGCCGAGCGACCGTTCCTGCCATGCCGCCATCACGCCGCCGCAGCCATAGTGGCCGACGATCATGACGTGCTCGACGCGGAGCACGTCGATCGCGTACTGCAGCACCGACAGACAGCTGAAGTCGTTGTGCAGGACGAGGTTCGCGACGTTGCGGTGCACGAACAGTTCGCCCGGCGCGAGCCCGACGATCTCGTTCGCGGGCACGCGACTGTCGGCGCAGCCGATCCACAGGTATTTCGGGGCCTGCTGCGCGGCGAGTTCGCCAAAGAATCCGGGGTGCTCGCGCTCGGTGCCTTCGGCCCAGCGTCGGTTGTTGTCGAACAGTTGCGGCAGCTTGTGCAAACGTCGCTCCACGGATGGGCCAGGGCGGCGCCGAGTCTACCAAGCGGCACGGACCCGTTCAGCGCCGGATTTACCAGGCGCACCGGGCCGTGACCGCCCGCGGCCGCGGCGCCCGGCCGATGCTATGTTCGCCGTGTCGAAGCTCCACGCCGAGGACCCGCGTCATGTGCCGCAACATCCGCACGCTGTTCAATTTCGAGCCGCCGGCGACGGAGGCGGAGATCCGCGACGCGTCACTGCAGTTCGTGCGCAAGCTGAGCGGCTACCACAAGCCGTCGAAGCTCAACGAGCCGGCGTTCGAACGCGCCGTCGACGAGGTGAGTGCGGCGGCACAACGACTGGTGCAGTCGCTCGTGACGGTCGCGGAGCCGCGGAAGCGTGAAGTCGAAGCGGCAAAGGCAAGGGCGCACTCTGCGACGCGATTCGGCAAGACGCTGTGAGCTGCCCCTGTGCACGACAGGAATGTCGATGCAGGAAATGTGGTGGGCCCGCTGGGATTCGAACCCAGGACCAAGGGATTATGAGTCCCCTGCACTAACCGCTGTGCTACAGGCCCGCCGGGCCCGCGATTGTACGCACTTCGCTGCGACCGCGGCGGGCAGCGTCGTTCAGTTCGCAGGCACGATGCGCAGGATGCGTCCCTCGGGCTCGTCGGTGAGCAGGTACAACGCGCCGCCGGGCCCGTTCACGACCGTGCGGATGCGCTGGCCGAGCGCCTTCTTGAACAACCGCTCCTCGTGCACGACCTTGCCGTCGCGCATTTCCAGTCGCACGAGTTCCTTCGAGGCGAGGCCGCCGATGAAGGCGTTGCCCTTCCACGCCGGCATCGCGGCGCCGGTGTAGAACGCCAGGCCGCTCACGCCGATCGAGGGCACCCAGTAGTGCACGGGCGACTCGAGCCCGGGCGCTTCGCGCTTGTCGCTCACCTTCAGCCCCGTGTACTCGACGCCATAGGTCACGAGCGGCCAGCCATAGTTGCGGCCGCCGAGCGTGCGGTTGAGCTCGTCGCCACCCTTGGGGCCGTGCTCGTTGGTCCAGAGCTCGCCCGTCGCCGGATCGAGCGCCGCTCCCTGGATGTTGCGGTGCCCGATCGACCAGAGCTCCGGCCGCGCACCGGGCTTGCCACGATACGGGTTGTCGGCCGGCGCGTTGCCGTCGCGGTCGATGCGCACGACCTTGCCGATGTCGGTGCCGAGCGACTGCACCTTGTCGCGCCCGATGTTGCGGTCGCCCATCGTCACGAACAGCGTGCCGTCACGCGCGATCACGACACGTGAGCCGAAGTGATGGCCGCTCGCCATCGCGGGCTGCTGCTGGAAGATGACGCGGACGTCCTCGAGCCCCTTCGCGCCGAGGCGGGCGCGCGCCACGGCCGTCGCGTTCTGCCCGTCGCCACGCGGCTGTGCGAACGAGAAGAAGATCGTCTGGTTCTGTGCGAACGCGGGGTCGACGGCGACGTCGAGCAGCCCGCCCTGGTTGTTGGTGTCGACCGCGGGCACGCCCGCCAGCGGTTCGCCGAGCTTGCCGTCCGTGCCGACGATGCGGAGGCGCCCGGCCTTTTCGGTCACGAGCGCACGACCGTCGGGCAGGAACGCCAGTCCCCAGGGCCGTTCGAGACCGGTGGCGACGGTTTCGAGCCGCACCGAGGCCTTCTCCGTCGCGATCGGCGTCGCCAGGTCCGGGGCGGCACAGGCCGCGGCGGCGACCAGCCCGAGTGCGGGAAGTGCGAGCGCTCGAAGGCTGCGCCTGCCGGCGCGGTGCGATGTCGGCGACATGTCGTGCGACTCCGGTCGTCCTGTGGTGTGGACGCACATTGTCGCAAGCCCGGGGTGGTGGTCGTCAGTCGGCGTCTCGCCGACGCGGGCGTCGCCCCGTGCGGTGACGGTCAGGCGGACCGCGCAACGGGCGCCCGGCCGGACGCCTGTCACGTCGGGTCAGGTCATTCGCGGGATTCGACCACTGCCGTGGTCTTCGCACGATCGAACTCGGCCTTTTCGTGACGGCCCTCGATCAGGTGGTACAGCAGGTACGCAAGTCCGACGCCGCCCGGGATCAGGCCCAGCCAGCGGACGTCGTCACCGGCCACCGCGCCCAGGAAGACGAAGATGCCGATGCCGACGAACAGCCAGATCATGCCGGTCAGCAGGTACCTCGGACCGCGGTTGCGCCGGAACGGGTTCAGCAGCTCTTCCGGCAGCGGCTTCGGTTCGATGCCCCGCTCGATCGAGGCCATGCGCTCGCGGTGCAGCGCCTCGACCAGGTCGCGACGCCGACGGTAGTCGGTGATCTGGAACACGATCGGGATCAGCAGCGACATGACGATGGCGACGATCGGGATGAAGGTGCCGACGACTTCTTCGTTCACGGTGAATGCTCCTGGGCAGATGACCGTTATATGCGCGGATCCGGCGCAGGGTTGCATCGCCCGGGCTGCAACCTTTCGACCGACCGGCGCGTATAAAGGGCCATGGGCACGGCCATCGAAGAACACCTTGCCGCGGGCCGGCATGCCCGCGCCTTCGACCTGATCGTGCCCGAGTACAAGGACCGGGTGTTCCGGCTCGCCTGGACGATGCTGAAGAACCGGGCCGCCGCCGAGGACGCGACACAGGAGACGCTGGTGCGCGTGTGGAAAGCCCTGCCCGGTTTCGATGGACGGGCCCAGCTCGGGACCTGGATCTACGCGATCACGCGCAACACCTGCCTGATGGAGCTGCGCAAGCGCCGGCCGACCGTCTCGTTCGACGACCCGGACTCGCACGAGGCCCAGGCCGCGGCGGCCAGCGTCGCCACGGGGCCGGCCAGCGACCCCGAACGTGACAACCTGCTGCGACTGGTCGAGACGCTGCCGGCGAACCAGCAGGAGGCCGTGCGGTTGTTCTACCTGGAGGAACGGTCCTACGAAGCCGTGGCCGAGGTGCTCGGCATGCCACTGGGCACCGTGAAGAACCTTTTGTTCCGTGCGCGCAAGAGGCTGGCCGAGCTGGCGCGCCCGGACGAAGTGGAGGCTGCATGAACAACAGCGATCTTGCCTACGCGGGCCTGGGGCCCTGCGAGGAACACGAGTTCGAGCTCGTCGAACTGGTGGACGGTGCGCTCGCTGCCGAGCGCGTGATGGCGGTGCAGCAGCACCTCGAGGGATGCGGCCGCTGCCGCGCCTTCGTCCACGAAATGCGCGCGATCGATGCGTCGCTGGCGGGCGCGTTGCCGCAGGTGCGGCTGTCTGCCGATTTCGACGCGCGACTGCAGGAGCGGATCGCACAGCTCGCACGGGCGGTGCCAAAGGAGGCAGCCCGGGCCGCGGCCGAAGACGAATACCGCTCGATCCTGCGGGAGTTGCGTCGCGGCCTCACGTGGCGTGCGGCATTGAACGCCGCGAGTGCCGGGGCGGTCGGTGCCGCCCTCGCGTTCGGCATCGGTGCGGTGGCCCCGGCCGCGCTGCAATCGACCGCCGGGCTCGAGCCGCTGGCCGGGCCCCTCGGACTCTACGTGGCGGGCATCGCGGTGGTGGGCGGTCTGCTGGCCCCGCGCCTCCTGCGACGCTCGCCCGGATTGCCGATGCTCGGCTGAACGGCCTGGGCCCATCGCCCGCGCCTTGGTACCGGCGGCGGGCGTCAGGCCTTTCGGATCGTCTCCCGGACGCCCTCTCGATCAGACCTTGCGCGTCCAGCCCTGCGTGTCGGGTGCCGTGCCGTTCTGGATCGCAACCAGCGCCGTGCGCAGCTTCTGCGTCACCGGACCGACGTCGCCGTTACCGACCTTCACTTCGGTGCCGTCGTTGAGCACGAGCGTGCCGACGCCCGCCAGCACCGCAGCCGTGCCCGAGAGCGCAGCCTCGCCGGTCTTGACCCACTCGAGCATTTCCTTGACGTCGAACACGCGCTCCTCGACCTTGAAGCCGTGGCTGCTTGCCATCGTCAGCAGCGAATCGCGCGTGACGCCGTGCAGGAAGGTCGAGTCGAGGCTGCGCGTCAGGATGTGACCGTCGCGGATCAGCAGGAAGTTGGCGGCGCCCGTTTCCTGGACCGAGCCGTCCGGGCAGAACAGCACCTGGTCGATCTTGTACTTTTCCTTGGCCGCGAGCGTCGGGCCCATGGCTGCCGCGTAGTTGCCACCCGTCTTGACGACGCCGAGGTGTTCGGCCGTGCGGTGCCGCTGGTCTTCGACATAGATGCGCAGCGGCTTCATGCCGCCGGCGAAGTAATCCCAGACCGGGCTCGCAAGCACGATCAGTGTCGCTTCGTTCGACGGCTGCGACGCGGCACCGATGTTCGGCATGGTGCCGAACAGCACCGGTCGCATGTAGAGCGCGCCCGGGGGCTCGGGCACCTGCCCGCGATTGCGGTCGATGGTCGCGAGGATCATTTTCTCGAGCTGCGCCGCATCGGGGATCGGCAGGCTCAGCAGCTTCGCGCTCTGCCGCAGGCGTGCGATGTGCCGGTCCATGCGGAAGACGTGCACGCTGCCGTCGGCCCAGCGATACGCCTTGAAGCCCTCGAAACAGGTGCTCGCGTAGTGCAGCACGTGCGCGGCCGGATGCATCGGCAGCGGCGCGACCGGGACGAGCTGGTCCGTGGACCAGGCACCGTTTGCAAAGGTGGCGATGCTCATCTGGTCGGCAAGCACGGTGCCGAAGGCGGGGCGCGGGGTCGCGGTCGTCGTGGTCATGGGCGTCTCGGGTGCTACAGCGTTCATGGGTACGTCCGTCCTGGTCCGTCAGTCTAGCCGGGGATGAAGATCGTCGCGGGGTGCTCGAGCAGGTCCTTGAGCGCAAGGATCATCGCCGCGGCGTCGTATCCGTCGACGAAGCGGTGATCCCACGACGAAGAGAGGTTCATGATGCGGCGGATCGCGACGGCGCCGTCGAGCACGACCGGCCGGTCGATCGCCTTGTTGACGCCGATGATGCCCATCTCGGGCGCGTTGATGATCGGCGTCGAGACGATGCCGCCCATCTTGCCGAGGCTCGTGACGGTGATGGTCGAGCCCGTGAGTTCCTCGCGCGTGGCCTTGCCCGCACGTGCCGCCTCGGAGACACGGCGGATCTCGTCCGAGAGCGCCCAGAGGGTGCGCGCCTCGGCGTGACGCACGACCGGCACCTTGAGACCGTCGGGCGTCTGCGTCGCGACACCGAGGTGGACCGGGTGATGGCGCAGCAGCACGCCGCGTTCGGCGTCGTAGTGCGCGTTGCACTGCGGGAATTCCTCGAGCACGCGCACGATGGCGGCGGCGAGGAACGGCAGGTAGGTGAGCGAGGGCGTGCCTTTCGGCTGCTTCGAGTTCAGGTGCTGGCGCAGCGACTCGAGTTCGGTGACGTCCACTTCCTCGACGTACGAGAAGTGAGGGATCGTGCGCGCCGCGTCCGTCATGCGCTGTGCGATCAGGCGTCGCACGCCGATCACCTTGACCTCGGTGACGCCCGTGCGCGCCTGCAGCAGCGAACCCTGCGTCTTGCCGTTGCCGGCCTGGGCAGCCGGGGTCGCGCCGCCGTTCAGCGCCGCCTCGAAGTCCTTGGGCGTGATCCGACCGCCGGTGCCGGAGCCGTGCACCAGGCGCAGGTCGATGCCGGCCTCGCGTGCTTTGCGACGCGTCGCCGGTGAAGCCTTGACGCGTCCGCCGGACACTTCTCCCGCTTCGGTGGGAGAGGCCGACCGCAGGTCGGGTGAGGGCGCTGCGACGGCAGCGGGTGAGGGCGCTGCGACAGCAGCGGGCGAGGGAGCTGAAGATTTCGGACCCTCACCCCCACCCTCTCCGGCTGACGCAGGCGAAGAAGCGGAACCCCCGCCCTCTCCCGCGTGCGCGGGCAAGGGAGCCGGAACGGACAGGTCCTCGCTCGACTCCGTCTCGAACACGATCAGTTCGGCGCCGACGCGGATCGTGTCGCCGGGTTGCCCGGCGATCGAGACGACGCGACCGCTGACTGGGGACGGCACTTCGACCGCCGCCTTGTCGGTCATGACTTCGGCCATGACCTGGTCTTCCCTTACGTCGTCGCCGACCTTGACGTGCCAGGCCACGACCTCGGCCTGCACAGTGCCTTCACCGAGGTCGGGCATCTTGAAGACGTAACGGGTCATGCAGCCTCCACCACGGCCTTGAGCCCGATCGCAACGCGCTGCTGGCCAGGAAAATACTCCCACTCGAACGCGTGCGGGTACGGCGTGTCCCAGCCGGCGACACGCTGGATCGGCGCTTCGAGGTCCCAGAAGCACTCCTCCTGGATCGTCGCGGAGAGCTCCGCGCCGAATCCGGAAAAGCGCGTCGCCTCGTGCGCGATCAGGCAGCGGCCGGTCTTGCGGACCGACGTGCAGATCGTGTCGACGTCGAGCGGCACCATCGAGCGCAGGTCGATGATCTCGGCGTCGATGCCGAGCGCCTTCGCGGCGGCCTCGCAGACGTAGACCATCGTGCCGTAGGTGACGATCGTGACGGCACTGCCCTTGCGCACGATCTCGGCCTTGCCGATCGGCACCGTGTAGTAACCGTCGGGCACCTCGCCCTTGGAGTGCGTGCTCCACGGCACGGCGGGCTTGTTCGCGTCGCCGTCGAACGGGCCGTTGTAGAGGCGCTTGGGCTCGAAGAACACGACGGGGTCGTCGTCCTCGATCGAGGCGATCAACAGGCCCTTGGCGTCATACGGGTTCGACGGCATCACGACCTTGATGCCGCAGACGTGCGTGAAGATCGCCTCGGGGCTCTGCGAGTGCGTCTGTCCCCCGCGGATGCCGCCGCCACAGGGCGTGCGGATCGTGACGGGCGCCCAGAAGTCGCCCGAGCTGCGATAGCGCAGGCGCGCGAGTTCGGAAAAGATCTGGTCGCAGGCCGGATAGATGTAGTCGGCGAACTGCACCTCGGCGACCGGGCGCAGGCCGTTGACGCCCATGCCGATCGCGGCACCGACGATCGCACCTTCGGCGATCGGCGTGTCGAGCACGCGGTGCTCGCCGTACTTGCGCTGCAGGCCGTCGGTGACGCGGAACACGCCGCCGAAGTAGCCCACGTCCTCGCCGAGCACGACGACGTTCGGGTCGCGCGCCAGCATGATGTCCATGGCCGAATTGAGCGCCTGGATCATGTTCATCTGTGCCATGGTCAGCCCCCCTGCTCCGCACGCAGCTGCTCGCGCTGTTTGCGCAGGTGCTCCGGCATTTCCTTGAACACGTCCTGGAACATCAGGTCGCGGTTGAGACGCGGCCCGTCGCTCAGCGTGCCGTACTGCACGGCTTCCTTCCAGCTTTCCGACACGTGCTGCTCGAGCTCCTTGTACAGGGCGGCATGGCGCTCCTCGGACCATTCGCCGAGGGCGATCAGGTGGTTCTTCAGGCGCTCGACCGGGTCGCCAAGCGGCCACTTCTCGTAGTCGTCCTTGGGGCGGTAGCGCGCCGGGTCGTCACTGGTCGAATGCGCCGCACCGCGATAAGTGACGTGCTCGATCAGAGTCGGGCCTGCGCCGGTGCGCGCACGCTCGGCGGCCCACTGCGTGACTGCGTGCACGGCGAGGAAGTCGTTGCCGTCGACGCGGATGCCCGCCATGCCGTAACCGGGGCCGCGTGCCGCGAACGATCGCTGCTCGCCACCGGCGAAACCCTGGAACGTCGAGATCGCCCACTGGTTGTTGACGACGTTGAGGATCACGGGCGCCATGTAGACCGAGGCGAACAGCATGGCATGGTGGAAATCCGCCTCGGCACTCGAGCCTTCGCCGATCCAGCTCACGCCGATGTCGTCCTCACCCTTGATCGCCGCTGCCATTGCCCAGCCCACCGCCTGCGGATACTGCGTCGTGAGGTTCCCGGAAATCGAGAAAATGCGGCCATCTGCCCAGTGATACATCACGGGCAGTTGCCGGCCCTTGCACATGTCGCGCGTGTTGGAGAGCAACTGGCACATCAGGTCGACCAGCGGACGGCCGCGCACGATGTAAAGCCCCTGGTTGCGGTACGAGGGGAACAGCATGTCGCGCGGCCGCAAGGCCATGCCCTGCGCGACCGAGACCGCCTCCTCGCCGAACGAGCGCATGTAAAAGGAGATCTTCCCCTGCCGCTGCGCGCGTTGCATGCGCTCGTCGAAGATGCGCGTGAGCAACATGTGGCGCAGGCCGACCTGCAGTTCCTGCGGGTCGAGGTGCGGATGCCACGGTCCGACCGCCTGGTGGTCGTCATCGAGCACACGGACCAGTTCGACCGCGAGATTGCCGATGTCGCGCGCCCGCGCATTGACGTCCGGGCGTGACACCGCCCCGGCCGGCGACGTCTCGAGGTAACTGAAATCGGGCTCCTCGCCCGGCCGGGAGTGGTGACGTGGGATGTGAAGTCTGGATTTACGGGGCATCGATGCTTTCTCGCACAGTACGGATGCGCACGAAGTGACGGCGCGGTAGATTACTCACGGGGAAATGGGGGTGGGGACATTGTTGCACTGCGGTGCAGCAAGATGAAATAACTATTTCAAGGAGAGGTGCTTCATGGAGGACTTAGCCCCGACAAGATTGGACAAGGTCGACCGACGCATTCTCGACCTGCTGCAAAGGGAGGGGGCTTTATCCGTCGCCGAAGTGGCATCCCGCACGGGGCTGTCCACCACGACCTGCTGGCGACGCATCCAGGCGCTCGAACAGTCGGGTGTCATCCGCGGGCGTGTCGCGCTGCTCGACCGGACCGCGCTGGGCCTCGACGTGACGATCTTTGCCCACGTGAAACTGTCGACGCAGGGCCGCGACGCGATCGCTGCGTTTGCCGAAGCGATCCGCGAGCGACCCGAGGTGCTCGACTGCTACACGACGATGGGCGAATGGGACTTCATGCTGCGCATCGTCACGCGCGACATCAAGGCCTACGAGGCGTTCTACCTCGACCACCTGTCGAAGCTGCCGAACGTGCAGTCGATCAACTCGTCCGTGACCATCACCGTGATCAAGGAGACGACGATCCTGCCCATCACCGTGTAGGTGCGTGTGACGAGGATGGATGGACGGCAGGTCGGCCGCCGGCTTTTCCGGTATGTTGGGCCGACCCTCCACGATCGACGGCGAGGCCGGCCATGCAGGGACGCAATGGTGATGTGAACCGGCATTCGTCTGCCTCCGCCCGCCCGGATGCGGCAGGCGGATCGCGCGCGGTCGCGTCGCTGACGCGCCGGCGCCTGTGCGCGCTGATGGCCACGCTTCCGGCGACCGCTGGCATCCCCTCATCGCTGCTGCTTGCAGCCGGGTCGCCCAGCGACGATCCCGGCGCGGAGGCGCCTACCGTGAGCACTGCAGGAACCACCGCGATGCTGACGCGTCCTGTCGGCAAGAGCGGCGACGTCGTGCCGGTCATCGGCATGGGATCGTCGAACACTTTCGACGTCGGCGTGGCGCCGGACGAGCGCGCACCGCTGCTCGACGTGCTGCGCGAATTGCAGGCCGCGGGCGCCTCCGTGATCGACACGTCACCGATGTACGGCCGCAGCGAAGCGGTGCTGGGCGACCTGATCGAGGAGCTGCACCTGCGGCCGAAGCTCTGGATCGCCACCAAGGTGTGGACCAAGGGACGCGAGGCGGGCGAGAAGCAGATCGCCGCGTCGATGCGGGCGCTCAAGGTGTCGCGTCTGGACCTGCTGCAGATCCACAACCTGCTCGACTGGCAGGTGCACGTGCCGACGCTGCACAGGCTGCGCGACGCCGGTACGGTCAGGTTCCTCGGCATCACCCATTACCGAGCCGACGCGCACGAAGACCTGCAACGGGTGCTGGCCGCGGAAAAGTTCGACTTCGTCCAGGTCAACTATTCGCTCGCCGAGCGCGAGGCCGAGCAACGCCTGCTGCCGTTTTGCCGCGAACGGGGTATCGCCGTCATGGCGAACCGGCCGTTCGCCGACGGCGCGATGTTCGAGCGAGTCCGCGACAAGCCGCTGCCGGCGATCGCGAAGGAACTCGGAGTGGCGAGCTGGGGCCAGTACTTCCTCAAGTGGATCGTCTCGCACCCGGCCGTGACCTGCGTGATCCCGGCGACCTCGAAGGCGAAGCACATGCGCGACAACTGCCGCGCCGGTTTCGGGCCGATGCCCGACGCGCGGCAACGCGAGGCGATGGCGCAGGCCTGGTGACCCCCAACCGCTCCCGTGCGCACGGGAGCGGTCGGCGCAGCCGGGTGAAGGCTTGTGCGCCCGGGGACGTCCGGTCTTTCTACGCGCGACTTGTCGGACGCCGCAGCTCGAGCGTCCGGCGCGCGGCGGCGCTGATGTGAAAGCGCCAGCCTTTGCCACCATCGTCGCGCGCCCGCTCGAGCAAGGACCGCCGTGATTCGTGCGGTTCCTCCGCGCGAATCGCGACGCGCGGGAGACCAGGAGCGCGGTGGAAGACCGGACGGCTTACGAGCGCGCCAAGGCCCTGACCCGATCTGCGGTCGACTTCTCCCGAGAACCGGAGAGGTGATGTTCAGCCGCTGATGCGCCGCCAGAGCGCGCGCCCGACCAGCCGCGCCTTGGTCGAAAAGTCGAAGCGCTCGAGGTTCGTCTTGACGATACCCTCGGTGAAACGGGTGCGTTTCGAGTAGTCGATCTTCACGTCGACGAGCGCGGGCTTGCCCGATTGCGCGACCGCCAGTGCGTCGCGCACGACGCCTTCGATCGCCGCGTCGGAGTCGATCCGGAAGAACTGGGCACCGGTGGCCTGTGCCACGCCGCCCACGTCGAGCGGGCCGAGCACGGTACAGGTCTTGCGGTTGTACGGGAGTTCCTGGGCCTGGGCGATCTGCGCGAGTTCACCGTCGTTGAAGACGAACACGACGACGCCGAGGCCGAGCGAAGTCGCCGTCGCAAGCTCCATCGCCGTCATGCGGAACGCGCCGTCGCCGACGATGCCGACCACCTGCGCTTCGGGGCGCGCGAGCTTCGCGCCGATCGTGGCCGGCACGCAGTACCCCATGCAGTTGAAGTCGGTCGGCGAGATCATGCCGCGCGGCCGGTGGATCGGCATCAGCTCCGCCGCGAGGAACGTGTGGTTGCCGTCGTCGAGCACCACGGTCGCGTCGTCGGCGAGCTGCCGGCGCAGCGCCTGGAAAAAGCGCGCCGGGTTCACGCGCCCCTTCGAGTCGTGCCGGAGCCACTCCTCCACGTAGGCAGCTTTTTGTGACGCGATCGTCGCTGCCACGGCGGTGCGACGCGCGGCCACGGCCGGCAGCGGGTTCGTGCCGAGCGCCGCGAGCAGCTTCTGCAGCACGAGCTTGGCGTCGCCCTCGAGCGTGACGCTGGCCGGATAGTTGGCATTGAAGACGGCCGGGTTCACGTCGACATGGATCAGGTTCGCGGGCGGGTCCCAGCCATAGCTGCCGGTCGCGATCTCGCCGAAACGCGTGCCGACCGCAAGCATGCAGTCGGTCCCTTCGAACGACTTCTCGACCGCAGGCACGGCGGCACGACCTAGACAGAAGCCCGCGTGCAGCGGGTGGTTCGCCGGGAACGCGCTCGTGCCCTGCAGCGACGTCGACACCGGCGCGCCCAGCCTCTCGGCGAGTGCCGCGACCTCGGCCGTCGCGTCGATCGCGCCCCAGCCGATGAAGATCGTCGGCGCCTTCGCCTGCGTCAGCTGCTCGGCGGCGGCGTAGATGCTCGCGGTCGTGCAACGGACGTCGGGCGATGCGGGCCCGTGGTAACGCGGGCTCGTCGAGGGACCCGGATCGCCCGTCAGCAACTGCAGGTTCACCGGAATCTCGACGAAGACCGGCCCCGGTTCGCCGCTCGTCGCGACACGCACGGCCTCGTGGATGGTGGGAATGACGTCGGCGTGCCGTTCGACCAGCCAGGTCCCCTTGGTGATCGGCCTCAGCATCGCGTGCTGGTCCACGTCGTGCAGCTGGTACTGGCGCCCCGTGTCGCGCCGGATCCCGCCCGACACCACGAGCATCGGGATGCCGTCGAGGAACGCCTCGGCGATGCCGCTCGCCGCGTGCGTGACGCCCGCTGCCGGCACGATCACGAGCGTGCCCAGGCTCGCGCCGCTGCGGCTCACCGCATCGGCCATGAAAGCCCCGCCCCCCTCGTGCGTGACCAGTACCGGCGTGATCGACGGCGACTTGGCCAGCTCGTCGTAGATCTCGGTGTTGTGCACGCCGGGAATGCCGAACGTGTAGCGCACGCCCACGTTTTCGAGGGCTTCGCGTAGCAGAGACGCTGCGGTACGGCTCACGAGCGGACCATCCCCGGGTGTGTTCGAGTTTTCAAGCCCGATTTCGCAATTCTAGGCCCAGCGCACGCGGCCGGTCATGCGCTTGACCGGTCACGACCGGATCACCATGCTGCACTGCTCGATGACAGATTGCGCAAGGGCTTGCTGCGGATGGCTGAGGTGAGGATCGCCGTGATCGGCGCCGGCATCGCCGGCCTCGCCTGCGCGCACGAGCTGGCGCGGGCCGACGCGAGCGTCACGGTCTTCGAACGGTCGCGCGGCCTCGGCGGCCGCCTCGCCACGCGACGGCAGGGCGACCTGGCATTCGACCACGGGGCGCAGTTCCTGACCGCGCGCAGCCGGGCCTTCGTGAACTACGCGCAATTGACCGTGCGTGCCGGAGTGCTCGACGCCTGGCGTCCCCGCATCGTCGAGGACGGTCGCACGCACTGGCCCGCGCCGATCGAGGACTGGTGGATCGGCACTCCCGGCATGAGCGCGCTGGTGCGGCCACTGGCCCGCAATCTGGACATCCAGACCGGCGTCGCGGTGCACGAACTGCTGTCAGGCCAGCGCGGCTGGGAGCTGCAGACCGACTCGGGCCGCGAGAACGGCGTCTTCCGCGCGGTCGCGGTCGCGGTGCCCGCACCACAGGCCCAAGGCCTGCTCGGCCCGCACGGGCGTTCGTTCCGGCACCTCAACGACGTCCGCATGGCGCCGTGCTGGACCGGCATGTTCGCGTTCGACCGGCCGCTCGACTTCGGCGTCGACGTCATGCGCTGGACGCAGGGCCCGCTGGTCTGGGCCGCGTCCAACTCGAGCAAGCCCGGGCGGCTGCCGCGACCGCAGTGCTGGGTCGTGCACGCCTCGTCGACGTGGTCGCGAGAACGTCTCGAGGTCGATTCGCAACAGATGGCCCGGCAACTGCTCGAGGCCTTCACCGATGCGGTCGGGGTCGCATTGCCGGCGCCGTCGTACGCGATCGCGCACCGCTGGCGCCACGCGCTGGTCGAACGGCCGCTCGGCATGCCCTGTCTCGTCGACGAGGAGACGAACGCCGGCGCCTGCGGCGACTGGTGCATCGCTCCGCGCGTGGAGACCGCGTACGAGAGCGGCCGCGCGCTCGCCCACTCACTGTTGTCGATGGTCGGCCTGTCCGCCCGGGTGGGCCGCCGCTGACGACGGCGCACGGCCGAGCAGCCGCACGCGTGCACCGTCGCGCGAAAAGCCCTCGAACGCGCCCCAGAGCGCGAGCGCCCCGAGCACGGGAATGATTTCGTAGATCACGCGATACATCAGCACCGCCGCGAGCAGCTGTTCCGGCGGCACATCCGGCAACAGCAGCAGCAGCATCGACTCGAGCACGCCCAGCCCGGCGGGCACGTGGCTCAGCACGCCGGCCATCACGCTCGCGAGATAGACCGCCAGGAACGGCAGGTAGCCGATGCCCGCGGACTCCGGCAGCAGCAGGTACAGGATGCTCGAGATCAACCCGACGTCGACCAGTCCGACCAGTAGTTGCAACGCGGTCATCGCCGGCGTCGGCAGCGGCACGGACCAGCCACCGAGCCTGATCGGCCTGCGTCGCGCGATCACGACGAGCAGGTAGCCGAAGTCCTTGGCGAGCCCGACGCAGCCGAGCGTGAACAGCCACTCGCTCGAGATGCGGAAGAACGGCTCGAGCGTGGTCGCCGCGAGCACCAGCGAAAGGTCGAGGCACAACCCGAAGGCGAGGCCGTAGGGCAGGTTCGCCAGCAGCACGGTCGCGCCGACCTCGGTCGCGCTGAAGCCCGCGGGCGTGTACATGCGATAGCGCAGTGCGCCGCCGCTGAGCATGGCCTGCCCGACCGCATGGCCGAGCGGGAACGCGATCAACGCCGTCACCATCGGCTTGGCGCGGCCGATGCAATGCTTGACGTAACGCACGACCGCAACCTCGTAGCACGCCAGCGTCGCGAACGCTCCGGCCGCGCACGCCGCCGCGAGCGCCAGCGTCGAAGCCGGCGTCGCGCGCATCTGCGCAAAGACGTCGGCGACGTTGATGCGCTGGAACGTGCGCCACAGCACCCACGCAGCGAGAGTGCCGAGCACGACGCTCACGGAGACGCCCAGGTACTTCTTCCAGCGGCTGCGACGAGGATCGGACATTCGTAAGTCGGTGCTGCGCGGCAGGGGCGGATCGGCAGGCCGGTGCCACCGCAGTCTACAGATGCAACTGATTCTCAATAGCGAAAGGTTATTTGAACGCCGGGGGAAACCTCCCTTCCGGCTCACGGTCGAATGCCAAGCATCGCGACCGTGCGTACAATTTTGCCGTGGTCGATTGTCCCCTCTCGAGGAGAAGTAGCCAAATGTCCGAACAGAAGTTTCCGCGTCGTACCCTGCTGAAGGGCGCGCTCCTGGGCGTCGCGGCGGTGCCGGTTTCGTCGCTGCTGTCGCGTGCAGCCGATGCGGCGGCCGGAAAGGTCGACCCGAACGAGCCGCAGGCGAAGTCGCTTGGCTACGTCGAGGACGCCACCAAGGTCGATGCAAAGGCCAACCCGAACTACAAGCCGGGCCAGCTCTGCGCGAACTGCCTGCAGGCGCCGGCGGCCAAGGCGGGCGCGGCCGAAGTGCCGTGCAACATCTTCGCGGGCCGCAACGTGGCCGCGAAGGGCTGGTGCAAGGTCTACGTCAAGCGGCCGTAATCTCACGGTCGGGCGTTCAGCCGACGGCGCGTCCGGGCAACCGGGCGCGCCGTTTCCTTTGGTGCACCCGCCACCCCTTGAAACCCCGATGGAGGCGCACATCTAAGGCGGCACGGAGGGACTGCAGGGGCAGCCCCAGGTCTGACAGGAGTAGTGACGCCATGCGAGTGATCAAGTGGGAACCGTTCCGTGACATGGACGAAGTGTTCAACCGTTTCTTTGCCGACACGGTGCGGCGCTGGCCGACCGTGCAGGGCGGCGCCTTCGGCAACGAAGCGCAGCAGCCGCAGATGCGCGAATGGGCGCCACTCGCGGACGTGAGCGAGAACGACGTCGAGTACGTGATCAAGGCGGAGCTGCCGGAAGTCCCGAAGGAAGCCGTCAACATCACCGTGCAGGACGGCGTGCTCACGCTCTCGGGCGAGCGCAAGCAGGAGAAGCGCGAGGAAAGCGAAAAGGTGCACCGCATCGAGCGCTTCCACGGCTCGTTTGCGCGTCGCTTCGCGTTGCCCGAGGACGCCGACGAGCAGGGTATTTCCGCCGAATGCCGTGACGGCGTGATCGCGATCCGGATCCCGAAGCAGAAGCAGGTCGTGCAGCAGCCGCGACAGATCCAGATCCAGTGATTCGCCCGCTCCGGCGGCAGGAACGCCCTCGACCGCGTCGCCTGCACGCTGGAGCACTCGCCCGGCTGGCACTGCGGTGCCCGGGCGCCTGTGAGGCGCCCGGGCAAGAGTGCTGGTGCCGCGACAAACTCGCGCATACGTGATCGGTCGATCGCGCACCGTATAATCGCCGTCGCACGCGTGCGTGCCGCACCGGCCTGTCGGCCGGCGCCGCCGCAAATCACGAGGCCTGCGACACGATGACGACCCCGACGCTGACCAAGGGCACGGCCGACCTCTGCGACGAACACGCCGACCTGTTGCAGGTCTGCGAACCCGTCTTTCACATGTTCGGCGGGCGGCGCGCTTTCCACGGCCCGATCAGCACGGTCCGTTGCTTCGAGGACAATTCGCGCGTGCGCGAGGCCGTGGAGGCCCCCGGCGAGGGCAAGGTGCTTGTCGTCGACGGCGGCGGTTCGCGTCGCTGTGCATTGCTCGGCGACCGGCTTGGCGAGGCCGCCGTGCGCAACGGCTGGGCCGGCATCGTCATCCACGGCTGCATCCGCGACTCCGCCGAGCTCGGCCGCATGGACCTCGGGATCCGCGCACTCGGCACGATCCCGCTGCGCAGCGACAAGCGTGGCGAGGGCGAGCGCGACGTGCCGGTCCGGTTCGCGGGCGTCACGTTCCGGCCGGGCGAATTCATCTACGTCGACGAAGACGGCGTGATCGTCGCGCCGCACGCCGTCGCATAACCATCGACAGACCTGCCAGCGAACATGCCACGCACCATCCATTGTCAGTACCTGCAGCGCGAAGCACCGGGCCTCGAGCGCGTTCCGTATCCGGGCGAACTCGGCAAGCGCATCTACGAGAACATTTCGGCCGAGGCGTGGCAGGCCTGGATCAGGCACCAGACGATGCTGATCAACGAATATCGCCTGTCACCGATCGAACCGCAGGCGCGCAAGTTCCTCGTCGAGGAAATGGAAAAGTTCCTGTTCGGCGGCGGTTCCGCCAAGCCGACCGAGTACGTCGACCCCGGCAAGTGATCGAGTGCCGCGCCACCACCCCTTGGCGTAGCGGCCCCGACCGGGGCTCCGAGGCGTGCGGCGTCGGGCGTGACGGACACACGCGCGTACATCCGCCTCGAGCGCGCGCATGAGGATCCAGTACGCGCCCATCCGTGCGCCGGGTCGGCTCGATTGGCTCCGGGAGCTGCGCGTGGCACTCGACGTCGTGCGCTGGGCACCCGAGTGGCTCGCGCGCGGCTCCCACATTGCTGCGTCGCCACGCACCGTATTGCTCCTGCCGGGGTTCAGCGCGACACCGCGTTCGATGCGCTCGATGGAAGCGGGCCTGCGGCGTCGTGGCCACCGCGTCAGCGACTGGGGCCTGGGGCGCAACACCGGTGAAGTGAAACGGCTGCGCGCGGAATTGCGTCGCAGCGTCGAGTCGGCGATCGACGCACACGGCGAGCCGGTCGTGCTCGTGGGCTGGAGCCTGGGCGGCTACATCGCGCGTGAGTACGCGCGTGAGCAACCGTCGCACGTGCGTCACGTCATCACGCTGGGCAGCCCGGTCATTGGCGGCCCGCGTTACACGGCCACCGCCGGCTGGTATCGGTCGCAGGGCCACGACCTCGACGAAGTCGAGCGCGCCGTCGCCGACCGTTACGCGACGCCACTCGACGTGCCGGTGACGGCCGTGTACTCCAGGCGCGACGGCATCGTCGCGTGGCGCGCATGCATCGACGAGTGGTCGCCGAACGTGCGTCACGTCGAGGTCGCCGAAACCCACCTGGGCCTCGTGTTGTCACCGCGCGTGCTGGTGACGGTCGCTGCGGCCATCGAATCGTCCTGAGCGGGCGCCGTACGCGCGCCTGCGCATCGAATCCTGCCCGACTGCACGGGCGCCCCCGCCCAACCCCGTAGGGCCGGCATCGGAACCCGCCGCCAGCGCTGCGTCACGATGGACGACGGCGCACCGTCTCGTCGCGCCACAGACTGCACCACCATCGGTCATGCGCTCCGTGCACGCTGAAGGAGTCCAGGATGGGTTCCCTACCTCCGATTCCGGAACAGACGCCCGCACCGCGCACGGGACAAGGCGACGTCAAGCTGTCACGCGCGGATTTCGCGCGCCGGCTGACGGAGCGCTTCAGCGATCCCGCGTTCGACGCATTGAAGCCGGAGATCGACCGCATCGTCGAGCTCGCCTGGCGCAACTATGACGAATACCACAAGAGCCCGCGCAAGCGCGCGGCGGGTCCCGGCTTTGCGGACCCCGCGTTCGAACTCCCGGTCGAATGGCTCGAGACGCGCGCTGCAATCGAACGCGCACGGGAACGTCATCGCGATCCCGCGACCCCGTCGCGCGTGCTGCTGGTCTGCGGCGCCGCACGGCACGACCAGACCTGTCCCGGCGAAATGTCGAAGTCGTTCCGGCTCGCGCAGGTCGCGCGCATGGAGATCGAGCAGGCAGCAGGCTTCGAATGCGACTTCCTCGACCTGAGCCTGCTCACGGCGCAGTACGGCCGCCAGATCCTGCCGTGCAAGGCCTGCGTATCGACGGCGATGCCGCTGTGTCACTGGCCGTGCTCCTGCTACCCGAACCACGCGATGGGCCAGGTGAACGACTGGATGAACGAGCTGTATCCGCGATGGGTCGCGGCGCACGGCGTGATGATCGTGACGCCGGTCTACTGGTACCAGGCGCCGGCGGTGCTCAAGCTGATGATCGACCGGCTCGTGTGCGCGGACGGCGGCAATCCGGATCCGACGACGACGCAGGGCAAGGACCCGACGCGCGCCAAGGCGCTGGAACTTGCCGGCTGGCCGTTCCCGCGTCACCTGGCCGGACGTCGGTTCTGCGTCGTCGTGCACGGCGACGCCGAGGGCGTGCTCACGCTGCGCCGCTCGCTCGACGACTGGCTCACGGACATGCAGCTGGTGCCGGCCGGCGCGTCGCTCGATCGGTATGTCGGCTACTACGAGCCCTATGCGACGAGTCACGACGCGCTCGATCGCGACACCTTCGTGCAGGAGGAAGTGCGCCGGAGCGCACGGGCGCTCGTCGCGGCAGTACGGACATCGCGTTCGGAACCGTCGCGTGACGACGAGCCGGCCATGGAGCCGCGGCCGAAATGACTGCGGCGTGCCGCCCCTGCGGACGACACGCCGCCGCCCGTCGTCAATGCCCGCTTCAGCGGCTGCTCTTGCGCTTGGCCGACGTCGTCTTGCGTCGGCCGCGCTGCGCCGCCGTCCGTGACTTGCTGCTCTTGCGCGGCACCTTGCCACCGGCCTTGCGTGCCTCGGAGAGGCCGATCGCGATCGCCTGCTTGCGACTCGTGACGCGACGTCCCGAGCCTCCGCTGCGCAACGTTCCCGCCTTGCGCTCGTGCATCGCACGGGCCACCTTGCGTTTTGCCGTCTTGCCGTATCGACTGGCCATGCGCCGTCTCCACTGGGAATGACGGTTCGACGGTACAGGGATACGGTGGGCGCGCTGTCGGCCGATCCATGCCATCGTTGCAGGACGTCGCCGCCGCATGCGCCATCGCGCGATGCGACACGCGCGTACGCGCGCTCGACAGTCTCGTGTCTAGCCCGTCGAGGTCGACGGCCGCCGCAAGACCTGCAGCGCGACGCACGCCCACCCGAGCATGAAGCTCACTCCGCCGATCGGCGTGACCACGCCGAGCGCACGCGGTGCACCCGCGGCCATCGCGTAGATCGAGCCGGAAAACAGCACGATGCCCACACCGAACAGCGCCGCCGCCCGGCCACTCCAGGACGAGCGCGGCGTCACGCCGGCGAGGAGGCCGACCAGCACCAGCGCGAGCGCATGCAACTGCTGGTACAGCACGCCGGTCTGGTAGCTCGCGAGTTGCCGCGGCGACAGCACCTGCTGCAGGGCATGCGCGCCGAATGCGCCGAGGATCACGCCGAGCAGCATCAGCAGCGCGCCGGCGGCGACACAGCGTCGCAGCGTTCGTGGATCGGTCGTGGTCGGGTCCGTCATGGGTCTCGTTCCGGGGCGACAGCCCTTTGCAGCAGGGTGGCGATGGGCTTCGGCAGGCCCACGGCGGCCGGCGCGACCGTGTCGTACCAGCGATAACGATCATCGTCGCGCAGCGTCGCGGCCTTGCCCGAGCAGGTCACGTAAATCGGCTTCATTTCGTAATCGAAGTGGCTGAAGGCATGGTGCAGTGCCTCCCCCGCGTGCCCTGCCGAGACGGACGCGAGGTGTTCGCGGCACCATTGCGTGGCGTGCGCCTGCGTCGGGAACTCCGGCACCCCCCAGAGACCGCCCCAGATTCCGGTCGGCGGCCGCTTCTCGAGCAGCACTTTCGTACCGCGCCGCGCGAGCACCAGCCACGCCTCGCGTCGCGGACGCGTCTTGCGCGGCCGTGGTGCCGGGTACTGGTGCTCGGCACTCTCGGCACGCGCCGCGCAGCCCGCGTTGACCGGGCACAACAGGCAGGCGGGGTTCGAGCGGGTGCAGACCGTCGCACCGAGATCCATGATGGCTTGCGTGTACAGGTCGACGCGCTCGAGCGGCGTGCACGCCTCGGCCAGTTCCCACAGCCGTCGTTCGACCGCAGGCTCGCCGGGAAAGCCGGACACTGCGAAATAACGCGCGAGCACGCGCTTGACGTTGCCGTCGAGGATCGGATGGCGCTCGCGACGCGACAGCGCGAGGATCGCGCCGGCCGTCGAGCGCCCGATGCCGGGCAGTTCCATGACGTCGTCCAGTGCGGTCGGAAACCGCCCGGCGTGCTTCGCGACGATCGCCTGCGCGGCGCGGTGCAGGTTGCGGGCGCGGGCGTAGTAGCCGAGACCCGACCACAGGTGCAGCACTTCGTCGAGCGGGGCCGCGGCCAGCCGGTCGACGTCCGGGAAACGGGCCATGAACCGCTCGTAGTAGCCGAGCACCGTGCCGACCTGCGTCTGCTGCAGCATGATCTCGGATACCCAGACGCGGTACGGGGTGCGGTCGCGCTGCCACGGCAAGTCCTTGCGACCGTCGCTCTCGTACCAGCGTAGCAGCGCGGGGGCAAAATCGGCGGCCGTGGTCAGGCGACGTGCGCCCGAGGCATCGGCATTCGACGCCGCAATAGCGGTCACGAAGCGCAGACGATCGCGACGTCGCCCGCACCGGCGCTGCAACGGTCGGGGTAACCGTACTGCTTCCAGTAGTCGACGAGGCCCATCTTGCTCACGAGTTCCTGGAAACGCGGATCCTTGCGGAACGCGACGCTCTCCGGCGACCAGGCATTCATGATGTCCCAGTTGTTCACCCAGGCCATGCGGTCGGCTGCAAGCGACTCGAACATGATCTTGTAGACGAGGTCGGTCTGCCCGAGCTCGAGGTACGGCATCAGCAGTTCGGTCTGCTTTGCGATCTTCGGGTCGAGGCTGCGCATGCGCGCGACGGCCTCGGGGCGCTTCGAAGGGTCGACGATCGCATCGATCCAGTAGCCGATAAGCGGCCGCAGGCCGTCCGGCAGGTGGTCCTGGCTCTCGAACTCGCGCCGTGCGTCGTCGTAACGCTTTTCACGCAGCGCGACCATCGCGGCCACGCCCTTGTTGGCACTGCTGAGACCAAGCTCGCTCGCGAGCTTCGAATACCGCACCGCCTGCTCGTTGTCGTTGCGCAGCAGGTAGGTGTTGGCGAGGTTGGCGGCGAGGATCGGCGACTGCGGGTCGAGCTCGAACGCGCGCTTGGCCTGGCCGAGCGCTGCGTCGAGCCGCCCGACCTTCGTGAGCAGGATCGAGTACCAGTGGTGGGGCGTGGGCTCGTTCGGCTCGAGCGAGATCGCGAAAAAGAACCCCGCCTCCGCGTCGAGCAGGTTACCGCGGTCGGAGTTCACCTGCGCGAGCACCGCGTGCGCCTCGCCGATCTTCGGATCGAGCGCGAGCGCCTGGCGCGCCGACTGGGCGGCCAGCTTGAAGAACTGCTCCTCGTCGTCGTCCTCTTCGGTGTAACCGGGCATCACCGCGTAGACCGATGCCAGCGCCGCGTAGGCCCGGCCGAACGCCGGGTCCCGCCCAAGCGCCTGCTGGTACAGCTCGATGGCGCGACGCAGGTTGTCCTCGCCACGCTTCTTCCAGATCGCCCGGCCCTGCAGGTAGAGTTCGTACGCCTTGACGTCCTGCGTGGGCGCCTTTTCGCGCTGGGCCAGTTGCTGCTCCTCCGGCGCGAGCTGGATCTTGAGCCGGTCGACGATCGCCTGCGCAATCTCGTCCTGCACGACGAAAATGTCCTTGAGCTCGCGGTCGTAGGTTTCCGACCAGAGGTGGAACCCCGTCTCGGTGTCGATCAGCTGCGCCGTGATGCGGACCTTGTCGCCGGCCTGGCGCACACTGCCTTCGAGCACCGTCTCGACGCCCAGTTCGCGCCCGACCTCGCGGATGTCGACGTTCTTGCCCTTGTAGGCGAACGCGGAGGTCCGCGCCGCGACCTGCAGCCCGGGCACGCGGGCCAGCAGGTTGAGCAGCTCCTCCGACATGCCGTCGCTGAAGTAGTCCTTGGCGGGGTCGCCGCTCAGGTTCGCGAACGGCAGCACCGCGATCGAGCCATGCGGTTCGCCGGCGATCGCACGACCGAGGCCGCGCTCGTAGAGCAGGTAGCCCAGGCCCGCCATCGCGACCAGCACGACGATGCCATACGCCGCGCGCATGCGGATGCGTGCGCGCTCGGGCGTGCCCGGCAGAGCCGCGGTGCGCTGGATGCCTTCGGGCGTGGCATCGAAGATCCACGCGAGCACCATCGCAATCGGGAAGCCGAGCATCAGGAAGACGACGATGAGCGTCATCGCCCACTCGGGCACGTAGAGCGCCGGCAGCACGACCGAGGCGGCTTCCGTGACGGCCCAGGCAACGGCGCCATAGCCGATGGCGACCTTGCCGACCCGACGTCGCTTCACTTCCGCGAGAAAGCCCATGAGCCTGCCCGAACCTCTCCTCGTCCCGGTGGCCGTACGCTCCGCGGCGGGGCCTGACGCATCAGGCCGCAACGGACCGTAGACATTGGTTCCGAGCGTATTGTCCATGAATCCGTGGCAGGCGCGAGCCCAGGCCTCCATTCCCGGCGTGCGGGCGGCGGATACGCGAGATTACTTCTTTCGGCACACTCCGATGTCGCCGTTCAAGGTCTTGATGCGGACGCGCGCGGATCCGTCGCCGTCCTGGAACCGCAGCTCGCGGCCCGGGGCGTACTCGTTGGTGCGCACCGACTTCGGCCCGAAGCAGTTGCGGATCTCGCCGTTGAAGCTCGAGACCTCGTACTGCCCCGCCGTGCTGCCGACCAGGTCCACGCGGACGTCGCCGCTGATGCTCTCGATGTCGAGACGCGCGTCGCGGGCGAGCTGCCCGGTCAGGCCGACGTCGCCGCTGGTCGAGCGCAGCCGCGAGCGCGTGATCTCGCCCACGCCGAGCACGAAGGTGCCACTGACCGTGTTGCCGTTCACTTCGCCTGCGACCTTCGTCGCGGTCGCATCGCCGCTCACGGTCGTGATCGACACCAGCCCCTTGCGACCCGAGCCGTTGCCGTTGACCAGGACGTCGCCGCTGACCGTACGGCATTCGACGTCCTCGCCGCCGGCCTCGGTCCGCACGTCGCCGCTCACGGTCTGCAGCCGCTGGGCGCCGAGCACGCCGTTGACCGTGACGTCGGCACTGACGGTATTGATCGAGAGCACGCTCGCGACCGGTATCCTGACGATCAGGTCGGTGTCGTCGACGTTGTAGGCGCGGTTCGGCACGACCACGCGGACGCGCGTGAGCTTGTTCGACTTGGTGAACTCGAGCTTTTCGGTGCCGTCGCCGAGCTCGCCCGTGACTTCGACCTCGTTGCGGTCCCAGCCCGTGACCGTGACGGTCCCGGCGACGTTCGACACCTCGACGGTACCCTGCGGATCGGCAGCCGTGCGCTTGTTGATCGGACTGCCCGCCCAGGCACTGCCCGGCAGCGCGCCGGCCACCAGCAGGCCGGCCAGGGCGCAGCCGGTGGCGATCGACCGGTGGGGCCTCGAATGCACGTCGCAAGTCATAGATCGATCCTCTTCGATTCCGCCTTCGTCGCGTCGCTGGCGGAGCTGCCGAGAGCGTTGGTCAACTGGTTCACGTTGGCGAGCACCGCGAGCTCGTCCTGGTAGGTCTTCAGCAACAGGTCCTGCAGCAGCGGATCGCCCGGTTGCTCGGCGAGCGCCGCGTTGATCTGCTCGGCCGCGCGACGCATCTCGGCCAGGTTCTGCTCGAGCTTGGCGCGCGTCGAGTCCGGCAGGTTGGCGATGCGCTCGTTCAGCATCGCCGTGAGCTGCCTGCGCGCGGCGAGGTACTCGGGATCGAGCTGCGAGCCCGCGGCATAGTTCGCCGGCACGGCCGCGGCCGAAACGTCTGCCGGCGCAGCCACCGTCGCCCCGGGCGTTGCCGCCATCTTGCCGGAGGTGCCGTCGTCGTCGAGCAGCGTTGCGGTCAGCAGCGACGATCCTGCGACGAGCAGCACGGCCGCGGCCGCCTGCCACGCCCACGAAGGAGCCCACCGCCGGGCACGCGGCTCGAGCCGCGCCTCGATCGCGGGCCACAGGTCGCGGCTCGGCTCCACGCCCTGTGGCAGGTCCCGCAGCCACGCATCGAGCCGCGTCTCCCCGAGCGACGCGGCGTCGCGGCGTTCGTCTCGATTCGTCATCGCGCGCCTCCTGCGTCCGCGTCGAGGCGCGCACCCAGCAGCGCGCGCGCCCGATGCAACTGCGCCTTGCACGTGCCGACGGCGATGCCGAGCATGTCCGCGGCTTCCTCGTGCGTGTGGCCGTAAATGCCGACCAGTACCAGCACGTGTCGCGCCCCCGGCGGCAGGCTGGTGATCGCCGCCTCGAGGTCTCGCGACTGGGCCGGGTCGGCGGCGTGCCGGTCCTCGAGCACTTCGGCCACCTCGCGTTCGACCGAATCCGCGGCGCCGAGCGACTCCCGGCGGCGCCGGACCTGCTGCAGCACGACGTTGACCGCGATGCGGTGCAGCCAGGTGCCGAACGAGCTGCGGGTTTCGAACCGCGGCAGGTGGCGCCAGGCCTGCACGAAGGCGTCCTGGGTGCAATCCTCGGCGGTGGCGGCCTGGCCGGTCATGCGCAGGCACAGCGCGTACGTGCGCGCGGCGTGGCGCCGGTAGAGCGCCTCGAAGGCCCGCGACGAGCCGTCGACGGCCGCGGCGACGAGCTTGCGCTCCTCGGCCACGTCTCGTGCGCGCTGTACCTCATCGACCGCCTCCTCGCCCGTCGGCAAGACCCAACCCTCGTGTTCGTCGACCCGGTCGCCCAGTGCGGCCGGCTGCGGCATCCTACACACGCTGCCAGCGGCCGGAATCGTCCGTTCAGGCAATCCGATGCGCCGGCGCGACCAAAGGTTTGAAAGAGGAGCTCCGCCATGCCCAACGCCGTCACCGTCGAGCGTGCCGGAACCGTCGCGACCGTCGTTCTCGACCGCCGCGCCGTGCGCAACGCCATCGATCCGGCGACCGCGAGGGCGCTGGCGAGCGCCTTCCTCGAACTGGACCGGGACCCGGCCGTGCGGGCGATCGTGCTGTGGGGCGCCGGCGGCACGTTCTGCGCCGGCGCAGACCTCGCGGCCGTTGCCGAAGGCTGGGACCCCGCTGGTCTCGCGGCGCCGGACGGCACGGCGCTCGACGCCGGCGGCCCGATGGGGCCGACACGGCTCGAACTCGAGACGCCGGTGATTGCCGCCGTGGCCGGTCATGCCGTCGCGGGCGGACTCGAGCTGGCGCTCTGGTGCGACCTGCGCGTCGTGGAGTCGGACGCGACGTTCGGGGTCTACTGCCGCCGGTGGGGCGTGCCACTGATCGACGGCGGCACCGTGCGCCTGCCGCGCATCGTCGGCGCCGGACGTGCGATGGACATGATCCTGACCGGTCGCGCGGTCGGCGCCGCGGAAGCACTCGCGATCGGGCTCGCCAACCGTGTCGTGCCGAACGGCGAAGCCCGGCCTTTCGCCGAAGCGCTCGCGCGTGACATCGCGGCATTCCCGCAGCGCTGCCTGCGCGCCGACCGGGCTTCGGCGCTCGCGCAGTGGAGCCTGCCGACCGCAGGGGCGCTGGCGCGGGAATTCGCGGGCGGTCACGCGGTGCTCGCGAGCGGCGAGTCCGCTCGCGGCGCCGCGCAGTTCGTGGCCGGCGCGGGCCGGGGCGGCAGCCCGGCGCCGAGCAACTAGCGGTTCGTCACCTCTCCCGTGTGCGGGAGAGCTCGCACGCAGTGCGGGTGAGGGCTCTTCACCTCTCCCGCTCGCGGGAGAGGGAGCTTACTTGCCCTGCAGGTAATCGAGCGCCGCAGCCACCATCGTCTTCACGCCGACCGGCAGCGACGCCTCGTCGACGAAATAGTGCGGCGAGTGATTGCTGGGGGCCGTCACCGGATCCTGCCCGGGCGGCGTCGAACCGACGAAATAGTAGAACGACGGCAGCGCCTGGCTGAAGAACGCGAAATCCTCGGAACCGGTGACGTACGGGATCACGACGACGTTGTCCTTGCCGGCGACGCGCTCGAGCGAGGCCACCGCGCGCGTCGTCAGCGCCGCCTCGTTCAGCACGACCGGGTTCGGGTCGGTGCCGAACTCGACGTCGGCGGTCGCACCGGCCGCGGACGCCGTCTCCTTCGCGATGCGCTCGATCCGCTCGACGATCGCCGCGCGCACCTTCGGGTCGAACGTGCGGAACGTGCCGACGAGCTCGACCGAGTCCGGGATGATGTTGTTGCGGATGCCGCCCTTGATCGCGCCGACCGAGACGATCGCCGGGTACTGCGTGATGTCGACCTGGCGCGCGACGATCGTCTGCAGCCCGAGCACGATCTGCGAGGCCGTGACGATCGGATCGACGCCGCCCCAGGGCCGCGCGCCGTGCGTCTGGCGTCCGTGCACGACGATGTGGAAGCGGTCCGACGCCGCCATCAGCGGGCCCGAGCGATAGCCGACCTTGCCGGCATTGAGCGACGACCACAGGTGCAGGCCAAAGACTGCCTCGGGCTTCGTTTGCGCGAACAGGCCCTGCTCGAGCATCAGGCTCGCGCCGCCGCGCTCGCCCTCGGGCGCGCCTTCCTCGGCCGGCTGGAAAATGAACATCACCGTGCCCGGCAGCTCCTTGCGCATTCCGGCCAGCACCTTTGCCGTGCCGAGCATCATCGCCGTGTGGCCGTCGTGACCGCAGGCATGCATGACGCCGACCTTCTCGCCGCGGTACTCGGCCGTCGCGAGCGACTTGAACGGCACGTCGACCTGTTCCGTCACGGGCAAGCCGTCCATGTCCGCGCGCAGCGCGATGGTCGGGCCCGGCTTGCCACCCTTGAGCACGGCAACGACACCGGTGTGCGCAACGCCCGTCTTCACGTCGAGGCCGAGCTTGCGCAGCTCTTCCGCGACGAGCTTCGAGGTGCGGAATTCGCGATTGCTGAGCTCGGGGTGCTGGTGGAAATCGCGACGCCACGCCACGACCTGCGGCATCACGGCGTCGACCGCCGTTTCCAACGCGGTTGGCTCTGCGGCGGCGATCGTCACGGGCGCCGCCGCGGTGAGCAATGCGAACGACAGCAGGCGGGCATGGAACTTAGGCATGGTCTGGGGCACCGGGTGGCATGCGAACAGGCCGGGCAGCATACTGCAGCGGTCCCACCGCCAGCGAGTGAGCTTATGATCCCGCACCGTCCGTCGCCGGTCGCAGTCCTCGCTGCGCTGAGCCTGCTCTGTATCGCCATCGCGCCGACTGCAGCGCGCGCGCAGACCCCACCGGCGGCCGCGACGACGACGCTCGGCCAGGCCGTCTCGCCGAGCATTCCGCGTTCGATCTCCAAGACGCAAAAGCCGCCATTGCACGGTCGGCACTGGATGGCGATCACGGGCAAGCCGCTCGCCGCCACTGCCGGATCGATGATGTTCCAGCGCGGCGGCAACGCGGTGGACGCGGCCGTGGCGATGATTGCCGCAACCTCGACCATGTGGGACGTGCTGAGCTGGGGTGGCGAAACACAGGCGCTGATCTACGATCCGCGCGCGAAGAAGGTCGTCGCGATCAACGGTCTCGGCGTCGCACCGACCGGCGCCACGCCCGAGCTGTACCGGAGCAAGGGGTACACGTACCCGCCCGAGCACGGCCCGCTCGCGGCCGTCACACCGGGCACGCCGGGCGGCATCCTGCTGATGTTGCGCGAGTACGGCACGCTTTCGCTCGCCGACGTGCTGCAGCCGGCGATCGACCTCGCGGACGGCTACCCGATCGACGCCGAGACCGCCGACAACATCGAGCGCTGGAAAGCGAAGCTCGGCGAGTGGCCGTATTCGAAGCAGACGATGCTGCCGCACGCGGGCCAGGGCCGCGCGGCGCCGCGCGCCGGCGAGATCTTCCGCCAGCCCGACCTTGCGACCACGCTGCGCAAGCTGGTCGAGACCGAGAAACAGGCGCTCGCGGCCGGCAAGACGCGTGGTGAGGCGATCCAGGCCGCGCACGACCGTTTGTACCGCGGCGACATCGCGCAGGAGTTCGTGCGCGGCGTGCAGGAACAGGGCGGCCTGATCACGCTCGAGGACCTCGCGCGCTGGCAGCCCAAGGTCGAGGAGCCGCTCAGGACCAGCTATCGCGGCATCGACGTCTACAAGCTCGACGTCTGGACGCAGGGCCCGGCGCTGCTGCAGTCGCTCAACATCCTCGAGAACTTCGACCTGCGCGCGATGGGCTACAACAGCGCGAACTACATCCACACGCTGTACCAGGCCATGAACCTCGCCTTCGCCGACCGCGATTTCTACTACGGCGACCCGGCGTTCCCGCCGGCCGAGCCGACCCAGGGCTTGCTGTCGAAGGCGTACGCGAAACAGCGCGCCGCCACGATCAAGATGGAACGCAATGACGCGGCGGCCGGCCCGGGCGACCCCTACCCGTTCCAGGGTGGCAAGAACCCGTACGCAGACCTGTTGCAGAGACAGCGTCGGGCGGCGAGCGTCTCGCCGGCACGCGACCTGAGCGCGGCGGAATTCGAGCGCTTCGAGCAGACCTTCCGCGCCGGCACCACGACGCAGATCGCGGCCGATGCCGACGGCTGGCTCGTCGCGGTGACTCCGAGCGGCGGCTGGATCCCGGCCGTGATCGCCGGTCGCACGGGCATCGGCCTGAGCCAGCGCGCGCAGTCCTTCGTGCTCGACCCGGCCGAGAACCCGTTCAACGTGATCGAGCCCGGCAAGCGGCCGCGCGTGACGCTGACGCCGAGCCTCGCGCTGCGCGACGGCAAGCCCTGGCTCGCGTTCGCTGTGCAGGGCGGCGACTCGCAGGACCAGAACCTGCTGCAGTTCTTCCTCAATGTCGCGGAATTCGGCATGACGCCGCAGGAAGCGACCGAGGCCGCCAACTTCAACAGCTACCAGATGAAGGCCTCGTTCGACCGGCACGAGTCGCAGCCGGGACGCATCCTGCTCAATACGTCGATGTCGCCGTGGGTCAGCCGCGAGCTCGCATTGCGCGGGTACAAGCCCGAGTTCGAGGCACGGACCTCGGGGCCGATCAACGCGATCCTGGTCGACCCGGAGAACGGCAGCTTCTGGGGCGGCTCGAGCAACCACGGCGAGGACTACGGCATCGGGTGGTGACGTCGCGCGGCTGCGCACCTGGACGCGCAGCCCCGGCGCCGGTGGGTCTACGGGCGCTCGAGTATGCTCGAACGCCGACGGGCCAGCAGACTTGCCCTGCGCTCATGGTCGAGCGCGCATCGTGATTCGCGCAGGGAAACTGCGCGAATCACGGCGACCCTTGCTCGAGCGGGCGCGCGACGAATGGTGGTCGCGGTGGGGCGCTCAGCGGCGTGAACGCCGCGCGCCGAACGCTCGAGCTGCGGCGCTCGACAAAATCGCGCCGGACAAGTCCGCAGCCCCACTGCGTCCCAGCTTCCGCACTTCGAGCCGTTGGCCCGCCGACTCGCGGCCCGTGACGCCCTGCCGGCGCCGGCCCGGCAAGCTGCAAGTGTCGTCCCGCGCCGACAGCGCGATGCGGTGCAGCCCGGTCGTGCCGTTGGGTGCGCTGCCCTGCGGTGCGCGCGCCCGGGCTCGTATGCTCGACGCATGTACACGCGGCTGCTCACCC
>DATMIB010000266.1:0-13183 GCA_035554635.1 Steroidobacteraceae bacterium | reverse complement strand
AACTTCGCGCTGCCGGCGGCATCCAAACCGGTGCGTCCACGACAAGAGGAACAAGCATGCGCATCAAGACCTGGACCGCGGCAGCCCTGCTCGCACTCGCCATGGGGCCCGTGTCTGCCGCGGACAAGCCGCCTGCGAACTGGGACGGCCTCGTCGAGGTGAAGTCGAAGCGGCTGGACGCCGCCTACCTCGCGCCCGGCGCGGATTTCCGCCCGTACACGAAGATCATGGTCGATCCCACGCAGGCCGCCTTCGACAAGGATTGGATGAAGAACATGAACGACCGGCGCGAGATGTCGCGCATGGTCGATGACGACGACGCCAAGGCCATCCTCGAAGGCGCGCGCACCAACTTCGCCGACGTGTTCCACGAAGTGTTCACGAAGGCGGGCTACACCATCGTCACGACGCCGGGGCCGGACGTGCTGCGGCTGTCGCCGGGCATCGCGAACCTTTACGTCAATGCGCCGGACGTCATGGGCGCCGGCCGCTCGCGCAGTTACACAGCCAACGCCGGCGAAGCCACGATGATCCTCGAGGTGCGCGACTCGATGACCAACGCGTTGCTCGGCCGCGTGCTCGACCGCCGCGAGACCCGCGAATCGGTCGGCATGCAGCAGGCCAATCGCGTGACCAACACGTCGGACTTCCGGCTGCTGTTCCGCAGCTGGGCCAACGTCTGCGTCAAGGGGCTCGAGACGCTGAAGGCGCACTCGCCGGTGCCGGAGACGCTGACGCCCGGCCAGAAACTCGACTGACACGGCCCGGGCCCCTTCCGACGCCGTGTCGGGAGGGGCCACGCCGGCTATCGGCAGAGTTCCCGCAAGACAGACAACAACAAGGGAGCGGCGATGAAGTCTTTGCGACCCGGTGCGGCGCTGTGCGCGCTGCTGTTGCTCACCGCCTGCACGAGTCTGCAACCCCGACCCGAGCTGCCTCGAGACGCAGCGCTCCCCGCCGGCTCCGGCACCCGCATCGACGAACTGATTGCACGCGCCGAGGCGGCGCATCCGGGCCAGTCCGCGTTTCGGCTCGTCCGCGAAGGGCCCGAGGCGTTCGCGATCCGGTCGCGCGCGGCAGCGCTGGCCGGTCGCAGCATCGACGTGCAGACCTACATCTGGCACGCCGACCTGACGGGCGCTTACCTGGGACTGCAGTTGCTGCAGGCGGCCGACCGCGGCGTCAAGGTGCGACTGCTCGTCGACGACATGGACGCGCGCCGCAACAACTACGCGTTTGCGGCGCTCGACGCGCACCCGAACATCGAGGTGCGCATGTTCAACCCGTTCGCCTCGCGCACGGGCAAGGCTGGCTTTGCACTCGAGGCGCTCGGCAGCGCCAAGCGCATCAACCGGCGCATGCACAACAAGAGCTGGATCGTCGACAACCGCATCGCTGTGGTCGGTGGCCGCAACCTCGGCGACGAGTATTTCGGCGCGAGCGACGAGGTCAACTTCGTCGACCTGGACTTCGCGATGATCGGCCCGATCGTGCGCGAGGCGTCGGCCTCGTTCGACCGCTACTGGAATTCGCCGGCCGCGTACCCGATGTCGGTGCTCGCACCGCAGGACGTCACGACCGCGGCGCTCGAGTCGCTGCGCGGCCGCGTCGGGGCCTTCGAGCGGGAAGTGCAGGCGTCGCGTTTCGCGACCGAGCTGCGCAACAACGAGGTCGTGCAACGGCTGGTCGCGGGCGACTGGCCGATGCACTGGGCGTCGAACTTCCGGTTCGTCGCCGACGACCCTGCGAAGGTCCACGGGGAGGACGGCGGCCTCGGCGGCTCGTACGTGCTCGAGACCCTCGTGCCGATGATCCGTTCCGCGCAGACCCAGGTCGCGGTGATCTCGCCCTACTTCGTGCCGGGCCCCCAGGGCACCGAGTTCCTGGTCGGCGTCGACCGCGCCGGGCCGGCCGTGCGCGTGCTGACCAACTCGCTGGCCGCGAACGACGTCGCACTCGTCTATGGCGGCTATGCGACCGCGCGCAAGGACCTGCTGCGCGGCGGCGTCGAGCTCTGGGAACTCAAGCCGGCAAACGGCGCGGAAACGAAGAGCAGCCTGTTCGGCTCGTCCGGGGCGAGCCTGCACACCAAGGCGCTGGCCGTCGACGACCGCCTGGCGTTCGTCGGCAGCTACAACCTCGATCCGCGCTCGACGTCGCTCAACTGCGAACAGGGCATCTTCGTCGAGAGCAGCGCCATCGCTGCGCAGCTCTCACAGATCTTCCGCGACGACTCCTCCGGCATTCGCGCCTGGTCCGTGACGCTGGTCGACGACCGTCTGCGCTGGAACGACGGTGACCGCACCTGGACCAAGTCGCCGGAAGCCTCGTTCGGACGCAAGTTCCAGGCCTGGATCGCGCGCGTGCTGCCGGTCAGCTCGCAGCTCTGAGCCGCCGCGGCCGCGCCGAGTTTCGAGCGCAAGGAGCGGCGGCAACGCAGCCGCAACCCGTTGCCGCAGGTCGTGGTGCCGTCCCCGGGATGGCACCTGGGTACTGGGGTGAGCTGACGCTCAATGCCACCCCGGGGACAGCGAACCGGTCAGAACGACGCCTTGAGCGACACTCCGTAGGTGCGCGGCACGTTGACCTGGCAACGCATCACGGTGCCGCCTGACACCGGGTCGCGCAGGCCGAGCAGGTTGTCGAACGGCTGGGCGACCGTGCCGGTGCAGTAGTTCTCGTCGGTCAGGTTGTCGCCCCACAGCGTCAGCGCGAACCGGTGCTCGGCGCCGAAGTACAGCGACGCGCGTGCCGAGACCAGCGTGAACGCGTCCTGCACGCCCTGCGGGTTGTTGTCGTTGATCTGGTTGACGTTGACGTCGTCCATGTAGCTCACGTCGGTGCGCAGCATGTAGGCCATGCCGCTCGTGCCGAGGTCGCCCTGGAACTGCAGGCCGGTCGAGCCCTGCCACTCAGGCGCGAACGCCGGGCGCTCGCCCGCGAGGTCCTGCGTGCAGGCCGGGTCGACCTGCGCCGGGTACGGCAGGCAGGTGGCGTTCGGGTACTCCTTGAACTTCGAGTCGAGGTAGCCGACCGCAGCGTTGAGCGTCATCCAGTCGACCGGGCTCCAGTCGCCGTCGAGTTCGACACCCTTGTTCTCGACGCTGCCCGCGTTGACGACGTTGAAGCTCTGGCCGTCGAAGCCGCGGTCCTGGAAGTCGTCGAGCTGCATCAGGAACAGCGTGCCGTTGACGTGCGCGCGGCCGCCGGCGAGCGTCCACTTGGCGCCGGCCTCGTAGTTGTCGGTCGTCTCCTTGTCGAACAGCCGGCGCTGGCCCAGCGCGACGTTGCCGCCCCCGGAGTTGAAGCCACCGGACTTGTAGCCCGTCGAGTAGCTGCCGAACACGAGCAGGTCGTCGTTCGGCGTCCAGTTGAGGCCGACGCGATAGGTGAACTGGTCGTCGCCCAGTTCGAGCGCGGTGTTCTCGGGCGCACGCAGCAAGGCGCCGAACGGATTGTTGACGCCCTGCACGAACGTGCCGCTCTTGTCGTCCTTGGTCCAGCGCGCGCCGAGCACCAGGTCGACCGTGTCGGTCAGGCCGACGTCGGCTTGTGCATAGGCCGCGAGGTTCTCCGCGTCCTGGTCGAAGCCGAGCACGGTGGCGTCCGCCTTGTTGGCGCTGGCGGCGCAGGCCGGGCGCTGCGCCACCGGCACGAGGCCGCAGAAGTTCGCACCGAGGCCGAACTGCTCGCCGATGAAGTAGTCCTCCTGGAAGTAGTAGAGCCCGGCGACGTAGTCGAGTCGGCCGTTCCAGAGCTCGTCGGTCGGGGAGATCAGCTGCAGTTCGTACGACTGGCTCGTGCTCTCGTAGCGACCCGTACGGGCGAGGAAATCGGCGGGCATGAACAGCACGTCGGACTCGAGCTGCTCGTTGCTCCAGTCGCGATAGCCGCTCAGGAAGCGCACGGTGTGGCCGCCGGCGAGTTCCCACGAGAGGTCGCTGACGATCCCCCACTGCGTGTCGTCGAGGTCGCCGGTGATGCGCTGGTTGCTCTTGCGGTCGAACGCGTCGTCGAGGTCCGGCGGGTTGCCACCCATGATGAGCCCGAGCCGTGCCCGCGAAGCCGCCGTCAGCGTCTCGGGCAGGATCTCGAGTTCGGCCTTGCCGTCGCCGCCCATGCGCGACCGGTCGTACTTGACGGTCCAGGTCACGTTCTCGGTGATGTCCCACTTCGCGCCGACGCGGAAGGCGTCGGCCTCGGTGGTGGCGAAATCGCGGTTGTCGTAGCGGTTGTGGGCGTAGCCGTCACGCGAGTCTGTCAGGCCCGCAAACCGCAGCGCGAACTTCTCGCCGAGCGGTGCATTGAGCATGCCGACGAACTTCTGCTCGTTGTAGTTGCCGTAGGTGAGTTCGGCGCTGCCGCCGAATTCGTCCTGCGGGTTGGCCGAGCGCAGCAGAACCGCGCCGACGGTCGAATTGCGACCGAACAGCGTGCCCTGCGGCCCGCGCAGCACCTCGGCGCTCGCGATGTCGTTCAGGGCGCCGAACAGCGAGCCCGGGCGCGGCACGTAAACGCCGTCGACGAACGTGCCGATGCTCGGGTCGATCGCGCTGTTGCTCGAGGCACCGACGCCGCGGATGCTCAGGCGCACGTTTGCGGTCTGGGTGCCGCGCATGGCATTGAAGTTGGGCGCGAGCCGCGGCAGGTCGAGCACGCTGTTGACGCCCGCTTCGGCCAGCGTCTCGCCGGTGAATGCCTGCACCGACAGCGGCACGTCCTGCAGGCTCTCCTCGCGACGCTGCGCCGTGACGACGATCTCTTCGACCGCCGCGCCCGCGCCCGGCACGCCGACCTCCTGCGCCTGCGCCGGGGCGCCGCCGGCGAGGATCGCCGCGACGGCCGCGGCTACCGACGAATACTGCATCCTTCGCATGTCCTGTCCCCTGCGCATCTGCGCTGTCTGTGTACGGCGCCCGTCGCGCCGCCTGTCGCTGTCGAGTCGCTGTCGTGGCCCGCAGTCCCCCGCGACACGCACGGCGGGCCACCGTGCGTGCCTGCGCCCGCGCCGCGGGCCTGGTCTAGTACGGCCTGTCGCCGACGATTCCGGCGCGCTCCATCCGGCGGACGGCGGGCCAGTAGTCCTGCACGGCGTAGTGCTGCGTGCAGCGGTTGTCCCAGATCACGACGCTGTTCCGACGCCAGCGCCACCGCACCTGGTAGTCGGGAATGTTGACGCGGCCGATCAGGTAGTTGAGCAGGTGGCTCGCGCCGGGCGCGTAGTCCAGCCCGTGCCGCACGTTCGCGGCCGTGTGGAAGTTGACGATGTGCGTCGTGAAGGCATTGACGAACAGCACCTTCTCGCCCGTCTCCGGGTGCGTGCGCACGACCGGGTGCTCCGCGTCGGGAAACCGCGCCTTGAGCGCATGGCGTTGCTCGATCGGCATTCGCGCGCCGAACGTCGCCTCGATGCTGTGCCTCGCACGGAGCGTTTCGATCTGCGTCTTCACGTGCGCCGGCAGGTCTTCGTAGACCGCGGCCATGTTGGCCCAGATCGTGTCGCCGCCGACGGCCGGCGATTCGATGCACCGCAGGACACAACCCATCGGCGGCGCTTCGCGCCAGGTCGCATCGCAGTGCCAGGCGTTCTCGTAATGCTCCGGCGGCGTGTCGAGGTCCTTGTAGATACGCACGAGCCCCGGATGCTCGGGATCGCTGCCCGCGACCGGATGGTCCTCGAGTTCACCGAAGCGCCGCGCGAACGCGACGTGCTCGGCGCGCGTGATGTCCTGGTCGCGCAGGAACAGCACCTTGTACCGGAGGAGCAGCGCCTTGATCTCGGCGAAGAGCGCGTCGTCACGCGCCGCCGCAGCGAGGTCGACGTTGTCGAGCTGTGCGCCAATCCGGCAGGTGAGCGGTTCGACCTTGATCGAACCGCGCGCGGTCGAGCGGATCACTGCAGGCGCCGTCGCGACTTCGTGGGGCAAGATTGCGTCCCTCAGATGACGAAGATCGAAGAGCCGGTCGTCCGACGCGACTCGAGATCGCGGTGCGCGCGGGGCGCCTCCTCGAGTGTGTAACGCTGGTTGATCTCGATCCGGATCCGTCCGGCGGCGACGTGCTCGAATATCTCGTTGGCCAGCGCCGTCTTCTCCACCGGGTCGGCGATGTAGTCGGCGAGCGCCGGCCGCGTGACATAGAGCGAGCCTTTGAGCGCGAGCTGCGTCGCGTCGATCGGCGGGACCGCGCCCGAGGCCGTGCCGACGCAGACCAGCAGGCCGCGCCGCTTGAGGGAAGAGAGCGAGCCCTCGTACGTGTCGCGGCCGACGCTGTCGTAGACCACGTCGACGCCCGTGCCGTTGGTGATTTCGCGGACGCGTTTCGCGACGTCCTCGCTGCGGGACAGGATCACGTGATCGCAACCGCGCGCGCGCGCGACCTCTGCCTTGGCTTCCGACGACACGGCCCCGATCACGGTGAGGCCGAGCAGCTTCGCCCACTGGGCGATGATGAGCCCGACCCCGCCGGCGGCCGCGTGCAACAGGATCGTGTTGCCCCGCTGCAGCGGCCAGATGCGGCGCAACAGGTACGCGGCGGTGAGCCCGCGCATGGTCATGGCGGCGGCTGTCTCGTAGTTGATGGAATCAGGCAGACGGATCAGCGGCGCGGCCGGGATCAGCCGTTCCGTACTGTAGGCGCCGAGCGTGTTGACGAAGCCGGTGTAGGTCACGCGGTCGCCGGGCCGCACGTTCGTCACGCCCTCCCCGACCGCGTCGACGATGCCGGCCGCCTCGACCCCCATGCCGGCCGGCAGCGGCACCGGATAGAGCCCGGTGCGGAAATACGTGTCGGCGAAGTTGAGCCCGACCGCGACGTGGCGGATGCGTGCCTGCCCGGGGCTCGGGGCCCCGACTTCGACCTGTTCGAGCTGCAGCACGTCGGGCGCGCCGATCCGGTGCATGCGTACGGCTATTGCCATGATCCCTTTCCTTCGTTCAGGCCGTCGCCCGCCGCGGCACGGCGTGCAGCGCGGTCTTGCGGTTGGGCGCGAAGCCGTTTTCGCGCAGCGTCTCGTCGGCGTCGCGGTAGAACGTGCCGATCCGGTAGATGCGCCGCGCGTCCCGGGCCGTGGCCACGTCGCGGCCGAGCTCGCGCGAGATGCGCACGAGCTGCTCGACCTGCTCGACCGACGACATCCGGCGCGAGCGGTCCTGCGTCCAGATGTTGTCCTCGATGCCGCAGCGCACATGCAGCCCGAGCGCGATCGCGATCGCGTTGAGCGGCAGCACGTTGAGCATCGAGGTCTCGAGCGTGAGCACCGCGCCGTCGGGCACGGCGCGCACGAAGTTCGCGAGGTTGTAGATGTTCGGCGCGTCGAAACCGCCGCCGATCGCGACCCAGGTCAGCACCAGCGGCACGTTGCAGGAGCCGCGACGCATCATGCGTTCGACCGTCTCGAGCTGGCAGATGTTGGCGAGCTGGAAGTGGGTCTGGATGCCGTTCGCGCTCAGGCGGCGGATGTGCTCCTCGACCCACTCGGGGCCGGCCGGGATCGTCATCTCGCGATAGGCCTGGTAGAGCGCCGGGTCGGCGAGCGACGTGCCGGCGAGGTCGGCCTCGCACATCTGCTCGACGATGTTCATCTGGTTGGTGTTGATCGCGATCGTGACCTGGTCGGGCCGCGGCTGCAGTTCGGCCAGCAGGTGCCGCGTGTCGTCGCTGAGCCACTTCGCGGCGTCGCCTTCGTTTTCGGGCGCGAACGAGATCGAGCCGCCGACCTGGATCACGAGCTCCGGCACGCGCGCGCGGATGCCGGCGATCAGCTCGTTGAACTTCGACAGCCGCTTGCTGCCCCTGCCGTCGAGCTCGCGCACGTGCAGGTGCAGCACGGTGGCGCCGGCGTTGTAGCAGTCCACGGCCTTCTGGATCTGCTCGTCCATCGTGACCGGGATGTCTTCCGGGAAGTCGGCGGGCATCCACTCGGGACCGTACGGCGCGACCGTGATGACGAGCTTTTCCTGGTGTTCCGGATGCAGCGATCCGTCGATGAAGTTCATGTCGGTTCCTCGGCAAGACGGTTCTGTGCGTAGTCGATGCGTGGCGCGGCGGGCTCGGTGGCTCGCTGCCGGTCGGCGGCGTACGACCGGGCCGCGCAGACGAACATGCCGGCCGCGAGCAGGCAGAACAGCGGCACGACGGACAGGGCGAAGGGCAGCCCGTAGCGATCGGACAGCGCGCCCGCGAGGAACGGCCCCGCCGCGAGCCCGACGAGGTTCTGCGTGAGCGACAGCACGGCGGCGGCCGTCGCGCGCAGGGTGGGGTTGACCACGTCGATCACGACCGCGGCGACGGCGCCGATCGTGCCGGTCATGACCGTCGCACCGGCAAGAATCAGCGCGAACTGGGCACGCCCTGGGCTCACCAGTCCGAACGCGGCGCACATGAGCACGGTGGTCAGGAGCGCGACCGCCACCGGGACGTACAGCCGCGCGCGCCCGTCGCGACGTGCAAGCCTGTCGGCGAGCAGGCTCCAGGCGACCGACCCGACGGCGCCGAGCAGCACGACCAGCCCCGTCCGGAGTCCGGCGGCGTCCGGCGCCAGGCCGTAGTGGCGATTGAAGTAGCTCGGCGTCCAGGCCCAGATCGTCGAGACGACGAGCAGTTGCAGTCCGGCGCCGAGACAGGTGTAGACGACCGTGCGTGGTCTGAGCAGCTGCCGCACCACGGCCCCGAGCGGCAGGTCGGCCGCGGCGCCCCGCGCACGTGGCGCCGCGAGGGCGCCCCGTTCACGGACGGTGAGCCAGACGACCGCGGCGAGCAGCAGGCCCGGCACGCCGACGATGCCGAACCCGGCGCGCCAGCCCCAGTGCTCGGCGACGACGCCGCCGAGCACGACACCCGCGACCGAGCCGACGAGCCCGGCACCGAGGAACGCGCCGAGCACGGCGCCCCGCTGCCGGGCCGGGAAGATGCTCGCGAGCAAGGCGGCGCCGGCCGAGCCGTAGGCCGCCTCGCCGAGGCCGATCAGTCCGCGGGCCGCGAGCAGCTCGCCGTAGTCCCGCGCGAAGGCGCAGGCAATCGTCGCGAGGCTCCAGACGACCGCCATCAGCACGATGCTGCGGACGCGGCTCCAGCGGTCGGCGAGCAGCGACAGCGGCACGGTGCCGAGCGCGACCACCACCGAGACGATCGAGGCGAGGCTGCCGAGCTGGCGGTCCGACAGCCCCCACTCCTGCTTGAGGTGCGGGAACATCGAGACGACGACCTGGCGGTCGACGTAGTCGATCACCATCAGCAGCATCAGCACCGCGAACACGAGCCAGGCGTGACGACGCGGCGGCAGCTCGTGCTCCGCGATCTCCGCTGTGGCGTGTGGGCTGGTGGCGTGCATCACTTTCCCTGCGTGGCCGTCCTGGACGCAGGGACTCGCGTCGCGGCGTGCTTGACGCTCGACGACACAGTTCCCCCCGCGTGACGTGCACTATCTGTGCAAGACGGCGCTCACGCGTTGACTTCCCGGGACGCCGACTTACCATTTGGAGACTAGGAACGACGGCGATGCCCTATTTCATTCGTAGCGGCAGCCTGACCGGCTTTCCCGACGTCGCGCGCGACGCGGGGCTGGATCCCCTTTTGCTGTTGCGCGAGTTCGGCGTCCCGTCGCGCTGTCTCGACGAACCCGACCTGATGATGCCGATCGAGCCCGCGTGTCGCCTGCTCGAGGCGGCGGCACAACGCAGCGGTGTCGAAGGGTTCGGTTTGCTGATGGCGGAGGCCCGCAAGGTCTCGAGCCTCGGGCCGCTCGGCATGTTCGCGCGCGAGCAGCCGACGCTGCGCGAAGCCGTCGAGGCCATGGCCCGCTACGGGCGGCTGCTCAACGAATCGCTCGTGATCTGGATCGAGGAGACGCCCGACGTCGCCGTGCTGCGCGAAGAGCTGCTGGTCGGCGACAAGGTCGACGTGCGCCAGGGCACCGAACTCGCGGTGGGCTTGCTGTTCAAGTTGATGTGCAGCTTCCTCGGCCCGGACTGGAAGCCGCGTCGCGTCTGCTTCGTCCACGAGGCACCGGCCGACGGTACCGCGCATCAGCGCATTTTCGGTCGCGAGGTCTATTTCGGTGCCGACTTCAATGGCATCGTCTGCACGCCGCGCGACCTGACCGTGGCCAATCCTCATGCCGACCCGACCATCGCGCGTTACGCCAAGCAATTGCTGGAAAGCCAGGCGCCAGCCGAGTCGGCACGCTTTTCGTCCCAGGTGCGACAGCTCGTCGTGATGCAGCTCAGCTCGGGCCAGTGCACCGTCGATCGCGTCGCACAGTTGCTGCGTGTCGACCGGCGCACGATTCACCGGCGACTGCTGACCGAAGGCCAGACGTTCTCCGAGGTGCTCGATTCGGTCCGGCACGAGCTGGTCACGCGCTATGTCGCCGACCCGCGCACGCCGCTGGCACAGGTGTCGTCGCTGCTCGGCTTCGCCGCGCCCAGCGGCTTTTCGCGCTGGTATCGACAGCGTTTCGGCGAACCGGCCTCGGCAGCACGTGGACGGCGCATGCGCGAGTCCCACTGAGGCGACGATGGCCACCGACACGACACCGACCGTCCTGATCGTGCCCGGGCTCCGCGATCACGTGCCGGAGCACTGGCAAACCCTGTTGCACGAGGAGCTCGAGCGCGAAGGATGGCCGGTGGCCAGCGTGCCGCGGCGCCAGCACGAAAAACTCTCGTGCGCGCTGTGGATCGAGGCGCTCGAGCAATCGCTCGCGTCGATTGCAGGCCCCGTCGTGCTGGTCGCGCACAGCGGCGGTGCCATGATGGTGGTGCACTGGGCACAGGCGCGCGGCCGGCGTCCGATCCACGGCGCATTGCTGGCCACGCCGGCCGACCTCGAGCAACCGTTGCCGCCCGGATATCCGTCGCAGGACGAACTGCAGCGACACGGCTGGCTGCCGGTGCCGCGGCTACTGCTGCCGTTTCGCAGCATCGTCGCCGCGAGCAGCAACGATCCGCTCGCACGACACGACCGCGTGGCCGACTTCGCCGCGGCCTGGGGCAGCGAGCTCGTCGAACTCGGCCCGGTCGGGCACCTGAACCCGGCGGCGGGATACGGTCCGTGGCCGCGCGCTCGGGAATTCGTGCACGCCCTTTGTCGCGACGTGTCCGGCTAGCGCACCTCCTCGCCCGCTGCGGAAGGCGCGGGCGCCTGCGCCGCATCGTCGTGCTAGCCTGCCGGATTCCCCGTTGAGTCGATGGAGTCCTGCATGCGTTTCGCGCTGCTCGCCGCCCTGCCCTTCGCTTTTTTCACTGTCCACGCCGCCGAGGTCGAAAAGCCCGCGGCGCTCGTCGCCGACGGCGTCCCGTCCGTGCCGGTCGAGCTTGCCGTCGAGACGCGACCGTACATGGAGTTCCGCACCGCCGCGTTCCTCGGCTGGCATCCGACCGACCGCTCGATGCTGATCGCGACGCGCTTCGGCAATACCGCGCAGGTGCACCGCGTGGCCCGGCCCGAGGCGGCGCGCCAGCAGCTCACGTTCGAGGAGGACCGCATCGTCGACGCGAGCCGCGCGCCCGTGTCGGGCGACGTCACGGTCGTCGTCAAGGACGTCGGCGGCAACGAGTTCTACCAGCTCTACACGCTCGCCGACGGCCGGCTCACGCTGCTGACCGACGGCACGAGCCGCAACGCGTTCGGCGCCTGGAGCCGCGACGGCAAGCTCGTCGGCTACTCCTCGACGCGTCGCAACGGCACCGACGCGGACCTGTACGTGATCGACCCGCGCGACCGCACCACCGATCGCAAAGTGGCCGAGGTCAAGGGCGGTGGCTGGCGTGTCGCGGACTTCGCGCCCGACGCGAAGCACGCGCTCGTCGTCGAGTACGTCTCGGTGCAGAAGTCGAACCTCTGGCTGCTCGACGTCGCGAGCGGCGCGATGCGACCGATCGGCAACCATCGCAAGGCCATTTCCTATGGCGAAGCACGCTTCGCGCCCGACGGCACGCTGTGGGTCACCTCCGACGAGGGCTCCGACTTCCAGCGCCTTGGCACGCTCGACGTCGCCACAGGCAAGTTCACGCCCAGGGCGCCCGAGCCCAGGTGGGACGTCGAGGAGTTCGACATCGCCGACGACGGCAAGCTCGTCGCCTATTCGATCAACGTCGCGGGCCGCAGTGAACTGCGCCTGCTCGACGTCGCGTCGGGCCAGGTGCGCACGGTGCCGATGCCGGCCGGCACGATCGGCGGCTTGTCGATCGCGCCCTGGGGCGAAGTCGGGTTCACGTTCACGTCGGCCCGCAGCCCCGCCGACGCGTTCTCGGTGCAACCGGCCACGCTCGAGGTCCGACGCTGGACGTACAGCGAAACCGGCGGGCTCGACCCGGCCGTCAACGTCGAGCCCGAACTGGTCGAGACGAAGAGCTTCGACGGCCTCGCCGTGTCGGGCTTCCTGTACCGCCCGGACGCGAAAAAATTCCCGGGGCCGCGGCCGCTGATCGTCAACATCCACGGCGGCCCCGAAAGCCAGTCGCGGCCCGGTTTCCTCGGGCGCAACAACTATCTCGTCAACGAACTCGGGCTCGCGATCTTCTATCCGAACGTTCGCGGCTCGACCGGGTACGGCAAGACCTTCGTCGGCCTCGACAACGGCCCGTTCAAGCGCGAGGACTCGGTGCGCGACATCGGTACGTTCCTCGACCTGCTCGAGAAGGACCCGGGCCTCGACGCCGGTCGCTTTGCCGTCACCGGCGGCTCGTACGGCGGCTACATGTGCTACGCCAGTTCGATCTTCTACGGCCCGCGGCTCAAGGGCGCGCTCTGCGTGGTCGCGATCTCGAGCTTCGTGACCTTCCTCGAAAACACGCAGGGGTACCGCCGCGACTTGCGCCGCGTCGAGTATGGCGACGAGCGCGACTCGAAGCAGCGCGCAAAACTCACCGCGATCTCGCCGCTCACCCACGCCGACCGGATCCGCGTGCCACTGATGGTCGTGACCGGCGCAAACGATCCGCGCGTGCCCGCGAGCGAGGCCGACCAGGTCATCGCCGCCGTGCGCGCCCGGGGCGGCACGGCCTGGCACCTGCTCGGCAGGGACGAAGGCCACGGCTTCGCCAAGAAGGCCAACCAGGACTACCAGTTCTGGACGAGCCTGCTGTTCTGGCAGCAGACCCTGCTTGCGCCGCCGGCGAAATAGCACTCGCGCACGGTGCGCGGACGAGGCCGCCCCCCCCTTGTCCGCGCACGACCCGGT
>DATMIB010000265.1:0-20802 GCA_035554635.1 Steroidobacteraceae bacterium | reverse complement strand
CACCGGCGTGCCGTTGTCACGCGTGATTTCGGTGCGCACCGTGGCCGAGCCCGAGGCGAGGTCGCCACGGAACGGCAGGATCTTGAGACGGTCGGCGCGGAACTCGAGGATCGCGTCGCCGTAATTGCGCATCAGCGACTGGTAGAACGCGTCGATGAAGCGCTGGCGCTGTTCCGGCGTCGCCGTGCGCCAGTGCTTGCCGAGCACGAGCCGCGCCGAATAGTCGGTGTCGAAGTGCGGCAGCAGGTACTTGTCGACCAGCCCGCGCAGCTTCTGCGGATCCTTGCTGTAGAGCGCGCGGTTCGCATCGAGGTCGCGCAGCAGGTCCTGCGACACCTTCTGGATCAGTTCCTGGGGCGCCGCGCCGGGCACCTGGGCCGCCGGCTTGGCCGGTGGCGTGGCCTGCGCGGACGTCACTGCCCAGGGCGTCGCGGCGAGCACGGCGACCAGGGCCATCGAACAAGCGATTCGCTGCATGCGCATTCTCGATTCACTCCTGGGCCGCGGGCGCCGGCTCCGTCGCCGGCGATTCCTTGCTGGCCTGGTTGAACAGGTACTTGCTGATGAGGTTCTCGAGCACGACCGCGTCCTGCACGAACTCGATGCGGTCGCCGTTCTTGAAGTATTCCTCCGAGCCGCCCGGCGACAGCCCGACGTACTGCCCGCCCAGCAGCCCCGCCGTGAAGATGCTGGCGTCGCTGTCGTTCGGGATCTCGTCGTACCGCCCGTCAATGCGGAGCGTCACGACCGCTTTCAAGAGCTTCATGTCGTACTGGATGCCGTCGACGCGGCCGATGGTGACGCCCGCCATCGAGACCGGCGCGCCCTGCTTGAGGCCGCCGATGTTCTCGAAGTCGGCGCGGAGCCGGTACGAGGTGCTGTTCAGCGTGAACTCGCGGCTCGAGATCTGCGTGACCAGGAACAGGATGGCCGCGAAGCCGAGCAGGACGAACAGGCCGGTGGAAATATCGATCGTGCGCGATGGACGCATTTGTCGCCTCGGGTCTCGAAACAGGTCAAAGCATGAAGGCCGTGAGCAGATAGTCGAGGATCACGGTGACCACGGCAGAAGTGACGACCGTCCTGGTCGTCGCACGGCCGACGCCTTCGGCCGTCGGCAGCGCGTGGTAACCCTCGTAAACGGCGATCAAGCTGCAGGCGACTCCAAACACCGCACCCTTGATCAGACCTTCGCTTACGTCGGCGAGTTCCACCGCGCCGCGCATCTGCGACCAGAAGCTGCCCTGGTCGACGCCGAAGAACTGCACCCCCACCAGTTGCGCGCCGAAGAGCCCGACGACGATGAACGTGGCCGTGAGCAGCGGCATGGCGATGACTCCGCCGAGGAAACGCGGCAGCACGACGCGCCGGAGCGGGTCCACGGCCATGATCTCCATCGCGGCAATCTGGTCGGTCGCGCGCATCAATCCAAGTTCCGCGGCCAGCGCGGTGCCGGCACGCCCCGCGAACAGCAGTGCCGTGATGACCGGACCGAGTTCCTTGAGCAGGCTCAGTGCGGCCGCCGTGCCGAGGTACTCCTCGGAGCCGAAGCGCGTCAGCAGGTCGTACCCCTGCAGGCCGAGCACCATGCCGACGAACAGGCCGCAGGTCATGATGATGACCAGCGACAGCGCGCCCGCGTTGTAGACCTGGTCGACGAGCGGCCGGACCCGCAGCAGCGCCGACGGCGTCAGCGCGGCCAGTTGCAGCCCGAAACGCGTGATCTTCCCGGTGCGCTCGAGGAAGCCCGCGGTGGCCTCGGTGAATTCCCGCAGCAGTGACGGCATCAGTCGAACACCCGGCCGCCGAGCAGTTGCGCATGGTAGTCGGGCGCGGGGTAATGGAACGGCACCGGGCCGTCCGCGAGCCCCTCGACGAACTGGTGGACCACCGGCGAGGGGTGCTCCTGCAGTTCGCGCGTGGTGCCGCTGGCGACGACGCGGCCCTCCGACAGGATGTAACTTGCGTCGGCAATCTGCGAGATCTCGCGCACGTCGTGCGTGACGACGATGCTGGTGATGCCGAGTGCGTCGTTGAGCGAGCGGATCAGCCGCAGCACCACGCCCATCGAGATCGGGTCGAGACCCGCGAACGGCTCGTCGTAGATCAGGATGTCGGGGTCCATCACGATCGCGCGTGCCAGCGCGACGCGGCGTGCCATTCCGCCCGACAGCTGCTGCGGCAGCAGGTTCGCGGCTCCGCGCAAGCCGACGGCGTGGAGCTTGGACAGCACGATCGTGCGGATCAGCCGTTCGGGCAGCCGCGTGTGCTCGCGCAACGGGAAGGCCACGTTCTCGAACACGTCGAGGTCGGTGAGCAGCGCCCCGTTCTGGAACAGCATGCCCATCCGGCGCCGCAGCGCGTAGATCTCACTGCGGCTCAGCCGGGCCAGGTTGCGCCCGTCGACGATGACCTCGCCGCGGTCGGCGAGGATCTGGCCCGTCAGCAGCCTGAGCAGCGTGGTCTTGCCCGTTCCGCTCGGCCCCATGATCGCGGTGATCGCCCCGCGGCAGATGTCGATGTCCAGCCCGTCGAGGACGGTCTTGCCCGAATCCACGGCGTAATGGACGTCGCGCAGGACGGCGATCGAATCGCGGCACGCGACCGGCGCCGCGCCGGGGGGCGTGCTCGGGGTCAGGTTCGTCAAGGGTGGGCCGGGGCTTCCGGTGCGGTCAGGGGACGCGAATAGTAGCAGAAGTGATTGTTTTCCCTCGGCACGGTCCCGGCCGGGGTTGGCTCTATCGCCATATAGGACTAAAATCGTCCCACTTGGAAACACTCCAATGCTACGCATCAGCAAACTCACCGACTACGGCACGGTCATCCTGGCCTGCCTCGCGGCCAACCCGGCACAGCGACTCACGGCGACCGAGGTCGCCGAGCGCACCCGGCTGGGCTTGCCGACGGTCAGCAAGCTCCTGAAGAGCTTTCACCGGGCCGGGCTGCTCACCTCGACGCGCGGCGCGCGTGGCGGCTACCAGCTCGCGCGCCCGGCCGCAGCGATCAGTGCCGCGGCCATCATCGACGCGATCGAGGGCCCGGTCGCCATCACCGAATGCAGCGGCGAGCACAGCCACTGCGAGCACGAGGTTTCCTGCAGCACGGGCAACGCGTGGCAGCGCATCAACGGCGCGATCCGTCGCTCGCTGGACGAGATCTCGCTGGCGCAGCTCTCGGGCCAGGAAGCCGTCGCGGTCTGGCGACCGTACCTCGCGGGTGCGCTGCGCCCCTCTGCCGCCCCGCGCGGCCCCGACAGTATTTGAGGATCGACCAGGGTCATGTCCACACCGCAGACCGACCTCGACGCGCTCGTCGCGCAGAAGTACCGCCACGGCTTCGTCACCGACGTCGAGTCGGACACGCTGCCGCCCGGTCTCGACGAGGACACCGTGCGCGCGATCTCGCGCATCAAGCGCGAGCCCGAGTTCCTGCTGCAGTGGCGTCTGAAGGCGCTGCGGCACTGGTTCACCATGCGCCAGCCCGACTGGGCGCACGTCCGGATTGCGCCGATCGACTACCAGGCGATCTCGTACTACTCGGCGCCGAAGGCGAAGAAGGACGGACCGAAGAGCCTCGAGGAAGTCGACCCGAAGCTGCTCGCCACCTACGAGAAGCTGGGCGTGCCGCTGCACGAACGCGCGCGGCTCGCCGGCGTCGCGGTCGATGCGGTGTTCGACAGCGTTTCGGTCGCGACCACGTTCAAGGACAAGCTCGCCAAGGCCGGCGTGGTCTTTTGCTCGTTCTCCGACGCCGTGCAGAACCACCCGGCGCTGATCGAGCAGTACCTCGGCTCGGTCGTGCCGTACACCGACAACTTTTTCGCGACGCTCAACTCCGCGGTGTTCTCCGACGGCTCGTTCGTCTACGTGCCGAAGGGCGTGCGCTGCCCGATGGAGCTGTCGACCTATTTCCGCATCAACGCCGCGAACACCGGCCAGTTCGAGCGCACGCTGATCATTGCCGACGAAGGCAGTCACGTGAGCTACCTCGAGGGCTGCACGGCGCCGATGCGCGACGAGAACCAGCTGCACGCGGCGGTCGTCGAGCTGGTCGCGCTCGCCGACGCGAACATCAAGTATTCGACCGTGCAGAACTGGTACCCGGGCGACGAGAACGGCGTCGGCGGCATCTACAATTTCGTCACCAAGCGCGGCGAATGCCGCGGCGCCAATTCGCGCATCAGCTGGACGCAGGTCGAGACCGGCTCGGCCATCACCTGGAAGTACCCGAGCTGCGTGCTGACCGGCGACAACTCGGTCGGCGAGTTCTACTCGGTCGCGCTCGCGAACCACTACCAGCAGGCCGACACCGGCACCAAGATGATCCACATCGGCCGCAACACGCGTTCGACGATCGTCTCCAAGGGCATCTCCGCCGGTCACGGCCAGAACACCTACCGCGGCCTCGTGAAGGTGCTGCCCTCGGCCGAAGGCGCGCGCAACTACACGCAGTGCGACTCGCTGCTGATGGGCGACAAGTGCGGCGCGCACACGTTCCCGTACATGGAGATCAAGCACCCGTCGGCCGTCGTCGAGCACGAGGCCACGACCTCGAAGATCGCCGACGACCAGCTCTTCTACTGCCGCAGCCGCGGCGTGTCGGAGGAGGACGCGGTCAACATGATCGTCAACGGCTTCTGCAAGGCGGTGTTCAAGGAACTGCCGATGGAGTTCGCCGTGGAAGCCCAGAACCTGCTGTCGGTGAGCCTCGAAGGCTCCGTCGGCTGACCGCAACGTAGAGAGAACGGACAGACATGCTCAGCATCCGCGACCTGCACGCCCAGATCGGCGCCCGCAAGATCCTGAAGGGGCTCAACCTCGAGGTGAAGCCCGGCGAGGTCCACGCGATCATGGGACCGAACGGCTCCGGCAAGAGCACGCTCGCGAGCGTGCTGGCCGGCCGTGCGGGCTACGAAGTGACCCGGGGCTCCGCCAGCTTCCTCGACGAGGACCTGCTCGCGCTCGAACCCGAGGAGCGCGCGCGCAAGGGCGTGTTCCTGGCGTTCCAGTATCCGGTCGAGATTCCGGGCGTCAACAACGCCTACCTGCTCAAGGCCGCGCTCAACGCGATCCGCAAGCAGCGCGGCCTGCCCGAGCTCGACGCGTTCGAGTTCCTGCAGCTGATCAAGGACAAGATGAAGCTCATGCGCATGGACGAGAGCTTCCTCAGCCGCGGCGTCAACGAAGGCTTCTCGGGCGGCGAGAAAAAGCGCAACGAGATCCTGCAGATGGCCGTGCTCGAGCCGAAGCTCGCGCTGCTCGACGAGACCGACTCGGGCCTCGACATCGACGCGCTGCGGATCGTCGCGAACGGCGTCAACACGCTGCGCTCGCCCGAGCGCGCGATCGTGATGGTGACGCACTACCAGCGACTGCTCGACTACATCGAGCCCGACTACGTGCACGTGCTGTCGGACGGTCGCATCCTGCGCACCGGCGACAAGACGCTCGCGCTCGAGCTCGAAAAGCGCGGCTACGACTGGGTGCGCCAGGAGGCGAGCGCGGCATGAGCCAGCCAGCGCCCTCACCCACCGTGGCCCACTACCGCGACGCGTTCGAGCGTCTGCGGCCGTCGCTGCGCGGCCCGGCCAAGACGCGCTCGGCCGCGTTTGCGCGCTTCAGCGAACTGGGGTTCCCCGGCGCGCGCGACGAGGCCTGGAAGTACACCAACCTGCGCCGGCTCGAGACACGACGCTTCGAACCCGCTGTCGGCATCGCCGCATTCGAGCCGCCCGCGGCGCTCGCCGCGGCGCGTGTGCTGTTGCTCAACGGTGCCGTCGCGGGGGACCTGCCGGCCACGCTCGGCGGCTTCCGCCTGAGCACGCTCGAGCAGGCCGAAGCCCGCGCCGACGAGTTGCTGCGACCGATGCAGGGCCTCGGGACCGAACGCTTCGCGGCGCTCAATGCGGCGCTCACGACCACGCCGCTCTTGCTCGAGGCTGCGCCGGGCTTCCGCTCGGACGAGGTGTTGCAGGTCACGGTCGCGACCGCCGGCGCGGTCCCGACCCTCGCGAACCCCCGGCTCGTCGTGCGCATGGGCCCGGACAGCCGTGCGCGGCTGTTGCTGGAGGAACTCGACGACGGTGCCCACGAGCACTTCACGAACCTGGTGCTCGACGTCGAACTCGCGGCGGGCGCGGAGCTGCAGCTGTACCGGCTGCAACGCTCGAGTGCACGGGCATTCCACATCGAACGAATCGACGCCCGCGCGGCGGAGAACGCGAAGTTCGTGCTACGCGACTCGCAGCTCGGCGGCTCGCTGACGCGTCTCGACCTGCACGTCGCGCTCGACGGCCGCGGCGCGAGCACCGAGCTAACGGGCGTGTTCCTCGCCGACGGCGCGCGTCACCTCGACACGCACGTGCTGGTCGAGCATCGCGCGATCGAGACGACCAGCCTGCAGGACTACCGCGGTATCGCCGCCAACAAGGGCCGCGGCGTGTTCAACGGCAAGTCGATCGTGCACGTGGACGCGCAGAAGTCGAATGCGCGGCAGGTCAATCGCAACCTGCTGCTGACGCCGGGCGCGGAAATCGACACCAAGCCGGACCTCGAGATTTACGCCGACGACGTGCAGTGCAGCCACGGCGCGACCACGGGCCAGCTCGACGCCAACGCGCTCTTCTACCTGCGGTCGCGCGGCCTCGACGAGGCCGAGGCGCGCAGCGCGCTTACCCGCGCCTTCGCCGGTGCAGTGCTGTCGAAGATCGACGAGCCTGCGCTGAGCGCGTACGTGCACGACGCCCTCGACGACCGCCTGACCCGGCTGCTCGAGGTGACGCCATGAGTGCAGTGCCCCGCCCCGTGCCGTCGCCCGTGCGGCCACTCGACGTCGAGGCCGTCCGCCGTGACTTCCCCGTGCTCGAGCGGACCATCCGCGGCAAGCCGCTGGTCTACCTCGACAACGCCGCCTCGAGCCAGCGCCCTCGCTTCGTCATCGACGCGATGACGCGCTACTACGAGACGACGCACGCCAACGTCCACCGCGGCGTGCACACGCTGAGCCAGGAAGCGACCGACCTGTTCGAGGGCGCGCGCGAAAAGGCGCGCCGTTTCATCAACGCGCGGTCGACCAAGGAAGTCATCTTCGTGCGCGGCACGACCGAGGCGATCAACCTGGTCGCGCAGAGTTACGGTCGCCCCCGCTTCGGTCCGGGCGACGAGATCCTCGTCTCCTGGCTCGAGCACCATGCCAACATCGTGCCTTGGCAGCTGCTGTGCGAGCAGACCGGTGCGACGCTCAAGGTGGCGCCGATCACGGCGACCGGCGAAGTCGACTTCGACGCGTTCGCCGCGCTGCTGTCGCCCCGGACGAAGCTGGTCGGCCTCGCCCACGTCTCCAACGCGCTCGGCACCGTCGTGCCGGTGCAGCGCTTCATCCGTGCGGCGAAGGAGCGCGGCGTGCCGGTACTGCTCGACGGCGCCCAGGCCGTGCCGCACCTCAAGGTCGACGTGCAGGCGCTCGACTGCGACTTCTATGCATTCTCGTCGCACAAGATGTGCGGCCCGACCGGCATCGGCATCCTGTACGGCCGCGAGGCGCTGCTGCGCGAAATGCCCCCATGGCAGGGCGGCGGCGACATGATCCTCGCGGTCGGCTTCGACAAGACGATCTACAACGACCTGCCCTACAAGTTCGAGGCGGGCACGCCGGCGATCGCCGACGCGGTGGGTCTGGGTGCCGCGATCGACTATCTCGAGGCGCTCGGCATGGAGCGCATCGCGGCCGCCGAGCACGAACTGCTCGAGTACGCGACCGAGCGATTGTCCGCGGTCCCGGACCTGCGCATCGTCGGCACGGCGCCCGAAAAAGCGGCGGTCGTCTCGTTCACGCTCGGGCGCGTGCACCCGCACGACCTCGGCACGGTCCTCGACGCCGAGGGTGTCGCGGTCCGCACCGGCCACCACTGCGCAATGCCGGTGATGGACTTCTTCAAGGTGCCGGCCACGGCGCGAGCCTCGTTTGCCTTCTACAACACGCGCGCCGAGGTCGACCGGCTGGTCGAGGCACTGCATACGGCGCGGGAGATGCTGGGCTGATGGACCTGAAGGACCTCTACCGCGACATCATCGTCGACCACAACCGGCACCCGCGGAATTTCCGCGAGATGCCGGATGCGGATCGTCATGCCGACGGTTTCAACCCGCTGTGCGGCGACAAGCTCACGGTCTACGTGAAGCTCGACGGCGACCGCATCAGCGACGTCTCCTTCCACGGCAGCGGCTGCGCGATCTCCGTCGCGTCGGCCTCGCTGCTCACGGAGAGCATCAAGGGCAGGACCGTGCCGGAGGCCGAAGCGCTGTTCGGGCAGATGCACCAGCTGCTGACGCGTGACGACGCGGACGTCGACGTCGACAGCCTCGGCAAGCTCGGCGCGCTGTCAGGCGTGCGTGAGTTTCCGGCTCGCGTCAAATGCGCGAGCCTGTGCTGGCACACGCTCGATGCGGCGCTGCACCGGCAGGACCAGGTTTCGACCGAATGAGTTGCTGATCGTCGTGGACGGCGGCCGGGCCTGTGCCTGAAGGCGGCCCCTGAGCCCCGTCCCGCTTGGGAGCACAGTCTTGTATCGAGCCGACAACGAACCCGTGACGTTCACCCGCGACGTCGACGCGGTCATCGTCCCTGCGGGCGTCAACGTGAAGCTGCGAGAAGGCCAGCTGGGGTACATCACCCAGGCGCTCGGCGGCAGCTTCACCGTCTATGTCGAAGGCAACCTGTTCCGCATCGCGGGCAAGGACGCCGACGCGCTCGGCAAGGAGCCCGAGGAAGTGCCGGAGTTGCCGCCGAATGCGAGCGACGACGACGTGCGCGAACTCGTCTGGGAGCAGATGAAAGGCTGCTACGATCCGGAGATCCCGATCAACATCGTCGACCTCGGGCTGGTCTACGGCTGCGAGGTCACGTCCGAGGACGACGGTCGCGTCGTGCAGGTGACGATGACGCTGACGGCACCGGGCTGCGGCATGGGCGAAGTGCTGGTCGCCGACGTGCGCGAGAAGGTCGAGATCATCCCGACGGTCAAGCGCGCCGACGTCGAACTCGTGTTCGACCCGCCGTGGAGCCAGGCGATGATGTCGGAAGCCGCGCGTCTGCAGACGGGCATGATGTGAGTACGATGGCCGCCGTCACGGCGCCGAACCCTTGGCGTGCCCGACAGCTGCAATGCGACCGCAGCCGGACGGTCCACAACGCGGTTCGCCGGAACGCCGTGAACCCGTCCCTGGGGGCTCCGTCCGCGACGTCCATGTCGCGGACGGTCCGGCGAACCGGTTCTGGCCCGTCCACCCGCGGCCCGGTCGGCTGCAGCGGTGGCTTCACCTGCCGACGCGCCGATGCCGGCGCCACGATGCGTGACGGCGTGGACGCGTTGCCATGACCGACTGGATCCGCGTCGCGCCCGCGGCGGACATCGCACCGGGGGACTACGCCTCGGCCGAGGTCGACGGCGCCTTCGTCGCAGTCTTCAACGTCGACGGCGAGTTCTTCGCGATCGACGACCTCTGTACGCACGACGGCGGCGGGCTCGCCGGCGGCGAGGTCGAGGACCACCAGGTCATCTGTCCGCGTCACGGCGCGCGCTTCTGCCTGCGCACCGGCCAGGCGCTGACGCCGCCCGCCTACGAGCCCGTGAAAAGCTACGTGACCCGCGTCGTCGACGGCTACGTCGAGATCGCCGCGCGCGACACCTGAACCCAAGGAACACTGCGCATGAGTCTCGGCAAAGCCGGCAAGAGCAAGGTGCAAGCGCTCGAGGCGAGCCGCAAGGCCGCGGCGGGACTGAAGCGGCTGACGCTCGTGCGGCACGCGAAAGCCGACTGGTCGCTGCCGGACCAGCAGGACTGGGACCGCGTGCTCAACAAGCGCGGGCAGCAGGACGCGCCGGAGATGGCGCGCCGGCTGCGCTCGCGCAAGCTCAAGCCCGACCTGATCCTCGCGAGCCCGGCGGTGCGCGCGTTGACGACCGCAAGCATCATGGCGCGCGAACTCAAGGTGGCGGCGGACCTGATCGCGCCGGACGAGCGGCTCTATCTCGCCGACCCCGAGGTCATCCTCGAGGTCGTGCGCGAACTCGGCGGCGACGTGAAGCACCTGATGGTGCTCGGCCACAATCCCGGCATCACTGAGTGTGCGAACCGGCTCTCCACCGGCGACCAGATCGACAACATGCCCACGTGCGCCGTCTTCACGGCCAGTTTTGCGCTGGAGACCTGGGCCGACCTCGACTGGAAGACCGGACAGCAGGCCGAGTTCGACTACCCGCGAAACATGGCGTCAGTGCACGAGCGCGACTGAAGCCGCGCACCCGGCGCGCAATCGGTCCGCCGACCCGCCGGCCCGCGGTCGTCGCCGCCAGTCGGCCGCTCAGCCGCGACCGAACACCGGGATCGCGGCGCCCGTGATCGCGCTCGCCGCGTCCGAGGCGAGGAACACGATCACGCCGGCGATCTGCGCGGGACTCACCCATTTCGAGAAGTCCGCCTGCGGCATGTCGAGCCGGTTGCGTGGCGTGTCGATGACGCCCGGCAGGATCGCGTTGACGGTCACGTTGCGGTCCTTCACTTCCTCGGACAAGGCCTCGGTCAGGCGCTGTACGCCTGCCTTCGAGGCCGTGTAGGCGCCCATGCCGAGCCCGGCCTTCGCGGCCGCGCCCGCGCCGATGTTGACGATGCGACCCGCGCCGCGTTCGAGGAGTGCCGGCAGCGCACACTTGCAGCAGACGACGGCCGAGCGCAGGTTCATCGCATAGAGCGTGTCCCAGGTCTCGACATCGCCGTCCTCGAGCTTTTCCCAGCGAAACCCGCCGGCCACGTTGCAGAGCACGTCGATGCCGCCGAGTCGCATCGCGATGGCAGCCATCGCCTTGCGCGTGACCTCGAGGTCCGACAGGTCCACGCCGCCGAGCAGCATGTGCGGGCCCGAGGCGAACTCGCGCTGGACGTCCGGCGACGGCTGCGCGAGGTCGATCAGCGCAAGCCGTGCGCCGGTCTGGGCAAACGCTCGCGCCACGGCCATGCCCAGCGCGCCAAAGGCGCCCGTGATGACGACGACACGCTCTGCGACTGCTTGCGACATCAGGATCCCCACGGGAAGTGGCTAGTGGCTAGTGGCTAGTGGCTAGTGGCTAGTGGCGAGAGTTCAGAGTACAGAGTTCAGAGTCTAGTCGGTGGCGCGCTGCGCCACGGTCGCGCAGTCGGCGTGCGTTTCCGACTGAACTCTGGACTCTACTCACTAACCACCAGCCACTTGCCACTGAACACTGCTCCTCAGCACTCGGGCACGTTGACCGCGAGCCCGCCCTGGCTCGTTTCCTTGTAGATCGTCGACATGTCGTGGCCGGTCTGGCGCATGGTCGCGATCACCTGGTCGAGCGAGACCTTGTGCGTGCCGTCGCCGCGCAACGACAGCCGCGCCGCGTTGATCGCCTTCACGGCACCCATCGCATTGCGCTCGATGCAGGGGATCTGCACCAGACCCGCGATCGGGTCGCAGGTCAGCCCGAGGTTGTGCTCCATGCCGATCTCGGCCGCGTTCTCGATCTGCTCGTTGGTGCCGTTCATCGCGGCGACGAGCCCCGCGGCGGCCATCGAGCAGGCGACGCCGACCTCGCCCTGGCAGCCCATCTCGGCCCCCGAGATCGAGGCGTTGCGCTTGTAGAGCATGCCGATCGCCCCGGCGACCAGCAGGAAGCGCACGATGCCCTCCTCGCTCGCTCCAGGCTCGAACCTGCGGTAGTAGGCGAGCACGGCGGGCACGATGCCGGCGGCGCCGTTGGTCGGCGCCGTGACGACGCGGCCGCCGGCGGCGTTCTCCTCGTTGACCGCGAGTGCGAACGCATTGACCCACTCGAGCGCGTCGAGCGGGCGCTTCTCGCCCGACTCGGTCAGTTGCCGATACAGTGGCTCGGCGCGTCGGCGCACCTTGAGCACGCCCGGCAGCACGCCGCTGCCCTTGAAGCCGCGCTCGATGCATTCGCTCATGACGGCCCAGACGTGCAGCAGCGCCGCGCGCGTCTCGGCGTCGGGCCGGAATGCGCGCTCGTTCGCGAGCACGAGTTCGTGCAGGTCGAGCCCGCAGTCGCGCGCAAGCGCGAGCAGTTCCTGCGCCGAGGTGAACGGGTGCGGCACCTGCACGGCGTGCGTCGCAGCCGTGTCGCGTCCGAACTCCTCGCCACGCACGACGAACCCACCGCCGGTCGAGAAGTACTCGTCACGCCACACGACCTGCCCCGCCGCGTCGAGCGCGGTGAAGCGCATGCCGTTCGGGTGCTGCGGCAAGGTCTGGTCACGGTGGAACAGCAGGTCGAGCGGCTCGTCGAACGGCACCTCTTTCTGTCCGGCGAGACGGATCCGGCCCGTCGAACGAATCCGTTCGATCGTCGGCGTCATCGCCGCGGGGTCGATCGTCGCGGGCTGGTGGCCCTCCAGGCCGAGCAGGACGGCGCGGTCGGTGCAGTGCCCACGCCCCGTGAGCGCCAGCGAACCGTACATCTGCGCCCCGACCTTCTCGGTGCGCTCGAGCAGTCCGCGTGCCTCGAGTTCACGCACGAATGCACAGGCCGCGTTCATCGGCCCCATCGTGTGCGAGCTCGACGGCCCGACGCCGACCTTGAAGATGTCGAGTACGGAAAGATTCATAAGAAAGTGGCTAGTGGCTAGTGGCTAGTGGTCAGGAAGAGCATGCCCTCACCCGCGCAAAGCGCGACCTCTCCCGCGCACGGGAGAGGTGAAGGGTGGCGCCGCCGCCTCTTGCTGACCGCTTACTACTAACCGCTGGCCACTTGCTCCTCACTCCATCGCCAGCAGCGAGGCGTTGCCGCCCACGGCCGACGTGTTGACGGTGTAGGTGCGCTCGTGCGCGAACCGGTGCAGGTAACGCGGGCCGCCGGCCTTCGGGCCCGTGCCCGACAGCCCCGAGCCGCCGAACGGCTGCGTGCCGACGACGGCGCCGATGATGTTGCGGTTGACGTAGACGTTGCCGGCCGCGACCCGGCTCGCGACGCGTCGCACCGTCGAGTCGATGCGGCTGTGGATGCCGAACGTCAGGCCGTAGCCCGTGGCGTTGATCGCGTCGACGAGCGCCTCGAGGTCGCGCGCCTTGTACGTGACCAGGTGCATGACCGGGCCGAACCACTCGCGGTCGAGCACGGAGAAAGATTCGATCTCGGCCGCCAGCGGCGCCACGAACGTGCCCGCCTGCATCGCGGCGTTCGGCCGCAGGCGATGGTGCCACGACGACTTCTGCATCACTTCCTGCGCATGGCCCTCGAGCAGCGCACGGGCGGTCTCGTCGATGACCGGGCCCACATCGGTTTCGAGGTACGCCGGGTTGCCGACGACGAGCTCCTCCATGTAGCCCGCCAGCAGCCGCTTGACCTTGGCCGCGATGTCCTCCTGCACGCACAGCACCCGCAGCGCCGAACAGCGCTGGCCCGCACTGTTGAACGCCGACTGCACGGCGTCGATGACGACCTGCTCCGGCAGTGCGGAACTGTCGACGATCATCGCGTTCTGGCCGCCGGTCTCGGCGATCAGCGTGCCGATCGCGCCGTCGCGCGCCGCGAGCGTGCGGTGGATGATGCGCGCGGTCTCGGTCGAACCGGTGAACGCGACGCCGGCGATGCGCGGGTCGGCCACCGCGGCGGCACCGACCATCGCGCCGTCACCGGGCACGAGGTGCAGCACCTCCGGTGGAATGCCGGCCTGCAGCAGCAGGCGCACGGCGTGGGCTGCGACCAGGGGTGTCTGCTCGGCCGGTTTTGCGATCACGGCGTTGCCGGCCGCGAGCGCGGCCACGACCTGGCCCGCGAAAATCGCGAGCGGGAAGTTCCACGGGCTGATGCAGGTGAAGACGCCGCGGCCGTGCAGGCTCAGCTCGTTGCTCTCGCCGGTCGGGCCCGGCAGACGCACGGCGCCGCCGAAGTCTTCGCGCGCACGCGCCGCGTAGTAGCGCAGGAAGTCGACGGCCTCACGGACCTCGGCGATGCCGTCGGGCACCGACTTGCCGGCCTCGCGCACGCACATGGCGACGAGCTCCGGCGTGTTCTGCTCGAACAGGTTCGCGGCGCGGTCGAGTGCGTCGGCACGCACCGCGGCCGGCGTCGCATCCCACTCCGGCTGCGCGTCGACCGCCTGGTCGATGGCGCGACGGACCTGGTCGGGCGTGGCATCGACCACCGTGCCGACCGTGTCCGTGTGGTCGGCCGGATTGCGGATCGTCGTGCCCGTCCCGCCGTGCTCGTCGCCGCCGATGATCGGCCCGGCCACCCACGGCCGACGCGAGACGTGCTCCATGCGACGCGCCGTCTCCGCGAGCACCGCGCCGTTGGCCAGGTGCAGGCCGAGCGAGTTCTTGCGCTCGGGCATGTAGATGTCGACCGGCTGCGGGATGCGCGGGTGCACGGCCGACTCGTAACCGTCGACGGTGCGGACCGGGTCGGCCACGATGGCCGCGATCGGCTCGTTCTCGTTGACGATGCGGTTGACGAACGAGCTGTTCGAGCCGTTCTCGAGCAGGCGCCGCACGAGGTACGGCAGCAGGTCTTCGTGTTCGCCGACCGGCGCGTACACGCGGCACGGCATGTTGAGCCCTTCCGGATTCATCACCTGCGCGTAGAGTTCCTCGCCCATGCCGTGCAGGCGCTGGAACTCGAACTCGCGGCCGTACTTGCGCGCCAGGTGCGCGATCGAGGCGACCGTGTGCGCGTTGTGCGTGGCGAACTGCGGGTAGATCTCCTTGCCGTGCTCGAGCACGTAGCGTGCGCAGGCGAGGTAGGAGACGTCGCTGTTGGGCTTGCGCGTGAAGACGGGGTACCCGGGCAGGCCACGCTCCTGGCCACGCTTGACCTCGGCGTCCCAGTAGGCGCCCTTGACCAGCCGCACGTGCAAGGTGCGGCGCGTCTCGCGCGCGAGCCCGATCACGTAGCGCACCATCGGCATCGCGCGCTTCTGGTAGGTCTGCAAGGCGATGCCGAAGCCGTCCCAGCCGGCGAGCGCCGGGTCGCGGCAGACCGCTGCGAGCAGTTCCAGCGTGATCTCGAGCCGCTCGGATTCCTCGGTGTCGAGCGTGAGCGCGATGCCGGCATCGCGCGCGAGCCGGCACAGCTCGACCAGCTTCGGCGTCAGTTCGCGCAGCACGCGCTGGCGGTGCGCACGCTCGAAGCGCGGATGCATCGCCGAGAGCTTGACCGAAATGCTCGGCCGCGATTCGAAATCCGGGTATTCCGGCACGCGTGCCTGCAGCGCGCCGATCGCGGTGCGATAGGCCTCGAAGTAACGCGTCGCGTCGGCGGTGGTCAGCGCCGCCTCGCCGAGCATGTCGAACGTGTAGCGATAACGCTTGTTGGCACCGGTCAGCGAGTTGTCGAGCGCCTCCTTGAGCGTGCGCCCCATCACGAACTGGTGCCCCATGATGCGCATTGCCTGGCGCATCGCGGTGCGCACCACGGGTTCGCCGATGCGGCTCACCACCCGGCCGATCGCACCGGCCGGCGCCGCGACGTCGTCTGCCTCGAGCCGCACGATGCGGCCCGTCAGCATCAGGCCCCAGGTCGAGGCGTTGACGAACAGCGACTGGCTGTCACCGAGGTGGCTCGCCCAGTCGCCCGCGCGCAGCTTGTCGGCAATGAGGCGGTCGGCGGTCTCGTCATCCGGGATGCGCAGCAGTGCCTCGGCCAGGCACATCAGGATGACGCCTTCCTGCGACGACAGGTCGTACTGCCGCAGGAACGCGTCGAGGCCGGTCTTCGACGCCGGCGCCTTGCGCACGCCCTCGACCAGCGCGGCGGCCGTCGCCTGTACCGCGTCGCTTTCCGCCGGGTCGAGCCGCGCCATGTCGGCGAGCTGGCGGACGATCGTCTCCTCGTCCCCGAGGAAGTCGGCGTTGATCGCCTGCCCCACCGGCGTGATGAAATCGGCGACGTCGGCGAACAGGAAGCGCGACACGGGCGCTTCGCGAAGAGTTCCGGACATGGGATGGGCACCGTGCAGGAGGTATGCGCGGATTCTAGCAGCCCACGGGCAGGCGGCCGCGCGGGGCGCCGCCGCCTCCGGTCACGCGTGTCGACAATCGATGGTCACTTGGTCTCGTAGAGCAGCCCGATCGTGGTCAGCGTGTCGGTCTTCTCGATGCCGGGCAGGACGTCGGTGTTATGACGGACCTGATAGCCCAGGCGCAGTCCGAGCGCGCCGGTGATCGTGACCTCCAGCCCGAGGTCGTTCTGCAGATACGTGTTGTCGGACCCGGTTTCGACCAGGAACCGGTCGACGACCTTGGTAGTCTCGGTCAGCTGGTGCTCGAAACCGAGGTCGCCACGGAGGATCGCACCGTCCTCGGTCTCGCCGGTCTCGGCGATTTCCGCGTGACGATAACCGGGGCCGCCCTGGACCCACAGCTTGGTGCGTTCGGAATCGATCAGCTTGTAACCGAGACCGACCGAGATCGAAGCCTGGTACTCGTACTGGCTGAAGCGGTCGTCTTCGTACCGGGCAGCGCCGAAGCCATAGGCGCGGTCGGTGAACGAGTATTGCGACTGGCCACGGACTTCCCAGCGCTGGGCCGTAGCCTCGTCGCCGTCGTTGCCATAGTTGCCGGCGAAACCGAGGACGTGTTCCCAGGAGTCGGCGTCGTACTTGAGCTCCAGGTTGGCGCTGGCGGCCTGGTTATCGCTGTTGCCGCTCGCGATCGAGGCGCCGAGGTCGCCCTTGCCCGTCCAGTCGGCGAACGCCGGCTGCGCCGCCAGGGAGGACAACAGCAGCAGCGACAGCGGCTGCAGCACGGAATGGCGCGTGATCGACCTGGGCATGGATCTGGCTCCTTGGAACGGCTCGCCCACCTCGGGCGTGACCGCCGAGTATACCGACGCGAGCTGTGCCGCCCGCCGTGAGGGGTCTTGCAGGGGCAGCCTCCCGCTGCCGAGAATTCGTGCGCCGAACAGGAGGAGATGCGTCGTGCCCGCGCAGAAGATCGTCGCCACTGCCGAGAATTTCATGACCGACGTCGTCGAGGCGTCGACACAGGCACCGGTGCTGGTCGACTTCTGGGCGCCCTGGTGCGGGCCGTGCCAGTCGCTGATGCCGCTGCTCGACCGCCTGGCCGAGGACTACGACGGCCGCTTCGTGCTGGCCAAGGTCAACACCGACGAACAGCCGCAACTGGCGTCCCACTTCCAGATCCGCAGCATCCCCACCGTGCTGCTCGTGCACCAGGGCGAGGTCGTCGACCAGTTCGTCGGTGCGCAGCCCGAATCGGCGATCCGGGCGATGCTCGACCGTCACGTAGCTCCGGTCGCCGGCGCGGCCGAGCCCGCTCCTGCAGCCATGCCCGCGCCGGCAGCCGAGGCTGCACCAACCGCCGAATCTGCACTTCGCGTCGCCGAGCCGGCGCAGGCCGTCGAGGCCCCGACCCGACCGGTGCCGCCCGACGTCCAGGCCGAGCGATCGCTCGAGCAGCGCGACGCCGACGGTGCGGCCGCGGCCATCGCAGCGCTCGCGGCTGCCGATGCCGCGCACCCCGCGCTCAAGTCGCTGCGCGCGCGGCTTGCCTTCGTGCAGCTGGCGAACGCGAACCCCGACGTGATGGCGCTGCGGGAGGCGCTGCAGGCCAATCCCGGCGATTCGGCGGCGCGCCATGCCCTGGCCGCGCATCACGCCGTGTTCGGCGACTACGGGACGGCGCTCGCGGAGTGGGTCGAACTGCTGCGTCGGGACCGCGCGTTCGGCGACGAGGCGGCACGCCGCAGCCTGCTGCAGGCGTTCGACGTGCTCGGTGACGGGGATCCCCTCGTCACGCAGTACCGGCGCAGGATGGCGAGCTTATTGCATTGAGGGGCGACGCGGTCGTTCTTGCCGGCCGCGCGGCGCCGAAGTATAAAAATGCCGCCAGCCCTTGCCCTTGGGTTCTTCGATCGATGAACGAAAAACCAGAGCCGGCGGACGAATACGAGGACGAAGACAACGAGGAAGTCGCCGGCAGCAGCGACGACTCGCTCGACGTCGACCGTCTCATGCAGGACTTGGACAAGCGCAAACGCGGCGCGCCCAAGGGCGCGGAACCGGCGTGGCGCAAGCTCGAGCGGCTGCTCGAACAGAAGCGCACGTCGGAACTGCTCAGCGACTTCGACGACTACGACCTAGGCGACAGCCCGCGGCCGCGACGACGGCCGCCCGACCGGTTCACCTGAGGTCCCTTCTCCCTCTCCCGTCACAGCGGGGAGAGGTCAGTGGAAATCCCGCGACTCGGCCCTAAGCCCACCGAGCAGTCGGCTCAGGTCGACGAGCTTGTGCGCGACGACGTGCATCACTTCGCCTTCGAGCTGCAATTGCCCGGCCACGCCGAGCAGCCGTGAGCCGACGAGCGCCTGGCGCTGGCGTTCGGCGAGGTCCTGCCAGACGATCACGTTGATCGAGCCGTGTTCGTCTTCGAGCGTCACGAACGTCACGCCCGCCGCGCTGCCGGGCCGCTGCCGCGTGATGACGAGCCCCGCCGTGCGCACGTGCGCGCCGTTGGTCGCCGCGCGCAATGCCTGCGAATCGAGCATGCCGCGCGCCGCGAGCTTCTCGCGCAGCAACGCGATGGGATGACGACGCAGCGTGAGCCCGGTGTGGGCGTAGTCCGCGACGATGTCCTCGCCTTCGCGTGGCGTGCGCAACAGCGGGATGCCCTCGGCGATGCGCACTTCGGGCAGCACGGGCAGCGGTTGCTCGAGCCCGGCCACCTGCCAGGCGGCGCGATGGCGATGACCGCCGAGGCCCGCGAGGGCGCCCGCCGCGGCGAGGCAACCCAGTTCTCGCCGGTCGAGACGTGCAAGCTCCGACAGCTGCTGCACGGTCGCAAAACGTCCGCCACGGCAGCGGGCGCGCGCGCCGACGAGCCGCTCGACCGCCGCCTGCGGCAGGCCCTTCACGAGCCGCAGGCCCAGCCGCAGCGCCGGGTCGGCCGCGTCGACGACGCGTTCGAGCGTGCAGTCCCAGTCGCTCGCGTGCACGTCGATCGGACGCACCTCGACACCATGCCGTCGTGCGTCCTGCACGATCTGCGACGGCGCGTAAAAGCCCATCGGCTGGCTGTTGATCAACGCCGCGGCGAACGCGGCCGGCTCGTGGCGCTTGAGCCACGCGGACACGTAGACCAGCAGCGCGAAGCTCGCCGCGTGCGACTCCGGGAAGCCGTACTCGCCGAAACCGAGGATCTGCTGGAAGATCCGGTGCGCGAACTCCTCGTCGTAACCGCGCTCGCGCATGCCCCGGACCAGGCGCTCCTCGAACGGCCCCAGTCCGCCCTTGCGTTTCCACGCCGCCATCGCGCGTCGCAGCTGGTCGGCCTCGCCCGGCGTGAAGCCGGCCGCGACGATCGCGAGCTGCATGACCTGTTCCTGGAAGATCGGCACGCCGCGCGTGCGCTCCAGCACGCTCTTGACCTCCGGGCTCGGGTACGTCTCGGCCTCGAGGCCGGCACGACGACGCAGGTACGGGTGGACCATGCCGCCCTGGATCGGGCCCGGCCGGATGATCGCCACCTCGATGACGAGGTCGTAGTACGTGCGCGGCTGCAGCCGCGGCAGCATCGCCATCTGCGCGCGCGACTCGACCTGGAACACGCCGATCGTGTCGGCGTGGCTGATCATCTCGTAGACGACCGGGTCCTCCGCGGGCACCGTTGCGAGCGTCCAGCGCTGGCCACGGAAGCCGTGCACGAAATCGAACGCGCGACGGATCGCCGTCAGCATGCCGAGGCCGAGCACGTCGACCTTGAGCAGGCCGAGCGCGTCGAGGTCGTCCTTGTCCCACTGGATGACCGTGCGGTCCGCCATCGCGGCGTTCTCGACCGGCACGAGCGCCTCGAGCAGGTCGCGCGCGATCACGAAGCCGCCGACGTGCTGCGACAGGTGCCGTGGAAAGCCGAGCAGCTGGCGCGCGAGCGTCAGCACCTTGGACAGCACGGGACTTTCGGGATCGAGCCCCGCCTCGCGCACGCGGGCCGCGTCGATGCGGCTGCCGTCCCACCATTGCATCGAACGCGCGAGCGCATTGACCTGCAGCGGGTCGAGCCCCATCGCCTTGGCGACGTCGCGCAACGCACTGCGCGGCCGGTAGCAGATCACGGTCGCCGCGAGCGCGGCGCGGTGGCGGCCGTACTTGTCGTAGACGTACTGGATCACTTCCTCGCGTCGCTCGTGCTCGAAGTCGACGTCGATGTCGGGCGGCTCGTTGCGTTCCTTCGAGATGAAGCGCTCGAACAGCAGCGACATGCGCGCCGGGTCGACCTCGGTGATGCCGAGACAGAAGCAGACGGCCGAGTTGGCGGCCGAACCACGCCCCTGGCAGAGGATGTCGCGGGAACGCGCGTAGCGGACGACGTCGTGCACCGTCAGGAAAAACGCCTCGTACTGCAGTTCGGCGATCAGCGCGAGTTCGTGCTCGATCGCCTTGCGCGTCGGCTCGGGCACGCCTTGCGGCCAGCGTTCCGCGATGCCCCGCTCGGTCAGCGCACGCAGCCAGCTGGTCGGCGTGTGATCCTCCGGCACGATCTCGCGCGGATACTCGTAGCGGAGCTCGTCGAGCGAGAACGTGCAGCGCGCCGCGATCTCCAGCGTGGCCGCGAGCAGCGCGGGCGGGTGCAGTTCCGCGATCCGCGCGACCGGTCGCAAGTGACGCTCGCCGTTGGGGTGCAGCGCGAAACCGGCCTGCTCCAAGGTCGTGCGCAGCCGCGTGGCCGTGAGCACGTCCTGCAATGCGCGACGCCCGCGCGCGTGCATGTGCACGTCGCCCGCGGCGACGAGCGGCACACACAGTTCACGACCGAGCG
>DATMIB010000264.1:0-46583 GCA_035554635.1 Steroidobacteraceae bacterium | reverse complement strand
ATCGCGCCGGCCGCCTTTTCAACCTGTGTCTTGTTGGCCAGCGGCGGCGTGAAGTGCTGGGGCAACAATGCTTTCGGTCAACTCGGCGACGGCAGCACCGCCAATTCACTCGTGCCACGTCGGGTCAAGGGAATCGCCAGCGTCACAGCGGTCGCGTTGCGATTTCAACATGGGTGCGCGTTGCTTGTTGGCGGCGCAGTCCAATGCTGGGGGTGGAACGACCAGGGCCAACTGGGCAACGGCACCACGACCGATTCCACCGTGCCGGTCGCTGTGACAGGGATCGACTCGGCCACCGCACTGGGAGCGGGAAATTCGCATAGCTGTGCGGTTCTGGCCAGCGGCGCGGTCCAGTGCTGGGGGTCGAATGCTTATGGCACGCTGGGCGACGGTTCCAATGTGATGAATTCGCGCATCCCGGTACCGGTGACCGGCATCAGCACGTCCACCGCAATCGTCACAGGCGGCGTGCACAGTTGTGCTCTGCTCGCCAGCGGCGCGGTGCAATGCTGGGGGCTGAATGATCATGGACAATTGGGCAATGGCACCACGACTGATTCCAATACGCCGGTGACCGTCGTTGGCCTCAACGGTGCCACGGCAATTGCGGTGGGGGGCGAATTCAGTTGCGCATTGCTTGGCAGCGGTGAGGTGCGATGCTGGGGACACGGCGAAAATGGCGAGCTCGGCGATGGACGCAGGCAGCCATACGTGTATTCGAGCATTCCGGTGCCGGTCGCGCTCACCGGCACGGCCGTAGCGATCACGGCAGGCGGCGCGCATGCGTGTGCCGTGATGAGCAGTGGTGCCGCCCTGTGCTGGGGAAACAACGAGTACGGTCAACTCGGCAACGGCTTCAAGACGCCATACCTTTCGAACACGCCCGTCCGGGTCAGCGGGATCAGTGCGCCCGTGAAGCTGGCGGCGGGGGACATCGACACATGTGCACTGCTCTCCGACGGTGCGATGCGTTGCTGGGGAGCAAACGAGTGGGGTGAGCTGGGCAACCGGCACAGGAGCGGTCCAATGCGTTGGCCCGTGAACGTCATCGGCACGCCGGGTGTGGTATGGCGAAGCAGTGATCCTTCGAAGGCGACGATCGTTTCCAGCGGAAAGGCCACGGCACGTTCCATCGGGAACACCACGATAACGGCGACCACCGCGGGGTTCGTCAACGACAACGCGGTTCTCACAGTGAAATAGAGGCGAAACAGAGCCCACCAAAATCGAGAGCGGCGCCGTACCAGCGTGAGGCTCGCCGCCCCACGGAAACTCGGGACACCAGCCTCCGTCTCACACGCCAACTGAGCGGCCAGCACCGTCGAGGAAAGGGTGAAGCTCGTCTACTCCAGTACCTCGACGTCCGCGATCCAGTTGCGCTTCCGACGCGCGAGCCGGTCACCGGTGCCTTCGCCCTCGAAGTCGGCATTGCTGCGATCGAGCAGCGACGGGTCGACATCCTCGAACGCATTGACGCTGACCACGGCATAGCGCCGTCCGTCGATGTCGCTGGTGACGAACGGCACGACGCCGCAGTTGCCGCAGACGTGAAAGCCCGCCGTGCGCGTGCCGAATTCGTAGTGACGCACCAGGCCCGGATCGGTGACCTCGACGACGAGTCGCGCGGCCGGGTGCGCGGTCCAGACGCCGCCGTGCTTGACGCAGAAGCTGCAGCCGCACGCGCGCGCGGGAATCCGGCTCCCGTCGGGCCAGTCGAGTTCGAAGCGCACGTTGCCGCAGTGGCAGCCGCCGGCAATCAACATGTCATCGCGTCCGCGGTGCGGAAAGGCGGGGAGGTTACTCGCGTCGGACGCTCGACGAAACCATCCGTCGCGCGTCAATGCGTTCGTCGCCGCGCCCGCAGCTCCGCGAGCACGAGCTCGACTTCGGTGCGGAAGCGGTTGTGCCCCTCGGCGTCGAGCGGCAGCCAGTCGTGCGGCACTTCCAGGTCGATTGCCGCGTCGTGCGTCGCGATGCGCACGTGGTGAACCGGATCGCTCGCCCGTGGCGCGCCGCCGTCCCAGACCGGCGGCAGCAACTCGAGCCCCGCGCCCGTGCCATGCGCGACGATGTAGTGGGAAGCGCTGTCGAGCAGCACCTGGAATTCGGCGATTTCGTGGCGGGTGGGCATGAGGGATCCCTCCGCGCCGCCTGATGGAACTGCGGCGTGTCAGCGGACGTACCCGAGGCTCTCCAGCTTGACCAGGATGCGGTGCGCCGCGAGGTCCGGCGACAGATTGCGCGTGTCGATGCGCATCTCTGGGTGCTCCGGCTCTTCGTACGGATCGCTGATCCCGGTGAACTCCTTGATCTTGCCCGCACGGGCCTGCGCGTACAGCCCCTTGCGGTCGCGGGCTTCGCAGACCTCGAGCGGCGTCGCGACGTGGATCTCGACGAACCCGCCGCTGGCTTCGACCATTTCACGGACACGACGACGCGTGGCCGAGTAGGGCGCGATCGGCGCACAGATCGCGACGCCGCCGTACTTGGTGATCTCCGAGGCGACGTAGCCGATACGCAGGATGTTGATGTCGCGGTGCTCGCGCGAGAAGCCGAGCTCGCTCGACAGGTGCTTGCGCACCACGTCGCCGTCGAGCAGCGTGACGCGTCGCGTGCCGAGCTCGAGCAGCTTGACCAGCAGCGCGTTGGCGATCGTCGACTTGCCGGAGCCCGACAGCCCGGTGAAGAAGATCGTGAGTCCCTGCAGGTGCTTCGGGGGATGTGTGTTGCGAAGCTCGGCGATGATCTCCGGGTACGAGAACCACTCGGGGATGTCGATGCCCTCGCGCAACCGGCGCCGGAACTCCGTGCCCGAAAGCTTGGCCACGGTCATGTCGGGGGTGACCTGGTCCTCGGGCACGAACTGGCCCTTCTGCTCGACGTAGACCATCTCCTTGAACGGCACGAGCGTGATCTCGAGCTCCTGCTGGAACTCCTGCAGCATCTGCTGGGCGGCGTAGGGTTCGTAGTAGGGGGTGCCGTTCGCGGCGTTGCCAGGCCCGGCGTGGTCACGACCGACGATCAGGTGCGTGCAGCCGTAGTTCTTGCGGATGATCGCGTGCCAGAGCGCTTCCTTCGGGCCCGCCATGCGCATCGCGAGGTTCAGGAGGCTCAGCGCCGTGGTCTGTTCGGGATAGTGCTTGAGCATGTGCTCGTAGCAGCGCACGCGCGTGTAGTGGTCGATGTCGCCGGGCCGCGTCATGCCGACGACCGGGTGCAGCAGCAGGTTCGCCTCGGTCTCGCGCGCCGCGCGTAACGTGAGCTCCTGGTGCGCGCGATGCATCGGGTTGCGCGTCTGGAACGCGACGACCTTGCGCCAGCCGAGCTTGCGGAAGCGGCCGCGCAGCTCCGACGGCGAATCGCGCAGGATCTTGAAGTCGTAGTGCATCGGCGGCTCGACGCCGCGCAGCTTGCCGCCCAAGTACACGGGCCCGGCCCGATGCTGCAGGAAATGCACGCCCGGGTGATGGCTGTCGTCGGTGCCGAAGACGCTGCGCGCCTCGAGGGTCTTGTCCGGCTCCCAGACGTCGCTGACCGACATCGTGGCGATCAGCACGCCTTCGGGGTCGCGCAGCGCGATGCGGTCGCCCTCCCGGACGCCGGCCGCGAATTCGCGCGTGACGTCGAGCGTGATCGGGATCGGCCACAACAGCCCCGAGGGCAGGCGCATCTTCGCGAGCACGCTGTCGTACTCGGCACGCGTGAGGAAGCCGTCGAGCGGCGAGAACGCGCCGTTCAGCAGCAACTCGATGTCACAGAGCTGCCGGTCGGTGAGGTTCCAGCCGAGGTAGTCCGCCGCCGCGAGCTTTTCCTGCTCGGCGCCGGACTCGGTCAGGTAGAGCTCCTTGAGTTCGCCGCCGTGCGGTTCCTTGAATGCACCCATGGGCACAACGTCCTTGTTGTTGTGGTGTGGTATCGATCTCGTCGCACAGTTGCGACGCGCGCGTCGATACTACGCCGCGCCAACGGTGGGTCCAACGGCCGGCCGGCGCAGCGGCGACCGGCGGCGCGCGTCGAAGGGTGCGGCAACACTGTCCGTTTCGGTAGGACGAAGACGACGCGCCCCGGCGCGCCTCAGTCGCGGCCCGGTTCCGGCGCGTCCATGTCACCCGGCTCCTTGCCGAATTCCGCGCGCGCCGCCTGGGCGAGCGCTTCGTATTTTTCCCGGAACGCGTCCAGCTTCTCGACCTCGAGTTCTTCGAGATCCAGCAGCGCGTTGCTGGCGCCCCTCGTGGCCCGGATCAGCTCGTCGAGCTTGATCTGGATGGCCTCGGTGTCGCGGTTCTGCGTGTTCTGGATCAGGAACACCATCAGGAACGTGACGATCGTGGTGCCGGTGTTGATGACCAGCTGCCAGGTGTCGCTGAACTTGAACATCGGGCCGGTGACGGCCCAGACGACGATGACTGCGACGGCCAGGACGAACGTGAACGGCCGGCCGCTGACATGGGCGGCCACTTTGGCGAACCGGGAGTACCAGGCGGTGCGCATGGGACGGGCCCTCCTTGGACTGGCGATGGCTTGCGGTGGCAGACGGCGCGGCCGCACCGCCATTGCCAAGTGGTGACGCGAGGCGCAGGCTGACGACTCGGTCGGCATTCGAACCAGCAAGAACTCCGCCGATCGGTGAAGGCTCTGCATGAGAGGCTGCGACGCGCGGTGTTGGTTGATGGGCGGCACGCTCCTCGTCGTCCTGACCCTGCTCGCCGTTCCGCGGGTCGCCCGCAGCCAGGACCTGGAGCCGCGCGCGTATTCGAACGCACCCGTGGGACTCAATTTCGTCGTCCTCGCGTACGCCCATACCGATGGCGACGTGGCGGTCGACCCGACCGTGCCACTGACCGACGCGCAGATCACGACCCACAGCGGCATCGTGGCCTACGCGCGCACGCTCGACGCCTGGGGTCGGTCGGCGAAGTTCGACTTCGTTGCGGCGGCGACATCGCTTTCCGGCAGTGCTGCGTACGCGGGTGAGTCGGTCGAGCGCGATATCGGCGGCCTCAACGACACGCGCTTCCGCTTCACGATGAACCTGTTCGGTGCGCCCGCGATGACGGCCCGTGAGTTCGCGAGCTATCACCAGGACGTCAACCTCGGCGCCAGCCTGCAGGTGATCGCACCCACGGGCCAGTACGATTCGTCGCGCCTCGTCAACGTCGGTACCAACCGCTGGTCGTTCAAGGGCGAGCTGGGGCTGTCCAAGGCGCTCGGGCCGTGGACGCTCGAACTGATGCCCGCGGTGACGCTCTACACTGACAACGACGACTTCCTCGATGGCCAAGCGCGGTCGCAGGAGCCGGTGTATTCGGTGCAGGTGCACGTGGTCTACGGTTTCCGCTCGGGCATGTGGCTCGCGCTCGACGGCACGTATTTCACCGGCGGCCGTACCGAGACCGACGGCGTGCCGAGCGCGGGGGAGTTCGACAACACGCGCGTCGGGGCGACGTTCGCGCTGCCGATCGACCGCAGGCATTCGCTCAAGACGTACGCCAGCACCGGCACGGCGACGCGCACCGGCGGTGACTTCACCGCGATCGGCCTGGCGTGGCAGTACCGCTGGGGCGCGGGGCTCTGACGAACGCGTCACTTCGGCACGATCGTGATGTGACCGGTGCGCTCGAGGATCGCGTACTTGATCTGGTCCAGGCGCTCGAGCCCCTGGCTTTCGCGCGCGGCCTCCAGGATCTCGTCCTCCTCGACGCGTTCCTTGAGCATGCGCTGCCGCAGCGGCTTGCCGTCCTCGAGGATCACGAGCGGCACGTCCTCGACCAGTTTCTGGAACGCCTTCCAGCGCGTGGACACGACGGAGAACAGGATGTTCATTCCGATCAGCGTCGACACGAGCAGCAGCGAGTTGGTCATCGAGTTGTCGTTGTCGATCATCGCCTGTTGCGTCGCCTCGCTGATGATCAGCAGCAGCACGAGGTCGAAGCTCGTGACCTCGGCGAGGCTGCGCTTGCCGGAGATCCGGAACAGCACCAGCACGACGACATAAACGACCGCTGCACGGATGATGGATTCCATGTCCGGTTCCTTTCCCGCTCACGGGAGGGTGAACTGCGTTACGGTGACCGGCGGCCCGTCGTCGAGTCGCACAGTCGTCCCGTGGTTGCCGACGGCATCGGGCTCGATGCGCAGGCGCACCTTCATTCCCGCTCGCGGTCGCACGTTGAAGACGAACGTCACCGCCTCGTCGGCGACCAGCGTGCGATCCGGCTCGGGCACGATGCGTTGCAGGTCGTGCGCGACCAGGTAATCGCGTCCCATCGTGATGCGCACCTCGTTGGAGGCCAGCACACGGGGCGCGATCGCCAGCGTCATCGTCGTCGGCGCGCTGTGGCGCACCAGGCGCTCGTACTCGACCGTCAGGCCGTGGCCGTCGCTTCGGGTGACGTGGCTCAGCGGGCCCGAGCCCAGCAGGCCGAGCAGGCCGGCCAGCAGCAGCGCCGCGAGCAGGCCCCAGCCCACGCGCTGGGCGACCCAGTCGCGCGCCTGGAAGCGGAGATCTTCGTGGACCTGCAGGCCGCGTTTCGGTGACGCGCCTGAGCGTCGTTCGTCCGCGTCGGTTTTCGACGGTCTGGCTTGGGCCATGGCCGATTTCTATCTTGCGACGGGCCCTGATTGAGCCGGCTGACGACGCGTGGGTGCGTAGGCGCCGAGCGTGCAGTTTTGCCGCCGTCGCCGGGCCGCACTTGGATAAGATCGACGACCCGACGCAGTGCAACCGAGTCATTCAGTGAACCCCAACCGGCCGAACGGCCGCCCGACCCCAGCGCGGACGTGCGGTCCGCACAGCCTCGCGCCACCCCGTGTCGCGTCACTGACGAGCCTGCTGCTGGCATTCGCGCCGTTGCCCGTGATCGCCACGCAGACACTGCCCGAGGCTCTCGACACGCAGGAGCCGCCCACGGCCGTCGCCACGCAGGTGCCCGGGGCCGTCGGCACGGCGACGGCACCGTCGCCGTCGGGGCTCGCCGACGACTGGACCGCGACGCTGTACGGCGCCCGCATGTCGAGCGAAACCGGTTGGGAGGACATCCTGCTGGACCCGTTCGAAGCCCAGTACGTCGACGTGTTCCTGATCGCTGCCGCGATGTCACGCCCCTACGCGCACTTCAAGTCGGGCGCGTTGACGCTCGAGGCGGAAGGGCAGGTCGCGCGTTACTTCGGCGACCAGGACCACTGGGAATTCAACGTCGTCCCGCTCGTGACACGCTGGCACCGTTTTCCGTGGAGCGACCGCGTCGCGACCTCGGCCGCGTTCGGTCTCGGCCTGTCGTATGCGACCGAATTGCCGCCGGTCGAGGTCGAGATCGAGGGCGAGAGCGCGCAACTGCTGATTTACTGGGTCCTCGAACTCACCGCCGGGCCCACCGACGCGCCGTGGTCAGTCTCGCTGCGCATGCACCACCGGTCCGTGTCGTACGGCCTGATGGCCGACGAAGGCGGGATGAACGCGGTCGGGCTCGGGCTGCGCTACAAGTTCGGCGGCAGGCGCGGCTCCGCCGACGCTTCGGGCGAATGAGCGGCGACGCCACGCGCTACTTCGCCTGCGCCGTGGCCATCGCCTTTTCCTTCTCCTGCCGCTCCTGCATCACCAGCGTGTAGGCGATGTAGTACTTGTAGATGTTGCTGACGTAGGTGACGGTTTCGCGACCGATCTTCTCCGCGACCACGCGTTCGACGTTGTTGAACCAGACGTTCGGGTCCAGGCCGCGCGCGGCGGCCTCCTTGCGCAGTTGGCGGATCCGGTTCGGCCCGGCGTTGTACGAGGCGAACGCGAACAACCCCTTGTCGAGGTCGGTCATCGGTTCGTCCTTGTAGTACTGGTCGATCATGAAGCGCATGTACTTCACGCCGGCCTCGATGTTCGGGTCGACCTGGCGGATGTCGCCGACGGCAAGTTCCTTGCCGGTCGCGGGCATCACCTGCATGACGCCGATCGCGCCGACACGGCTTTTCACGGTCTGGTCGAGCTGCGACTCCTGGTAGCCCTGCGCCATCATCAGCAGGTAGTCGACGCTGTAGTCGGCCGCGTGCTTGCGGAACAGCCCGACGAGGTCGTCGAACTTGCGCAACTGCGCCTGCGAGGTCGCGTCCTTCACCGTCTTCGTGTCCTTGAGGTACTTGCGCAGCAGCAGGTTGCCGGTGAGCGTGCCCTCGGCGTTGGCCTTCACGAACGGGTCGAGCATTGCGAGCAGCTTCGGGCTGTCCTTGCGCACGGCCCAGGCGAGCGCGCCCTGGTCACGCACGACGATGCCGGGGTGTGGCGTGATCGCGGGCAGGATCTGCTGCCAGAACGTCGCGTAGTGGTCGTCCACGACGACGGTCTTGAGCAGGCCGGCGTTGGTCATCTCGAGGATGTCCTCGTCCTCGAGCACCGACGGGACCGTCCGGATCCGCACTGGCGCCTTGCCCTGGCGCTGGAAGGCCGCGTTGAGCTGCTGCAGGCTCTCGAACTGGGTGCTCTTGTCGCGCACGGCCACTTCCTGGCCCGCGAGGTCGTCCAGCGTCGCGAGCGACGGGGCGCCGGGGCCCGTCACGACGATCTGCTTCACCTGCGTCTTCGTGGGCACCGTGAAGTCGACCAGCCGGGCGCGCTCGGGCGTCACAGTGATGCCCGCCACGACGATATCCCCGTGCCCCTGCACGAGCGCGTCGTACAGCGCGTCGCGCGAGGTCGGGATCACGACGACGAAGACTTTGTTCGCGTTGCCGGTCTTGAGCTGCGCGTTGACAGACTTCTCGAGCAGCGCCGCGACGTCCTGCGCAATACCGTGCGGCTCGCCCTTGTCGACGAAATAGAACGTGCGGCTGTACGGCGCGAGGATGCGGATCCGGCGCCGCTCGACCATGCCGTCGAAGTCGCCGGTCCAGCGACGGCTCGCGAGCTGGTCGACGAGCCCACTCGGGCCTTCCGCTTCGACGCCGGGCACCGTGGAGTCGACCGACGGCTCCGCCGTCGTCGCGGTTGCAGGATCGGAGGGAGGTGGCGCAGCGGCCGTTACGGCCGGTTCGGTCGTTGACGGAGCGGACCGGTCGCCACAGGCGCACAGGCCGCACGCCACCAGCAGGAAGACGCCACACGCTTTCGCTCGTCGCAAGGTGATCTGCATAAGACCCCCGGGGCTGCCGTTGCGCGACCGGACGGGAGCCGTCTCCCGTCCGTCGTGCCGTGCGCTGCGCTCGTCTGGGCGCCAGCGTACTCCAATGGCCCAGCGGGCACAGTCCCGATCCGTGCGCGGCGCTCCCCCGTTTGAATTCAGTCGACCGGTGCGTGCCGCCCCGCACCGGCCCCTCGCCGGGCGGCGGCGGAACCCACCCGAGCGACACGCTGTCTCAAACGACTCATGTCCACCGCGCGCTTCCACCCCGCCGTCGTCGCCTGGTTCGACCGCACCTTCGAGGCGCCCACGCCGGCGCAGGTCGAAGCGTGGCCGGCGATCCAGGCGAACCGTGACGTCCTGATCGCGGCGCCGACCGGCTCGGGCAAGACGCTCGCCGCGTTCCTCGCGGCGATCGATGCGCTGGTGCGCGAGGCGACCGAGGGCGGCGGGCAGCTGCCCGACGAAACACGTGTCGTCTATGTCTCGCCGCTCAAGGCGCTGTCGAACGACGTGCAGAAGAACCTGCTGGCGCCGCTCGAGGGCATCGATGCGGAACTGGTCGCGGCGGGCTTCCCCCCGGCCGGCCTGCGCACCTGGGTCCGCACGGGCGACACGCCGGCGCACGAACGCGCGAGCATGGGTCGCAAGCCGCCGCACATCGTCGTCACGACGCCGGAGTCGCTGTACATCCTGCTCGGCTCCGCGTCGGGGCGTGCGATGCTGGGCACTGCACGCACGGTCATCGTCGACGAGATCCACGCGCTCGTGGGTAACAAGCGCGGCCTGCACCTGGCGTTGTCGCTGGAGCGGCTCGACGCGCTCGCGGGCCGCCGGCTCACCCGCGTGGGTTTGTCGGCCACGCAACGTCCGCTCGACGAGGTCGCGCGCTTCCTGGTCGGCGCCGGGCGCCTGCGCTCGGACACCGCAGGGGCCGATTGCACGCTGATCGACAGCGGCCATGTCCGTGCGCGCGATCTCGCGCTCGAACTGCCGGCCTCGCCACTTGGGGCGGTCATGTCAGGCGAGCAGTGGGAGCAGGACTACGACCGGGTTGCGCAACTCGTCAACGAACACCGCAGCACGCTCGTGTTCGTCAACACGCGACGGCACGCCGAGCGCGCCGCGCGCCAGCTCTCGCAACGGCTCGGCGAGGAGAACGTCGCCGCGCATCACGGCAGCCTGTCGCGCGAGCGGCGCCTGGATGCGGAGCAGCGTCTCAAACGCGGCGAGCTCAAGGCACTGGTCGCGACGGCCTCGCTCGAACTCGGCATCGACATCGGCGACGTCGACCTCGTCTGCCAGTTGGGCTCGACGCGCTCGATCAATGCGTTCCTGCAGCGTGTCGGGCGGTCCGGTCACGGCGTCGGCGGCCTGCCGAAGGGGCGGCTCTTCCCGACGACCCGCGACGAACTCGTCGAAAGCGCCGCACTGCTCGACGCGGTGCGTCGTGGCGAGCTCGACCGGCTCGCGATCCCGCGCAACGCGCTCGACGTGCTCGCGCAGCAGGTCGTGGCCGAAGTCGCGGCGTCGGAGCAGTGGGGCGTCGAGGCGCTCTATGACCTCGTGCGGCGCGCGTACCCGTACCGCGACCTCGCACGTGCCGACTTCGACGAAGTCGTGCGCATGCTGAGCGAGGGTTACAGCACGCGTCGCGGACGTCGTGGCGCGCTCGTGTTCCACGATGGCGTCAACCAGCAGCTCCGCGCACGCAAGGGCGCGAAGCTGACGGCCGTGACTTCGGGCGGCACGATTCCCGACGCCGCCGACTACCAGGTGCTGCTCGAGCCCGAAGGCCACGTCGTCGGCACGGTCAACGAGGACTTTGCGGTCGAGAGCCTGGCGGGGGACGTGTTCCAACTCGGCAACACGTCCTATCGCATCCTGCGCGTCGAGCGCAGCGCGGTCCGCGTCGAGGACGCGAAGGGCCAGCCGCCGTCGATCCCGTTCTGGCTCGGCGAGGCGCCCGGCCGCACGCACGAGCTGTCGCTGGCCGTGAGCCGGCTGCGTCGCGAAGTCGGCGAACGGCTCGGCCGCACGAACGGCGAGCGTGCGGCGCTGACGTGGCTCACGACGACGGTCGGCCTCGACGAGCCTGCGGCAATGCAGTTGCTTGCGTACCTCGCCGCATCGCGCGCGGCGCTCGGCACGCTGCCGACGCACGACACGATCGTGTTCGAGCGCTTTTTCGACGAAGCCGGCGGCATGCAGCTCGTGATCCACTCGCCGTACGGCAGCCGCATCAATCGCGCGTGGGGCCTCGCGCTGCGCAAGCGCTTCTGTCGCAAGTTCAATTTCGAACTGCAGGCGGCGGCGACCGAGGACTGCATCGTGCTGTCGCTGACCACCGCGCACAGCTTCGAGCTCGCCGAGGTGGCGCGTTACCTGCACTCGAACAGCGCGCGTGACATCCTGGTGCAGGCGTTGCTTGCGGCACCGATGTTCACGACGCGCTGGCGCTGGACCGCCGGTGTCGCGCTTGCGTTGCCGCGCTTTCGCGGTGGCAAGAAAGTGCCACCACAGATCGCGCGCATGAATGCCGAGGACCTCTTGTGCTCGATCTTTCCCGAGCAGGTCGGCTGCGCCGAGAACATGCCCGGCGACATCCCGGTGCCGGACCACCCGCTCGTGCGCCAGACCCTGCACGACTGTCTCGAGGACGCGATGGACGTCGAAGGCTTCGAGGCCTTGCTGCGTGCGCTGGAGTCGGGTGCCGTGCGCGTCGTCGCGCGCGACCTCACCGAACCGTCACCGATGGCGCAGGAAGTGCTATCCGCAAGGCCGTACGCCTACCTCGACGATGCCCCGCTCGAGGAGCGTCGCACCCAGGCCGTGATGAGCCGTCGCTGGCTCGACCCGGAGGAGGCCGCCGACCTGGGTCGGCTCGATCCGGCCGCGATCGCGCGCGTGCGCGAGGAGGCGTGGCCCGAGGCCGCGACACCGGACGAATTGCACGACGCGCTGATGTGGCTTGGTTGCCTGACGCAGGCCGAGGTCGCGGCCGGGGCCGGATGGACGGAGTTGATCGCATGGCTCGTGGCCGACGGTCGCGTGCTTGCGGCGAGCGGCCCTGATGCGCGCTGGCTTGCGATCGAGCGGGTACCGTTGTGGCGTGCGTCGCATCCGGAGTGGGCCGCGCTGCATTCGGGCGAGCACGACGCGCAGCTTTCGGTGCCGGCGCCCTACGACCAGTCGTGGACCCGCGAGGAGGCGCTGCGCGAACTCGTGCGCGGACGGTTGCAGGGGTCGGGCCCGACGACCGCGCAGGCGCTCGCGGCAGTGCTGCAGGTGCCGATCGACGAGGTCGACAGCGCGCTGGTCGCGCTCGAGGCCGAGGGGTTTGCGTTGCGGGGGCAGTTCACTGCCGTCACGGGGCCTGCGGCTCAGGAGCCCTCACCCGGCCTGGCGGCCGACCTCTCCCAGCCTGCTGGGAGAGGTGACGATGATGGGAGAGGTGAGGAGTGGTGCGAGCGGCGCCTGCTCGCGCGCATCCATCGCTACACGGTCAAGCGCCTGCGTGCCGAGATCGAGCCGGTCACCTCGCGCGACTTCGTGCGCTTCCTGTTCGACTGGCACGGCGTGACCGCCGCGACGCGGCGCCAGGGCCCCGACGCCGTGCCCGCGGTGCTGAACCAGCTCGCCGGCTACGACGTGGCGGCCGGTGCGTGGGAGACGGAGGTGCTGCCCGCCCGCATCGTCGGCTACGAACCGGAGTGGCTCGACGAGCATTGCGTCGCGGGGCGCTATCTCTGGGCACGCCTCGCGTCGCGTGCCGCCAACGGCGCGGAGCGCAGTGCGGCGCCGGTGCGTTCGACGCCGATCGTGCTGCTGCCGCGTCGTGATGCGCGGCTCTGGTCGTCGCTCGTGCAGCCGTCGACGCTCGACAGCGCCAGCACCAACGCGCGGGCCGTCGCCGAGTTCATACGCGATCACGGGGCCGCGTTCTTCGACGAAATTGCAGAAGGCGCGCACCTGCTGCCGACGCAGGTGGAGACCGCGCTCGCCGAACTGGTGGCGCTCGGTATCGTCAACGCCGACAGCTTCGCGGGCCTGCGCGTGCTGCTGCTGCCCGTCGATCGCCGGCGCCGGCCGGGCGGTACTGCGAGACGCCCGCGCGGCCGCGTCGCACTGTTCGGCATGGAAGACGCCGGACGCTGGGCCCTCGTGCACCGTGGCTCGCGAACGCACACGGAGGATGCGAGGCCCATGCGCGAGCCGACACCGGCCGTGGAACACGTCGCGCGTGTGCTGTTGCAACGTTGGGGCGTGGTGTTCTGGAAACTGTACCAGCGCGAGTCGCAGTGGCTCCCGCCCTGGCGCGAGTTGCTGATGGTCTATCGGCGGCTCGAAGCGCGTGGCGAGATACGCGGTGGCCGCTTCGTCGCCGGGTTCTCGGGCGAACAGTACGCGGCACCGGCCGCGATCGGCAGCCTGCGCGAGGTGCGTCGGCGCGAGCCGGTAGATGAGTGGGTCTCGCTCAGTGCGGCCGATCCGCTGAACGTGGTCGGCGTGTTGACGCCCGGCGCACGCGTGCCCACGCTCACCGGCAACCGTGTGCTGTATCGCGACGGCGTACCGGTCGCGGCGTCGATCGGCGGCGAAGTGAGCTTCCAGGACACGGCGCTCGACCCCGCGCTGCAATGGGAAGTCCGCAATCGGCTGTTGCGGCGGCCGACACCGCGCAAGGTGGCCGACGTCGGGTGATTGGTGGCTTTGGCCGCGCGATCAGTTCACGCGCGGACTCGGCAGCTCAGCGCCGCGCGCAGATGCGACAGTTCGGGTCCCGCGGCACTTCGAACTCGTCGAAGCGGCCGCGCAGCGCGTCGTAGTGCAGCATGCGGCCGACGAGTGGCTCGCCGGCGCCGAGCAGCAGTTTCAACGTTTCCGTCGCCTGCAGCAGGCCGATGATGCCGGGCACGACGCCGAGCACGCCGGCCTCGGCGCACGAGGGCGCCATTTCGGGCGGCGGCGGCTCGGGGTACAGGCAGCGATAACAGGGGCCGGCGCGCCCGGGCCGGTTCGGCCAGAACACGCTGACGTCGCCTTCGAAGCGGAACACCGAGCCGTGCACGACCGGCACGTCGAGTTCGACGCAGGCGTCGTTGACGGCGTAACGCGTCGCGAAGTTGTCGGAGCCGTCGAGCACGACGTCCTGGCCGGCCAGCAACTCGTGCGCGTTGGCGGTGCCGACTCGTGCCTCGATCCGCGTCACCTCGACCCGCGGGTTGAGCCCGAGCAGGGTCTCCGCGCCGGAGTCGACCTTGAGCCGTCCGGTGTCCGCATCGCCGTGCAGCACCTGGCGGTGCAGGTTGCTGCGCTCGACGCGGTCGTCGTCGACGAGCGTGAGGCGCCCGACACCCGCCGCGGCAAGATAGAGCGCGGCCGGCGAACCGAGACCACCCGCGCCGATCAGCAACACGCGCGCCTTGCCGAGCCGTCGCTGGCCGTCGACACCGACCTCGGGCAACGAGAGCTGTCGCGCATAGCGCTCGGCATCGATGTCGCGCGTCGCGTCGTCGGCCCGCACCGGCAGTCCTTCGCGTTGCCAGCGCTGGAAGCCACCACTCACCGAGCGTGCGCTCGCATAACCGAGCGCCGCGAGTTGCTCGGCGGCATTGTGGGAGCGCTTGCCGCTCGCACAGATCAGCAACAGTTCCTGCGAGCGGTCGGGCGCGAGTTCGCCGATGCGGCGCTCGAGGTCGCAACGCGCGACGTGGACGGCGCCCTGGGCCATGCCGCCGAGCAGCTCCGGTGCATCGCGCACGTCGATCAGCAATGTGCCGCGTCGGACGCGTTCGTGCGCGTCGGCCGGCGCAACTTCCGCGGGCGGGACGGTGGGCACGGCCATGTTCAGCCGCCGGCCACCGCCGGCAGGATGCTGAGGACGGCCCCGGCGGGCACGGCGGTGGCGAGGCCGTCGAGCCCGCGGACGTTGGCGTGGCCGACGTAGACGTTCACGAACGGTCGCAACTGGCCGTCGGGGGTCAGCACTCGCGGCAGCAGTTGCGGGTGGCGTTGCGCGAGGTGCTGCAGCACCTGTGCGACCGTGCCCGGCGGCACGGTCACTTCGTGCGCATCACCCGTAAACGCCCGCAACGCGGCGGGCACCCGCACCAGCACGATCTCGTTCATGTCGGGGATTGTAGCGTCGCAGGGGCGCTTCGTGGCCGCGGTCAGCGCCGGACCACCGCGACGACCGGTTGCTCCTCGCGTGCCAGGCTCAACAGCACGACGCGATCGAAGCGGTCGGTGAGCCCGAGCGCCGTCGCGGCGATTTCGCGCGCCTGCGCCTCGCGCCTTGCGTCGTCGACCATGTTGATGACGGGGCAGACCGGCTTGCCGGCCGTGCCCTTGAGCAGCGCCGCCGGGCTCGCGAGCAGCCGGCCGAGGTGCGCCGGCGCGAGCGTGTCGTTTTCGGCCAGACCCGCGATTTCGGCCACGCGGTCGACGCGGTGGGCGACGCGCGACGTCAGCGGCTCGCCGACCGCTTGCACGGAGACGATCGGAATCACGGTCGTCGCGAACGACGGCAGCATCGGCTCGTCGTCGCGCGGCGCCTTGACCATGCGCATGCGGGCGCCGTCCGCCTTGACGTAGGTCGCAAGGAACTCGCCCTCGCGATGAATGCGTTCGAGCGTCGCATAGCTGACGGGGCCGCGGCGGCCGGGCTTTTCGCCGGGCTGCGCGTAGGCCACGCTGACGTTGCGGTCGAGCGTGGCGACGAGTTCGGGCAGCCGCTCTTCCTCGTCGAGCGCGACGCCGAACCCGAGGTGCTCCTGGAAATAGGTCGTGTACACGGTGGCCGTGATCGCGACGCGGCCGTTGACGGCATTGTCGAGCGCGAGGCGCTTGAGCAGGCTCTTCTTGCCGCCGGCGCCCACGGCGCAGACGATGCCGCGGCGGGCTTCGAGCAGGTCGAGCAGTGGTTCGGCGTGTGCGGTCATCGTCTTCAGCCTCGCGCAGCCACGAAACGCACGCTGAGCACGCGTGGCAGGAAGTCGGCGACCATGGTCCAGTGGTCACCGCGATTCGCGGTCATGAACACGTGGCCGGACGAGGTGCCGAACGCGAAGCGCCCGGGCGCATCGCAGTCGGCTGCCATCGCGTCGCGCAGCACAGTGACGTAGGCGTGCTGCTGCGGCAGGCCGTCGGAGGCCGAGCCCCAGTGCCGCCCGCCGTCGGTGCTGCGGAACACGCGCAATGCACCGTCGACGGTCGTGCGCATGTGCGAGCTCGATTCGGGGATCTGCAGCACGAAGTCCGGGTCGAGCGGGTCGCAAGCGATCGCATAGCCGAAGTCGCTCGGCAGGCCAGCCGTGATTTCGGTCCAGGTGGCCGCGCCGTCGTCGCTGCGATAGGTGCCGTTGTAGCACTGGCGATAGAGCCGCTCGCCGTTGCGCGGATGCATGATCACGCGGTGCACGTTGTGGCCGGCCACGGGGTAGCGCTCGGGCAGGTGCTCGGCGCGGACGCCGACGTTCGCCGGCGTCCAGCTCGCGCCCGCATCGATGCTGCGATACACGCCGCCGGCCGAGATGCCCACGACGAGGTGCGAGGCGTCGTTCGCGTCGACGCAGATCGAATGCAAGGCGAAGAGCCCGCGCGACGGCTCCCAGCAGCTCCGCGTCGCGTGCTCGTTGAGCGCCACGACGTCGCGCCAGCTTTCGCCGCCGTCGTCGCTCGCGAACAGGCCGGCCGGATCGATGCCGGCGTAGAGCGTGCGTGCGTCGGGGGACCAGCCGAGGTGCCAGATCGAGTCGAGGCTCTGGGCGTGGCGACCGGCGGGGTGGTGCGGCACCGGCGCCAGGCTCGCCCAGTGATCGCCGCCGTCCTCGCTGCGATGGATGTGCGAACCCCACACCGGATGGTCGACGGCCGCGAGCAGTTGCCGCGGACGTCCGGGCGTGGCGACGACGTGCAGCACGCGATAGCCGGCGAGGAACGGCCCTTCAAAGCGGAGTCGTCGACCGTCGCCGTCACAGAGCAGCCGGAAGAGTCCCTTGTCGGTGCCGACGAACAGTGCGCCGTCGACCTCGCGTGCTGCGCCCGTCGCGATCACTTTTCCAGCAGCCGCGGCATGAGCTCGACGAGGTTGCACGGACGCGTGCGGATGTCGAGCTGCGCCTTGATCAGCTCGTCCCAGGCCGTCGCGCAGGCGCCTGACGAGCCGGGCACGCAGAACACGTAGGTCGCGTTGGCGACGCCGGCGAGCGCGCGCGACTGCAGCGTCGAGGTCTTGATGTCGGCGTAGGAGATCGAGCGGAACATTTCGCCGAAACCCTCGAGCACCTTGTCGAGCAGCGGCAGCACAGCTTCCGGCGTGCCGTCGCGCCCGGTGACACCCGTGCCGCCGGTCGTGATCACTGCGTTGACATCGGGGTCTGCGATCCAGCGCGAGACGACGGCGCGGATCTGGTAGATGTCGTCGGGCACGATGACCTTGTCGGCCAGCCGGTGCCCGGCCGCCGTGAGGCGGTCGACCAGCAGCTTGCCCGACTTGTCGGTCTGTTCGTTGCGCGAGTCGGAAACGGTGAGCACGGCGATTCCGACCGGCACGAACTCACGTTCACCGCCACCGTGGGCATACGACATGTTCTGGTCCTCGTTGCTCTGGGGTCGTCGCCGGCTAGACCAGCCCGGCGAAGGGCTGTACGTCGACGGTGGTGCCGGGTTCGACGTCGCCCTGTTCGAGCCCGAGCACGATGAAACAATTGGCCTCGCTCATCGAGCGCAGCACGCCGGCGCCCTGGTGGCCCGAACTGCGCACGGTGTAACTGCCGTCGGCCTGCTGTTCGAGCACGCCGCGCTGGAACTCCATGCGGCCGGGGCGCTTGCGCAGCCGCGACTGGCAGGCGGCACGCACCAGGATCGGCGGATCGCGGTCGGTCGCGCCCGTCAGCGCACGCAATGCCGGGCGCACGACCTGGTAGAAGGTCACCATCACCGAGACCGGGTTGCCCGGCAGGCCGAAGAACAAAGCCGGCCCGAAGCGCCCGAACGCGATCGGCTTGCCCGGCTTCATCGCGACTTTCCAGATATCGATGCGACCGTGGCGTTCGAGCGTCTCGGTCACGAAATCGGCGTCGCCGACCGAGACGCCACCGGAGGTGATGATCACGTCGGCGAGTCGCGAGGCGTCCTCGAACGCCTGCACCGTCGCCTCACGCGTGTCGGGAATGACGCCGAGATCGATCACCTCGACCGACAGCCGCGACAGCATGCCGTGCAGCGTGTAGCGGTTGCTGTCGTAGATCTGGCCGGCGCCCAGCTCCTCCCCGATCGAGCGCAGTTCGTCGCCGGTCGAGAAGATCGCGACGCGCGGGCGCCGCAGCACCGGCACCGAGCCCACGCCGATCGATGCGAGCAGCCCGAGCCGCGCCGGTGTCAGCACCGTGCCGGTATCGAGCGCAATTTCACCGCGGCGGATGTCCTCGCCGGCGGGGCGCACGTTCTGGCCCGCGCGATGACCGGCCTCGATGACCGCTTTGCCGCCGTCGAGCCGGACGTGCTCCTGCATGACGACCGTGTCGGTCGCCTCCGGCACCGAGGCGCCGGTCATGATGCGCACGCACTGCCCCGGGGCCAGCGCGCCGTCGTACGGTCGGCCGGCCCACGAGGTGCCGACGATCTCGAACGCGACGGCGCCGGACTGCGGCAGGTCGCGGCTCGACAGCGCGTAGCCGTCCATCGCCGAATTCCGGTGCGAGGGCACGTCGACCGCGGCACGCACGGCCTCGGCCAGCACGCGGCCGAGCGCGTCGCGCAAGCCGACGGTTTCCTGTTCGCTGACGGGTGCGATGTCGGCAACGATGCGTTCGCGGGCCGTCGCGAGCGGTGTCGCCTTGTGACCGTGGCCGGGGAGGTCGCACGGATCGACGTGCGCGGGCAGGGGATCGTGACCGTGTTTCATCGCGGCAATGCTACTCAGCGCGGAGCGCCGGCGGAAAGCAGTTGCGCCTCCACTCTGGCCCGTTCCGCAGGATCGTTGACGTTGACAAAGGTGTCTGGCTCGTCGGCGAAGGACGCTTCCGCGACACGCACGCTGTCGAACCAGGTGTCGATCTTGCGCCCGCCGCCCGCGAGATATGCCTCGAGCGACGGAGCGATCGTCGCACGCAGCAGCAGGAACACCGGTTGCTGGCGCTGGCCGTCGGTCGCGACGGCGAGGTCCGCGCCGGCCGCGACACAGGCCGCGTGCAACCGCGCGACGAGGTCGGGTGCGATCAGCGGCGCGTCGCACGGCGCAGTGACCATGAACTCGGTCCCGACCCGCTGCAGCGCGCTCAGGACACCGGCGAGCGGCCCGAGGTAGCCGGGCAGTGAATCGCTGACGACCGGGTGGCCGTACGCGCCGTACCGATCGAGGTTGCGATTGGCGTTGATCAGCAGCGGGCCGACCTGCGGCCGCAACACGTCGAGCACGTGGGCGACCATCGGCCGGCCGGCCAGCGTGACGAGCCCCTTGTCCTCGCCGCCCATGCGGCGTCCCATGCCGCCCGCGAGCACCAGACCCGTGACGGTACGTTGGTCGTATTCGGTCGGAAAGGACGTCGTTGCGTTCACGACCGGGCATTCTGCCGATGCGGCCGAGGTTTGTCGTCCGAGGGGTCCGATCGGGCGAGTCGGGGGAGCGAAGTGGCGACAATTTGACGCGCTATGTCCTGCGGTTGCGTCATTCTGTCGCACCGCGTAGCCTCGCGGCATGCTCGCGGCGACCTCACTGCTTTTTGTCGGGCGCGCGACCTCCGGCAACGAGTCGTTGCGCCGCTCGCTGCGCCACGGACTCACGCTGGCGGAGTTCGTCGAAACCTGCGCCGAGGCCGACCGCCTGCTGCCGCGATGCCATTTCGACGCCGTCATCGTGGACGTGACTTCCCCGATCGACGCCGCGATGGACTGGGTCGAGACCCTGCTGCAGTCGCCCGGCGCGCCCCGCCTCTGCATCGCGGCACCGGACGACGACGAGATCCGGTCCGCCTGCAGTCAGCTCGGGGTCGAGACGTTCCTGCGCCTGCCGCTCGAATCGAAGATCCTGCTCGAGACGCTGGGTCGCGGCGTGACCACCACGGCCTCACGGCTCGCGGGCGCGTCGCCGCGGGCGCGCGTCCAGTTGATCGGCAACAGCGAACCGATCCGCCGCGTGCGCACGATGGTCGAACGCATCGCGCCCACCGCCGCGACGGTGCTGCTCGAGGGCCAGACCGGCACCGGCAAGGAACTCGTCGCGCGACTGCTGCACGACCGCAGCGGGCGGCGCGGGCCGTTCGTGCCCGTCAATTGCGGCGCCATCCCCGCCGAACTGATGGAGTCGGAACTGTTCGGGCACGCAAAGGGCGCCTTCACTGGCGCGCACCAGAATCGCGAAGGACTGTTCGTTGCCGCGCGCGGCGGCACGCTGTTTCTCGACGAAGTGAGCGAGATGCGCAGCGACCTCCAGGTGAAACTGTTGCGTGCGCTCGAGGAGGGACGGATCCGCCCGGTCGGTTCCGATCGTGAAGTCACGATCGATGCGCGCATCGTGGCCTCGACGCAGCCTGGCTTGCGCGAACGCGTGCAGGAGCGCCGGTTCCGCGAGGACCTCTACTACCGCCTCAACGTCGTGCACATCCGGCTGCCGAGCCTCGACGAACGACCCGAGGACATCGGGCCGCTGGTCGAGCACTTCATGGAGCGCGTCACCGACGAGTTCGGCGTCGCACCGGCGACGCTCGACGCGACGCAGCACGCCCGATTGCGTGCGCGGCCGTGGCCGGGCAACGTGCGCGAGTTGCGCAACTTCGTCGAGCGCACGGTGCTGATGGGCGGGTTGCCGGACGACGAACCCGAACCCGAACCGGCGCCGTTGGCCGAGCCCGTCGAGGTGTCCGCGATCGGAGCCTACCCGCTCGACTGGACGCTGGAGCAGGTGAAGCAAGCGCACATCCTGCGCGTGCTCGCGGAGAATCGCGGCAACCGGTCGGCGACGGCACGCCAGCTCGGCGTGTCGCGCAAGACGCTCGAGCGACGGCTCGGGCCCGTGGCCGAGCAGACGGACGACGCCTGACGCGCCGGCCGACCCAACCTATTTCTACCCCCTGGAGGACCGAGTGATGCAGGAACCGACCGTCAACGCCGAGAAATTCACCAACGAGATCCGCAAGTTCCTGAAGAAGGTCGGCATCACTTCGCAGATCGACATCGAGAACGCCGTGCGTGCCGCGATGCTGGAGGGCAAGCTCGATACCTCGAAGCCGCTGCACGCCGTCATGGTGCTCGAAGTGCCCGAACTCGGCCTGCGTCGCACGATCGACCACGTGCTCGCGCTCGAGTGACCGACGGAAGGCCTGCACGGCCCCGCATCCGCGCGACCGTGCAGGGCTTCCTCAGGCCGACCAGACCACCTGGCCGAGATCGGTGAAGTCGTAGCCACCGAAGACATGGGCGAGGCGCTGGCATTCGGCGCCTCGCACGGTATCGATCAGGCCGCGGAACAAGGTGCGAAAGTAGACACCGCGCGGCAGCGCGAGGTCGAACGCCTCCCAGCCGATGGGCAGGAATTCGAGTCCGAACTCGCCGGCGGCGGCGCGCACGCCCGGTGCGACGTCGGCCTGGCCCGTCGCGATCGCGCTGGCCGCGTCGCGCTCGGTGTAGGCGCGTGCCGTGATGCGGCGGTTGGCGAGATTGAGCCGATTATCCGCCGCAATCTCGCGCAGGAACCGCTGTGAGCCGGCGCCTTCCTGGCGGCCGACCCAGTGCACGTCGCTCGAGAACAGGTGGGCAATCCCGCGGTTGGCGCCCTCCAGGTTCGGCGAGATCATGATGCCTTGCTCGCGCTTGCAAAGACGCACCAGGATCCAGTCCTTGTGCTGCACGTGCTGGCGCAGCAGTGCGGGGTGTCGCTGCAGGCTCTCGGCCTCGGGGCCCCAGTGCAGTGCGCAGACGTCCGCCCGCCGACGCGCGAGCAGCGACAGGCCGAGTTGCGTGCCGATCGACGCGTAGCTCACGAGCGCACGACCCTGCAGGTCGGCCGCCATCAGCGCCACGGCGCGATGCAGCAGCGGATCGTCGCTGCCGGCGACGACCAGTCGGTCGGTGAGCACGCCGCCGTGACTGGATTCGAGCAGCCACTGGTCGACGAGGTCGCGCGGGAACAGCCACTTGCCGGTGAGACGCGTGGCCGGGATGCGGCCTTCGTTGACGAGCGTGTAGACCTTCTTTTCGTTGAGTTGCAGGTACTGCGCCACCTGCTTCACGTTCATGAAGCGTGGCAGTTCCTGTGCGACCTCGGCGGCGGGCGGAGCGGGCTTTTGGCTGGTAGTCGATGACGACGGCAGGGACGAAGACACGCGCGTGGACCTCCATGAAGCGACGGCACCGCCAGCCGAACGGGCCGTGGCGCAGCGCACGGTAGTGCAAGATCCGTTCCTTTTGGACGATTTTTTTCCGGCCCACACTTGCCGGTTGGTCAACAAGGTGGAGAATGTCGGCGCGGGCCGCTCCGGCCTGGGTGGGAACGTTCCATGTCAGCTGGTCCCTTGATCAGTCTGCCCGTCGCGGTCGTCATGGCTCGCCGGACGGTGGCAGGCAAGGCCTGGCGCGTGCCGAGCTGGCACGTCGCCGGTGTCGTCGCAGGCGAAGGCGTGGCCGATGCGACGGCCCAGGGCACCCCGATCCGCGCCGATACGGACGAGGAACAGTTCCTCTGGGGTGGCATGCGGCTGGAACTCTATCGCGATGCCGTGGCGAGCTACTGGGCCAACCTGACGGGCACCAAGCCGTCGTTGTTCGTGCTCTGCGACGAAACCGAGGTTGGCGTGCTCGTGCCGAAGATGGTGACGGCCGACCAGGACGAGGCGAGTTCGGGCGTGGAGGTCAACGACCGCGTGTTCTCGACGCCGATTCCGCCGGAGGTGTACCAGCACCTCGAAGCGTTCGTCGTCGCGCATCACGTGCCGGAAGAGAAACAGAAGCGCAAGCGCTCCAACTGGTCGGCGAACGAGGGCTCATGAGCGAGCGCGACGGCCCGCGTAACGCGGGCGACGACGAAGGCCACGAGTCGTTCCTCTCTCGCTGGTCGCGACGCAAGACGGAGGCGCGCCGGGAACCGGCCCCCGCGGTCGAACCGACCCCCGCCGCCGTACCGGCCTCGCGTGAACCGCTGCCGGCCGCGGTGCCCGCGTCGAGCGCGATGGCCGCGCAGGTCGCCGCTGCGGCGCCTGCGAGCGAACCGCCACCGGTGGTGCCGTTGCCCGACCTCGCCACACTGGGCGAAGACTCCGATTACAGTGCCTTCCTTTCGCCGGGAGTCGACGCCAGCCTGCGCCGGCTCGCGTTGCGCAAGCTGTTCAGCAGCCCGAAGTTCAACGTCTTCGACGGCCTCGACACCTACCGCGACGATTACACGTCGTTCCCGGCGCTCGGCGACGTCGTGACCGCGGACATGCGACACCAGATCGAGCGGCTCGCGGCGAAGGCCGCCGAGCTGACCGAGCCCGCGGCCCCGGGCCAGCAACCGACCGCAGCCGCCGCCCAAGTCGCCGTCGCTGCGGAGACCGATGCGTCGTCCACGGACGTGGACCCCACGATTGCGGGCAACGCGGCGCATCAGCAGACTCCGCCCGCCGACGCGGATGCCGCGTCGCCAGCAGACAGCACTCCCGCGGACGCAAGCGCCGCGTCGCACGAATACGAGCATGACCGCAGCAGCACTTCCTGAAATCAGCGCGCAGGGCCGCGCCCGCGCCAGCGCACTCGCCAGCCTCGAACTCAAGGCCACGACGCCGACGGCGATCGTCGAATTCATTTCACGAGGCCGTTGCCTGATCGTCGGCCCGGAGGTCGAGGCGCTGCGGTTCGCTGCGCGTCTGGACGGTCAGCTCGAATGCTACGTGCTGGTCCCCGGTGACACGGCCCCCGAAATCGACAAGGTCGACGGCGTGTTCGTCGTCCGTGGCGGCCGCCCGTTGATCCAGGGCGCGCTCGGCGATTTCGACGTGACGCTGGTCGCGGGTGGCGCAAGCAGCAAGCTGGGGCCGATGCTCTCGTCGAACCTGACGCGGTTCGACCTCGTCGTCGACCTCGGCGCGCAGCCGCTGCTGCGCCTCGCGATGCCGCCGCTCGGGTATTACGCGCCCGGCACGAGCGAGACGGCGCTGGCCGAGCTCGCGCAATCGCTGCCGGACATGCGCGGCGAGTTCGAGAAACCGAAGTACTTCAACTACAACCCCGAGATCTGCGCGCACGGACGCAGCGGCAAGCGCGGTTGCACGCGCTGCATCGACGTCTGCCCGGCGCAGGCGATCGTCTCGATCGGCGACCAGGTGCAGGTGAACCCGTACCTGTGCCAGGGCGGCGGTGCCTGCACGACCGCGTGCCCGAGCGGCGCCATGACCTACGCCTACCCGGTGGTCGGCGACCTGCTCGTCGCGCTGCGTCAGTTGCTGCGCGACTTCCATGCCGCCGGCGGCGAAGCACCGAGCCTGCTGTTCCATGACGAGTCCTCGGGCGAAGCGCTCGAACAGGGCCTCGCAGCGACCATGCCCGAAACCATCATGCCAGTCGCGATCGAGGAGATCGGCTCGATCGGCATGGACACCTGGATGTCGTGCCTCGCCTACGGCGCGGAAGCCGTGGTGCTGCTCACCTGCGATCGCACGCCGCCACAGGTCGTCGAAGCTTTGCAGGAGCAGGTCGCGACTGCGCGCGCGATCCTCGCCGGCATGGGACTGCCGGAAGACCGGCTGCGCATCGTCAACGGCGACCAGCCGGTGGCGGCGATGCAGGCGCTTTCGACCCTGCCGTCGGGCAACGTGCGTCAGGCCGCGAACTTCGTCGCGATGGGCGCAGACAAGCGCGGCACGCTGCGCCTGGCCTTGCAGCACCTGCAGTCGCAGGCTTCCGCGGCGTCGACGAAGCGCATCACGGCGCTCAGCCAAGGCGCGCCGTTCGGCGAGGTGCGCGTGGACGCGGCGGCGTGCACGTTGTGCATGAGTTGCGTGTCGGTGTGCCCGACGCACGCATTGCTCGACGGCCGCGGCCTGCCGCAGCTCAATTTCCGCGAGTGGAACTGCGTGCAGTGCGGGCTCTGCGAACGCACCTGCCCTGAAAAGGCCATCACGCTCAATGCCCGCTTCGTGCACGACGTGGAGGTGCGGGAAAAGCCGCGCACGTTGCACGAGGAACAGCCGTTCTGCTGCGTGGCCTGTGGCAAACCCTTTGCGACGCGTTCATTGATCGAGAAAATGAACCGCAAGCTCGAGGGTCACTGGATGTTCCAGTCCGAAGAGGCGCGCCGGCGCATGCAGATGTGCGAGGACTGCCGCGTGCGGGACATGTTCACGGCCGAAGCGCGCCGTTCCCGGTAAGCATTTCGACATGGATTTGGGGCGTCGTGTGCCCGAGCGAGACAAAATGTCGCACGTCCGCTTGATCCTGTCGGCCTATTTCGGTTTTGCCTGACGCGACGACAGGTCTTTTCGAGGCACTCTAATGGCGCGTATCTTGCTCGGCATGATCTGGTCCACCGGTAGTAACGGATGTCCGTTTCATCGACCAACACGTTGCACGTCTACGAGTCGCCGCCCATGAGCATGGCTGGCGACGAAGACCGTATTCGCGGCAACGTCTACGCGTTGCTCGGCAACCTGCTGGCCGGTCCGCCCGATCGTGCGCTGCTCGACCTGCTGGCCGAGTCGACCCCCGAACCTGGTGACGAGAGCCTGCTCGCCGCGTCCTGGCAGATGCTCGCCGTGGCCGCGCAGCGCGCCGACGTCGGGGCGTTGCGCGAGGAGTACGACGCGCTCTTCATCGGCATCGGCCGTGGCGACGTCGTGCCCTACGGCTCCTGGTACCTGACCGGCTTCCTGATGGAACAGCCGCTCGCGCAATTGCGTGGCGACCTGCGCGTGCTCGGCATCACGCGCCAGCCCGGCGTGCGCGAGCCCGAGGACCACGTGGCCGCACTCTGCGACACGATGGCGCTGCTGATCGCCGGCGACACGCCCGCGACGATCGAGCAGCAGTACGAGTTCTATTCGCGGCACCTCGAACCCTGGGTGCCGAAATTTTTCCGCGACCTGCAGGCAGCCCCCTCGGCCCGGTTCTACCGGGCGGTGGGCCAGCTTGCCGAACAGTTCATCGGCGTCGAGTCGCAGGCGTTCCGGGTCATGACCCCGGCCGCCGGCGGCGCCGCGCTTTCATGAGGTAGCACGCAATGATCCGAGACCTGGGCGATTCCAAGACCAACCGACGCAAGTTCCTGCGCAACGTCGCCGCTGCCGGTGGCCTCGCCGCCGTCGCGGGTTCGGCCGCTGCCGTCGCCAGTGCGACGGCCGCCACCAAGGCAGTTCCGCAGCCGGTCGAGCCGAAGGGCTACCGGGTGACGGGCCACGTTTCGAAGTATTACGACAAGGCGCGTATCTGACGGGCGCGTGCCCGTTCGGATACCTGCTCCAACCTGCAATGGAGACCCGGCGATGAAGCTGGTCAAGAAAGAGACCCACGATACCGGCACGGCCGGCAACACGAAGGGCGGGCTGCTCGGTCGCACCGTCGACCGCCGCACGTTCCTGCGTGGCACTGGAATCGCGGCCGGTGGCGCCGCCGCGGTGACGGCACTGTCCCCGCGCATGATGCAGCGCGCGGAAGCGGCACAGGAAAAGGCGGCCGATGGTGAGATCACCATCAAGAGCTCGGTGTGCTCGCACTGTTCCGTCGGCTGCGGCTTCCTCGCCGAAGTCCAGAACGGCGTGTGGACGGGCCAGGAGCCCGACTTCGACTCGCCGCTGAACCTCGGCGCGCACTGCGCCAAGGGCGCCTCGATCCGCGAGCACGGGCACGGCGACAAGCGCCTGAAGTACCCGATGAAGCTCGTCGACGGCAAGTGGCAGCGTCTCTCGTGGGACCAGGCCATCAACGAGATCGGCGACCAGATCCTCGCGATCCGTGAAAAGTACGGCCCCGATTCGGTCTACTGGCTCGGCTCGGCGAAGTTCTCGAACGAGCAGGCGTACCTGTTCCGCAAGTTCGCGGGCCTCTGGGGCACGAACAACGTCGACCACCAGGCGCGCATCTGTCACTCGACCACGGTCGCAGGTGTGGCGAACACCTGGGGCTACGGCGCGATGACGAACTCGTACAACGACATGCACCTGTGCAAGACGATGTTCTTCATCGGCAGCAACGCCGCCGAAGCGCATCCGGTCGCGATGCAGCACATCCTGCGCGGCAAGGAAAACGGCGGCAAGCTGATCGTCGTCGACCCGCGCTTCACGCGCACCGCCGCGCACGCCGACCAGTACATCCGCCTGCGCTCCGGCACCGACGTGCCGCTGATCTATGGCATCCTCTGGCACATCTTCGAGAACGGCTGGGAAGACAAGGAGTTCCTCGCCCAGCGTGTCTTCGGCATGGAGGCGATCCGCGCCGAAGTGGCGAAGTGGACGCCCGACGTCGTGCAGGACGTCACCGGCGTGCCGCCCGAAGAGGTCAAGCGCGCGGCGCAGACCATGGCGGAGAACCGCCCGGGCACGATCGTCTGGTGCATGGGTGGTACCCAGCACACGGTCGGCAACAACAACACGCGCATCTACTGCGTCCTGCAGCTCGCGCTCGGCAACGTCGGCATGCCTGGCGGCGGCGCGAACATCTTCCGCGGCCACGACAACGTGCAGGGCGCGACCGACTTCGGCGTGCTGGCCGACTCGCTGCCGGGCTACTACGGCCTCGCGGAAGGCTCGTGGAAGCACTGGGCCAAGGTCTGGGACGTCGATTTCGAATGGCTCAAGAGCCGCTTCGACCAGGCCAAGTACGAGGAAGGCAAGGACCAGGTCTCGGCGATGGAACTGCGCGGCATCACCGTCTCGCGCTGGATCGACGGCGTGCTCGAGCCGGCCGAGAACATGGCGCAGCGCGCGCCGATCAAGGCGATGTTCCACTGGGGCCACGCCCCCAACAGCCAGACGCGCGGCGTCGAGATGAAGAAGGCCATGGAGGCCCTCGACCTGCAGGTGATCGTCGACCCGTACCCCACCGTCTCGGCGGTGATGTCGGATCGCAAGAACAACACCTACCTGCTGCCGGCCGCGACGCAGTTCGAGACGTACGGCACGGTCACCGCGTCGAACCGCTCGATCCAGTGGCGCGAGAAGGTCATCGAGCCGCTGTTCGAGTCGCTGCCCGACCACGTGATCATGTACAAGCTCGCGAAGAAGGTGGGCCTCGCGGAACAGTTGACCAAGCACATCCAGGTCAATGGCGAGGAGCCGCTGATCGAGGACATCGTGCGCGAGTACAACCGCGGCATGTGGACGATCGGCTACACGGGCCAGAGCCCGGAGCGCCTGAAGCTGCACCTCGCGAACAAGCACACGTTCAACGTCACGACGCTCAAGGCCGAAGGCGGCCCGTGCGACGGCGAGTACTACGGGTTGCCGTGGCCGTGCTGGGGCACGCCGGAGATGAAGCACCCCGGTTCGCCGAACCTCTACGACACCAGCAAGACGGTCGCGGAAGGCGGCCTGCCGTTCCGCGCCAACTTCGGCGTCGAGTACGAAGGCAAGACGCTGCTGTCCGAAGGCTCGTGGACCAAGGGCTCGGAGATCGAGGACGGTTATCCCGAGTTCACGGCGGACCTGCTGAAGCAGCTCGGCTGGTGGGGTGACCTGACGCCTGAGGAGCAGAAGGCGGCCGAGGGCAAGAACTGGAAGACCGACCTCTCGGGCGGCATCCAGCGCGTCGCGATCAAGCACGGCTGCGCGCCGTTCGGCAACGGCAAGGCGCGTTGCGTGGTGTGGAACTTCCCGGACCCGGTGCCGCTGCACCGCGAACCGATCTACACGTCGCGTCACGACCTCGTCGCGAAGTACCCGACCTACGAGGATCGCAAGCGCTTCTGGCGCCTGCCGACCCGCTACGGCTCGATCCAGGCCAAGGACTACTCGAAGGACTATCCGCTGATCCACACCAGCGGCCGTCTCGTCGAGTACGAGGGCGGCGGCGAAGAGACCCGGTCGAACGCGTGGCTGGCGGAACTGCAGCAGCACATGTTCGCGGAGATCAACCCGGCCGACGGCAACGACCTTGGCATCAAGGACGGGCAGTGGATCTGGCTCGAAGGCCCCGAGGGCGGCAAGATCAAGGTGAAGGCCATGCTCACGCCGCGCGTCGGCAAGGGCGTCGTGTTCACGCCTTACCACTTCGGTGGCTGGTTCGAGGGCAAGGACCTCGTCGACAAATACCCCGAGGAGACCGCGCCGTGGGTGCGCGGCGAACCTGCCAACAACGCGTTCACCTACGGCTACGACTCGGTGACCGCGATGCAGGAAACCAAAGCCTCGCTCTGCAAGATCACGCCGGCCTAAGCCTGGAGATACGCAAAAATGGCTCGAATGAAATTTCTGTGCGACTCCGAGCGCTGCATCGAATGCAACGGCTGCGTGACCGCCTGTAAGAACGAACACGAAGTGCCGTGGGGCGTGAACCGCCGTCGGGTGGTCACGCTCGAGGACGGCGTGCCCGGTGAGCGCTCGATCTCGGTCGCGTGCATGCACTGCACCGACGCGCCGTGCGCGGCCGTCTGCCCGGTCGACTGCTTCTACACGACCGACGACGGCATCGTGCTGCACGACAAGGACCTCTGCATCGGCTGCGGCTACTGCTTCTATGCGTGCCCGTTCGGCGCGCCGCAGTACCCGCAGAAGGAGGCCTTCGGCGTGCGCGGCAAGATGGACAAGTGCACGTTCTGCGCGGGTGGCCCCGAAGGCAAGGACAACTCGGAAGAAGAGCGCGCCAAGTACGGTCGCAACCGCATCGCGGAAGGCAAGCTGCCGATGTGCGCCGAGATGTGCTCGACCAAGGCACTCATCGCGGGCGACGGCGACATGGTCGCCGACATCTATCGCGAGCGCGTGCTGAAGCGCAACGGCCGTCCGCAGTCGTGGGGTTGGCTCGCCGCCTACCAGGAGGACGTGTGAACGCGCGCTCCGGATGGAAGGTCGTCGCGCTCGTGACGTCGCTCGCGATCCTCGCGAGCGGCTGCGGCGTGACCGTGTACGAGCCCGGCGTCTACAAGGGTCAGAAGGACCCGCTGCTCAGCGTGCAAGCCACGCCCGAGCACAAGGCGCTGCTGCAGGAACGCTTCACCAAGGGTCAGACGGACCGCTGATGAGGCGCGACCGGGAGACGATGAATGTCTGAGTCACCAAGCGGAATGAGCCGCCGGGCACGTGGCCTGCGGGTCGGGCTGTTGAGCCTGATGCTGATCGCGGTGTGCTCCATGGTGCTGCCGCTCACGGCATACCTGTGGACCGCCACCGTGCAGGCCCAGGAAACCGGGCAGCAGGCGGAGCAGCCGGCGGCGGATGGAAAGAAGGAAGTGAACCCGCGCGCGATCTACTGGCGCGAGGTGCGCGAGTCCGAGCCGGGCTACACGGCCGTGACGGGCCAGGAGACCAACATCCTGATCCAGAGCGGCGGGCAGACCTGGCGCGAACTGCGCAACGGGCCGGTCAAGGTGCTCGGCGCCATCATGGTGCTGGGCGTCCTGGCTGCGTTGCTGGCCTACCAGCTGATCAAGGGCGGTTCGAAGCTCCAGCACCGCACGGGTCGCAAGATCCTGCGCTGGAGTCCGGCCGACCGCGTACTGCACTGGTACGTCGCCGTGACGTTCATCGTCCTGGCGATCACCGGGTTGAGCCTGCTGTGGGGCCGTCACGTGCTGATCCCCGTGTTCGGCAAGGAAGGTTTTGCCGCCTGGGCGAACCTCGCCAAGCCGATCCACGACTACCTCTCGCTCGCGTTCGTGGCGGGCCTGGTGGTGATGCTCGTGAAGTTCTTCCACCACAGCCTGCCGGCCAAGTACGACCTGCAGTGGCTCAAGCAGGTCGGTGGCTATCTCGACGACAGCCATCCGCCGGCCGGCTTCGTGAACGCGGGCGAGAAGATGTTCTACTGGACGCTCGTCGTTGCCGGCGCGGGTCTCGTGGTGTCGGGCTTCTGGCTGCTGTTCCCGAACCTCGGCTTCGAGCGTTCGGCGATGCAGACGGCGAACATCTTCCACGGCGTCACGTCGTTGATCCTGATCACCTTCGTCTGCCTGCACATCTACCTGGGCACGCTCGGCAGCGAGGGCGCTTTCGAAGGCATGACGACGGGCTACGTCGACGAAGGCTGGGCGCACCAGCACCACTCGGTCTGGCTCGAGGAAGTCGAGCAGGAGCGGGCGGGCAAGGGCCCTGCGCAAGTGCCGGCCGGATCGCCGGTACGGGCCACACCTACCTGACGGGCGGTATCGCTTTTTGGGGGACGAGGGGGGCGCATCTGCGCCCCCTTTTTCTTGGGCCACAGTCCGCTTCCCTGCGTGCACTTCCGACCTGCTCGAGCGCCCGCTGGAGCCGCCTTGTGACCGCCGTGGGTTCGTCGATCGACATCCGGGCGACTTCCTGTGGGGCCGCGCAATGCCTGAGGTGCTGGGCACCGTCGACGATGTCACTGCGACGCGCGGTTACGTGGTGGCGACGTTCGGCTCGCTGAATCGGCTCGGCGCCAACCCGCGGCAGGCTGCCGTGCAGCCCGAGGCCGATCTTTTCCGGCGTGAGCCGATGGCGACCCGACGGCGAGAAAGCCCGCACGGCCACGGCCGGGGCCGGATCCGAAGTGCGGGAGATCATCCTGACGACGCGTGCTCAGGCCGACGCGGATCGACGCCTGTTTCCCAGGCGCCGCGAGAACGAAGGGGGCCTCCCGTCCGCGCGACCAGACGAACTCCGGGCCACGCTGACGACGCTGAGCGGCTCGACTGGCCAGCATGGCGCGAGGCCCCGCTCCCGCAGGCGGGAGCAGGGGCGCGCGGCAGAGCGAGCCGTCAGACGGCCGGAGCCGGCATCCAGTTGCCCAGCAGGCGATCGATGACGTCGCTCGCCGTGTAGCTCGTGCGGCCGGGGCGCAGGAAGCGGTGCACCTGCGACACGTCGTCGCCCGCCGTCACCAGCGAGGGTTCGATCGCGCCGCTGCGACGCACCTGGCCGAACTCGACAGCGGCCACCAGGCCGTTGCAGACGCACTTGCGGCCGTGCGTGTCCTTCTCGTCACCGCCCTTGCGCAGGAAGTCCTCGAGCGGTTCGGCGGGACAGCGATAGCCGACGCCACCGTCTTCGGTGCGATAGTTCTGCCGCAGGTAGGCGAGGTCGCAGACGCGCTCGCGCGCGTCGTTGACGCCGGCGTCGGAGATCGTGCCTGGCACCTGCACGACCTTGAAGGGGAACCCCGTCGGTGACGCGTACGGGTCGGTAAACACGCCCAGACGGCCCTCGCGGCTCGCGTCGATCACCGTCTGCTTGAGTTCCGGGGCCAGCCCCGATTCCTCGCAGAACGCGAACGCCGTGCCGACCTGCACGCCCTGGGCGCCCGTCGCGAGCGCCTGTTCGAATTTTTCGGGGCTGCCATAGGAGCCACCGAGCCAGAACGGCAGGCCGAGCGCCCGGATCTGTTCGAGGTCGGCGGCATCGCGCTCACCGTACACGGGTGCACCGTTGGCATCGAGCTTCATCTGGCCGCGCGGTGGCGCGTTGTGGCCACCCGCCGTCGGCCCTTCGACGACGAAGCCATTGACCTTGCCGCTGCTCTTGCGCGCCAGCGTCATCGCCAGCGTCGAAGAGGAGACGATCGCGAAGAAGTCCGGCCGCTTGAGCGAGGCGACGGCGGCGCTCAGGTAGCGTCGCGGATCGAAGCGCGTGCGGAAGTCCTCGCCCGGCTGCGCGCCGGCGACATCGAGCTTCATCTCGGCGGGGTCGCCGTTGGCGAAGCGATCGAGGATCGCCGGGATCGAGCGCGGGATGCCGGCGCCCATCAGCACGACGTCGACCTTCGCCAGCATCGCGCCGAACAGCGACGCCAGGTTCGGCAACTGCACCTTTTCGAGCAGGTTGAGGCCCACCTGGCCCGCGTGCTGTGCCTTGGCCAGGTACACCTCGGCGAAATTGCTGACGACGACGAGGTCGAGCAGTGCCGAGGGCATCTTGATCGACGGCACGGGCTTGGACTTGTACGCGTCGGCGGCAGGCTTGCCGTCGCTCACGAAATAACGGTCCCAGACGCGCTTGGCGACCTCCGGGATCGGAAACGCGTCGAAGGCGGCGCGCAGGTGACCGCCTGGGTCGCCGCACTGCAGCCGGCGGGCCACGACGGTGTCGATGCCCGTGCCGGACACGACGCCGAGCTGACCGCGTTGCGCGACTGCGCGCGCGAGCTTCCAGGACGAAACGGCGACACCCATGCCGCCCTGGATGATTCGAGGGAGCTGCTGCTGTTCGGATTGCATCGCGGGAACCTAGCAGGCACTCCCCGCGCGAACCAGAACCTTACGGGAAAATCCCTAGGTCCGACGCGGCAACACGCAACCCTCAGCGCCCGTCGAAGAACCTGCGCGTGGCTTCGAGGCAGAAAGGTGCAACGAGCCCGGCGTGATACGCCTCGAGCACTGCCTCGAAGCCGCCGTCGGTAGCCCCTGCGGCCACCGCCGCGGTGGCGACGAGGTCCTTGGCCTGTCCAAAGCGCTGCTTGAGGTTGCCGTAAGGGTCGTCGTCGCCGGTGGGGGCGGCGTCGACGTCGAGCACGGTGTACGGCGCCCCCGCTGCGTGCGATGCCCAGTACGATTCCATTGCCTGCGTGTTGAGCCAGAACACCGTGGGGTCGTCGTGCCCGCCACAGAGCAGCGTCGGTGCGCGTGGCGTCCAGTTGCGCAGGTCGTTGGCCTTGAGGGCCTGGCGCAAAGGCAGCGCGGGTGCAGCGGGCGGCTCCGCGGTCGTGGTTGCCGGCCAGAAGCCGTCGGGCGCGACCTCGGCATCCTGCAGGTAGGCGAGGCGGTACTCGTTGCGCACGAGGAAGTCGGTCGCGGCAAAGCCGCGCGCGTAGAGCGGCACGAACGGCGCCGGCTCGGTCGCGGGCGTGATCGCCGCGTACTGCGCGGCCGGCGGTTCGAGGCTGAAGAACGCGTCGCGTGGCAACAGGCCCTGGTCGTACAGCGCACTGCGCGTCTGCGTCGACGGCAGCAGCCCTTCGATCGTGGCGGCGTACTGCGGTGAAAACAGCTCTGCCGGCGACGAGTACACGTTGCCGAGCGAGCGTTGGTACGCCGTGAACAGGAACGCCCCCTGCACGGTGGCGCCGCCACTCACGCGGCCGAAGAAGATCGCGTCGAGGAACGCGCTCAACGCGTACGGCCCCGACAGCGGTGCCGACGCCGTCACGGGTGTGCCGGCGGCTTCCATCGCGCGCTGCGTGGCCATGGCCACGTAGCCACCCTGCGAATAGCCGGTGACGAACAGCTTGCCGCCGTCGGTCGTGTCCGGCGCCGTCGCGACGGGCAGGGCGCTGCGTGCGGCCGTGAGCGTGTCGATCATCTCCTTCGATTGCTGGTCGGCAACCAGGTACGGGTGGTAGGGCAGCGTCGAGGTGTCGTAGCCCGCGTAGTTCGGCGCCGCGACGATGTATCCCTGTGCCGCGAAGAACACGGCGAGGTAGATGCCCTCCGCATTGCCGGAGTCGTCGAGATCGGTGATGTCGAAGGCCTCGTCGGTCGAGGTGCCGTGCGCATAGAGCACGATCGGCCGCGGCCCGCGGCAGCGCGCGTCGCCGCCGGTCGGCACCATCAACGCGCCACTGGCGGTCGTGTCCTCGCCGGCGCCGCCGACCGTCGCGTATTCGATCTTGTGCACGGCCACGTCGCAGAGCGGCGAGCCTGCCTGCAGCAGCAGCGCCTGGTACACCGGGTCGTCGATGTTGGCGAGCAGGTCGGCCGTCGTGACGGTGCGCACGAGCGCGGGCGGGTCCTGCAGCAGGTCGCCACGCGACGGCCCGGCGACCCCGCCATCGTCGTCGTCGGGCGCAGTGTCGTCGTCATTGCCGCCACAGGCGACCAGCGCGCACGCCAACGGCACGAGCATCGCGCCACGCAACGTGCGCCACGCGCGGTGACGAAACGCCGCGAAGGTGCGGAGCGGCGACACCACATCCAGCAGACACCATGGAATCATCAGCCACGCTCCCGCTCGGTATCAGGCAAGTGCGAAATGGGACCGGACGTGACGCGGGCGGTTCCGGTCGCGGGCGGTCACGCAGGCACGCGGGTGCGTAGGAAGAGCGCGGAAACAGTGGCGGCAATTGCGGGCATCGATGCGGGCGAGCGCGATCTCTCGCACAAGTGCTTTTGTCGTGTCCGATGTCGTCCCCGGACGCAACGAGGAAACGGCGCGAGTACGAGCCGCCGCACGCAGCGACAGCCATGCTCCGTTACGCTTCGAATCGCCCGCGTTGCAGTCCGCTGCGTCATCGGTCGAAGTCGGCTGCGCTTGTCCGCACAAATACCTTTGCCAGAACGCTGCAAAACAGGCACCTTTGCGGCGCGCCCGAAGGCGCCTGCTGACACAGCACCGCGTTCCCGTCCCACGCAGAGGACGGCAACGTACCAACCGACAACGCATGGCTCGATTCCGACAGCGACGCGTACCCGCGCGTCGGCCGAGACGGTAGGTCGTGGAAGCGACGATCGCGAGCAGCACGGAGATGGCAAGCCGATGGCAAACGAACGACTGACGAAGCTGCTCGTGGAGCGACTGACGAAAGGGGAGTTGCCGGGTGACGTGCCGGTGAAGACGTTGGGTGGCGCCGGGAGCGGCGAGCCGTGCCGGTTGTGCCACGACCCGGTGCGCACGGGCGAACCCGAAATCGAACTCGTCTGGGCCGACACCGATGCGACGCAGAAGCACGCCGTGTTGCACCCGGCTTGTCACGGAGCATGGCTTTCGGCGGCGCGTCGGTCCTGACCACTGCGGCGGTGCAGCGACGGTCTAGGGCGCAGCGACGATCCGGTACAGCGCGCCGCCATAGTCGAGCACGTACAACTCGCCGTCCGTTGACTCCGCAAAGGACGCGATCGCGAGACCGCTCTGCACCGCCTCCGCTGCCTGCACGACGCGCGTCGGCGCCACGTCGCCGGGCACGTGCCAGAGCCGTCCGCTGACGAAATCCGCGAACACGTAGCGACCTGCGAGGCCCGGGATGTCCGTGCCGCGATAGACGTACCCGCCCGTGATCGCGTGGCCCGCGTCGCGTGCGTACTCGAGCACGGGCGGCAGGCTCGACGCCGCGTTGGGCCCGCAATCGGCGTTGTAGACCAGCGTGCCCTCGAAACAGCGCCAGCCATAATTGCCGCCGGCGATGACGCGATCGACTTCCTCGCGTGCGCCCTGGCCGACGTCCGCGACCCACAGCTCGGCGGTCGCGCGATCGAAGCTCCAGCGCCAGGGGTTGCGGAAGCCGAACGCGTAGATCTCCGGACAGGGTTGCGCGCCTTCGCCTTCCGCGCACGGTGCGTTGCCCGCGTACGGATTGCCGGCGGGAATCCGGTACGGCGCCGTCGCGCTGGCGCCCTCGACGTCGATCCGCAGCATCTTGCCGAGCACGGTCTGCAGGCCCTGGCCGTTGCCGAACGCGCCCCAGCCGTCGCCGCTGCCACCGCCGTCGCCGAAGCCGATGTAGAGGAGCCCGTCGTCGGGGCCGAACGCGAGGTGGCCGCCATTGTGGTTGACGGCGGGCTGCGCGACGCGCAACAGCACGTGCTCGCTGCCCGCATCGAGCGTCAGGCCGCCGTCGCGCGTCTGGAATTCCGAGACGCGCGAGACGAGGCTGCCCGACACCGTCGTCGTGTACGACAGGTATGCGCGCGGGTTCGTCGGGTACGCCGGATGAAAGGCCATGCCGAGCAGCCCGCGTTCCCCGCCGGCGGTCACACGATCGCGCAGGTCGATCACGGTGCGTGTCGCAGCGACGTCGGCGCGTGCGTCGAACGCCAGCACGCGACCGGGTTGCTCGACCACGTACCAGGTCGCCGCGTCGCCCGGCGCCTGCAGCGCCGCGACGGGCGAGGCGAACGCCGGCAAGCGGTCGAACACGCGCTCGACGGCGAGCGTGACTTCTTCCGGCGTGCCGTCATCCGCTGGCGTGGTCGCGACGACCGCAGCCGAAACGGCCGACGCGTTCGCGGGACTCGCGGCATCGAACGCCTGCACCGTGTAGCTGTATTGGGTGGACGGGTTCAGCCCCGTGTCGACATGGCGCGTGCCCGCGGTCACCGTCGCGATCGGATCGGTGCCGCCGTCGCGGTACACACGGTACCCCGCGACGCCCGTGCCGGCGTCGCTCGAGGCCTGCCATTCGAGCACGACTTCGCTCGCCGATTGCGCGGTTGCGACCAGCCCCTGCGGCACGGTCGGCGGAGTGGTGTCGGCCGCGGGCGGCGGCCCGCCGCCGGCGTCATTGCCGTCGGAGCCGCCGCAACCGGTCAGCAGCCACGTCGTTGCGACCAGCAGTGCGAGCCACGGCGACGCGCGGTGCGCGACCGGAACGCTGCCGACGGTGAGGTCGCGTCGAATGTCCACGGTGCGACCGTAATGTGTTGCGCAGGCTGCCTGGCTAGGCCCAGCACGCTCGCGCACGTCAGCGCATGACCCGCGCGCGGTACGGCAGACAGCCACGTCCCGCCGTCACGCCGGCTCGCCGCCGACCGGGCCCCAGAACACGACCCACGCGGCAAAGTCCTCGCTGAACTGCTCGAAGCGGTGCTCGACCCCGGAGGCCACGAAAAAACAGTCGCCCGCAGCGAAGGTGTATCGCTGCTGGTCGATTCGCAATACGCCACGCCCGCGATGGATGAAGTAGAGCTCGTCCTGGTCGTGTGGTTGCTGCGGGTCGTTGCCGACCGGCGCGTACAGTTCGACCGACATGGTGCCGTGCGCCAGCGCGCGCACGAAACGCTCGCCCAGGGGCCAATCGGCCGTGACCGGCCCGGGCAGACGCTCCAGCAGTTCGGCGACCGACGTTTTCATCGACGATCCTCCTGTGCGCGAACCCGGGGCTTCGACTGTACACCCGCAGGTCCCGATCGACGCGAGGCGTCCGCGACCGCGACGGACCACTATGGCTGCGTCACGGACGACGGCCTATAGTCCGGTGACGTCGACGCGCGCGCCTTGGGGGATACGGATGGTCGAAAGCAAGCCGCTCAACCTGCTGGACCTGAGCTTCGTGTTCATGGAGACGCGCCAGACGCCGATGCACGTCGCCGGCCTGCAGACCTTCCTGCCACCCCCCGACGCGCCACGCGACTTCCCTCGCCAGGTCTACGAGTACCTGCGCAGCTTTCCGGTCACCGCTGCACCCTTCAACTACGTGCTGCGGGGCCTCGCCTCGGGTCGTTTGCTGCCGACGTTCGAAGTTGCCGAAAACGTCAGCCTCGACTATCACCTGCGCCACTCGGCGTTGCCGTATCCGGGCGGTGAACGCGAGCTCGGCATGCTCGTGTCGCGGCTGCATTCGAACCCGATGGACCTCGATCGCCCGCTCTGGGAAATCCACCTGATCGAGGGCTTGCACGGTGGACGGTTCGCGCTCTACGCCAAGCTGCACCATTCGCTGGCCGACGGCATCTCCGGGATCGGGCTGCTCAACTATTCCGACCGTCCCGACGACAGCCGCACGCCGCCGGTCTGGGCGGCGGAAAAGCAGCGCGACCCGCGCCGCTTCGAAACGCCGCCCGGTGCGCACGGCGCGGTCGCGCACTTGTCGGCTGCATTGCGCAACCAGGCTCGCGTGCTGCCCGAGCTCATGCGAGGGCTGCTCGGTTCCGCGCAGGCCGCGATCGGGCTCAAGCCCGACCCGGAGTTCGCGTCGCTGGCGGAGGCGCCGCGCACGATGTTCAACGTCGACGTGACGCCCCAGCGGCGCGTGGCGACGCAGTCGACGACGCTCGCGCGCATGCGCGCGATCGGCGAGGCGGCCGGTGGCTCCGTCAACGACGTGCTGCTGGCGGCCTGCAGCGCGGCCTTGCGCCGCTACCTGCAGGAGGCAGACGCCTTGCCGGCACGCTCGCTGATCGCCTCCGTGCCCGTCGCGCTGCCGCGCGACACGACGCAGCCGGGCGGCGGCGGCAATGCGATCAGCTTCGCCAACGTCAAGCTCGGGACCGACATCGACGACGTGCGCGCGCGTTTCGAGGCGATCCGTCGCAGCAGCATCGCGGGCCGCGAGTACCTCAAGCAGATGAGCCCGACGGCGCTGATGACCTACACGGTGCTGATCAGCTCGCCGCAGATGCTCACGCGCGTGCCGGCGATCGGGGCGCGCGTGCCACCGCTGTACAACATCATCATTTCCAACGTGCCGGGCCCGCGCAGCAAACTGTATTTCCTCGGCGCCGAGATGGAAGCGTATTACCCGATCTCCGCGCTCGCGCATGGGCAGGCACTCAACATCACCGTGTTGAGCTATGCCGGCAGCCTGTTCTTCGGCTTCACCGGTTGCGCCGACCGCGTGCCCCACCTGCAACGGTTGGCCGTCTACACGGGCGAAGCGCTCGACGAACTCGAGCAGGCTTACGCCCAGGCCGAGCCGGCGCCACCGGCAGTTCCGGCAAAGCGCAAGACGCGCAAGACGAAGTCCACGGGGCCGAAACGCAAGAGCACCAGCCGCGCACGGCCGGCGACTGCGGACGGCGGCAAGCGCGCGCCGGCAAAACGCGCGAAGAGAGCACGGACGCACGTGGCCAGCGAAGCGTCAGTCGACGGCGCGTCGCCCGAGGCGTCGACGTAACGACACGCGGGCCGCGGCGACGAGCACCGCCAGCACGGCGTTCGCGCGACCGGGCGCGCGCTCAGGGCTTGCGTTGCAGGGCGATCGCGTACGGGTGCAGCGTCGCGGTCATCAGCCCACCGACCACGGCCGGGTCCGAATCCATGAAGCGCCGCGCCGCAGCTTCGTCCGGCGCCTCGAAGATCACGAGCCCGAACGTGCGGCCGCCAGCCTCGGTCGTGCGTCCGGCGAGGATGACCTTGCGTGCGGCCGTGGCGTCCTTCAAATGCTGGAAATGCCGTCCAATTGTGGCGTTGTCCGCGTCCGTCCATGCCTGGTCGTCGTGCAGTCGTGGCACCAGACGCAGCACGTACAGCCATTGGGGCTGCGGGGCAGGGGCTGTCGCCGCGGCAGGAGTTGCCGCCGCGGCGGTCGGGTTCGGGACGTCCGCGGCGCGTGTCGGTGGCACCGCGGCACACGACAACAGCGACAGCACGACTGCAAGCGTCAGGTTCGAGCGCTTCATCGGTTCCCCCTGCGACGGATCACGCAGCGGATCTTGCGCGCGACGTGCCCGCGGTGGAAGTGCCTGGCAGGAGGGGCGGGATCCCGACGGTCGCGACGACTGCGCGACGCCCAGGCGCTCAGGCGCTCAGGCCAGCGTCGCGAGGTGCCGGCCGTATGCGGCGACGTCGGCCCAGTCGGTGTAATCGATCACGGCCGTGCGGTCGGTCGGGCCGTGCGTCATCTTCATGATCATCTGGATCATGAGCTGCTCGTGCCACGGCCACGACGGGTAGTCGACCTTGCCCGCGATCACCTTGAGGTCGCCCGGGCGCCACGGCGAGAGCTCGAGGAACTTCTGCATGTAACGGTTGCCGGCGATGGTGGCCTTCTCGGGCGTCCGCGCCACCACCGATACGTTGAAAAACGAGTTTCGCCTGGCTTCGAGGTGCGGCCGGTAGCGGGCAATGAAATCGAACACGCTGCGGTCGTAGGTGCCGTAGAGCACGGGCGCGCCGAGGGCGACGACGTCGTAGCGCTGCCAGTCGACGCCTTCCTTGTCGGCCTCGAGCAGGCACATCATTTCGCCGCGGCCGCCGGCCGCGTCGATGCCCGCGCAGAGGCGGCGCGCGATTCGCGCGGTGTGACCGCCGCGGCTCATGTAGAGGACCAGGACTGAGTTCGCCATGCCGGAAAGGATACCGCCCGGGTGCGTCGTGCCGCACCGCGGCAAACCGGCCTCGCACGGACCCAGTGCCCGTGGCAGGATGGTGACCATGAGTACGGCCAGTCCCTACTCGCGGGGCGAAGAAATCGCGAGCTGCACGGTGCACGGGCTCGGCATCCTCGCCTGTCTCGTGGCGACGCCCTGGCTCGCGTGGGTCGCGTTGCGCAGCGACGACCCGTGGCTGGTCGCCGGCGGCCTCGCGTTCGGCCTCAGCGCGCTGCTGATGTTCACGACCTCGGTGCTGTACCACGCGTCGCGTCGCGACACGGTGCGGCTGCGGCTGCGGCGCATGGACCACGCCGCCATCTACCTGCTGATTGCGGGCACCTACACGCCGATCACGCTCGGCGTGCTGAAGGGCGCCTGGGGCTGGACGATCGCGGGCATCGTCTGGGGCCTCGCGGTGCTCGGCATCGTGTTCAAGACGACTTCACTGGGTTTCCGCTACCACCGCGCCTCCGTGATCCTCTACGTCGTGATGGGCTGGATCGCGGTCGTCGCGATCAAGCCGATGATGCAGAAGCTCAGCGTGTTCGAACTCGGCTGGCTGCTGGCCGGCGGCCTCTGCTACACGGGCGGCGTCGCGTTCTACGTCTGGAAGAGCCGCCCGTACACGCACGCCGTCTGGCACGTGTTCGTGCTGGCGGGTGTCGTCTGTCACTTCGTCGTGGTGTCGAGCATCACGCTCGCGGGCTGAGCGGCTGCGCCCCGCGCGCGCGTCGCGGACGCCGCGTGGGACACCGACGGCGCCCCACGCGTGCGCCCGTCGAAGTTCACTCCTTTTCGATCTCGAGCTTGGTGGCCATCACGGTCGTCTGCACCAGTTCGAGCGCGAAGTCCGGCCCCTTCTTCTTCTTGACCAGCACGTCCTCGCCGTCGTCGACCTCGACGTGGAACGCCTTCACGTCGAGGGCGTTCTTCATCGCGTCGCGGATGTCCTTGGCGATGTCGTTCTCGCCGCGACCCTTGGCGATCGTCACCGACACGTCGGTCGGCGTGCCGTCCTTCGGCGTGAGGCGGAACTGGATGGTGCCATCGGACTGCGAGCGATCGCTGACCTCGACGCGCCACTTGTTCGAGTAGACCGGCGCCTTGTCCTCGGCGGTCGCAGGGGTGGCCCCCAGCGCGAGCGCGCAGGCGAAAGCGATCAGACCTGCCTTGCGGAATTTCATGTCGTCTCGACTCCTTGTTCGTGTGCAACGGACGTTCCCTGAACCGTCATGCAGATACTCAAGGCGATGCCGACTGTCAACCAGCGGACCCCGCTTTGTTACGACCGCTCACCGCGCGTGCGACCGTCGCTGACGCTGGGAAAAAATTTCCTTAGTTTTCAAAGGGAAAACTGGTGTATTTCTAGTCTCGTGCGGTGAACTCTCGTGGTCTCGGGGGGTCGCACGACACAGGCGGCATCGTTGGGCGCAGGTCCCGTGTCGTTCTGCTTCAGGTCAAGCGACGTTGATATGGAGGTCGACAGTCATGGCCAATGAGAACCGTGGCGGCGGTGGCGACGACGCCCGTGCCGGGAGCCAGGGCACCGGTAAGTCGAACCGCGGCTTCGCGGCGATGGACCCGGAGAAGCAGCGCCAGATCGCCAGCAAGGGCGGTTCGGCGTCTGGCGGCAACTTCGCCAACGATCCCGAACGTGCCCGCGAGGCGGGTCGCAAGGGCGGCGAAGTTTCCGGCGGCAATTTTGCCAATGATCCGGAGCGTGCTTCCGCGGCTGGCCGCAAGGGCGGTGAAGCCTCGCGCGGTGGTCGCAGCGGTGGAGGCATGGGTGGTTCTGGGTCCGGCACTGGCTCGACGGGCACAGGCGGCAATCGCTGAGCAAACGTGAGATCTGGTGACGGCGGCACCTTTGGGCCGCCGGCCGACGACGGTCACCCCGGTCGCGTCCCGGCCGGGTAACGAAAGGGCGCACGACTGCATTGGTCGTGCGCCCTTTTCTCATGCCGCCGCCGGCGTGTTGCGCGATGCAGCAAAAGACCGCAGAGTCGCTGCGCCATGGCTACGTCACAGACCGGGATCCCCGCATCCCCACCGCTCGACGGTCACCTCGAGGTGGCGATCGTCGGCGCGGGCTTCGGCGGCCTCTGCATGGCGATCCGCCTGCTCGAACGCGGCGAGCGCCGCTTCCTCGTCCTGGAGCAGGGTGCCGAGGTCGGCGGCACCTGGCGCGACAACCAGTACCCCGGGGCCGAGTGCGACGTGCAGTCGCACCTGTACTCGTACTCGTTCGCCGGCAAGCCCGACTGGAGCCAGCGATATGCCGGCTGGGAAGAGATCCAGCAGTACATCCTGGAAACGACCGAACGTTACGGCGTGCGGCCTCACATCCGCTTTGGCGCGCAAGTCACCGGGCTGCACTTCGACCCGCAGTCCGCGCGCTGGCGGGTGCTGACGGCGTCCGGCCTGCAGTACTCCGCGCGGCACGTCGTGCTGGCGACCGGCCCCCTGCACGTACCGCAGGTGCCACGACTGCCGGGAATCGAGCGCTTTCGCGGACGCGTGTTTCATTCGGCGCGCTGGGATCGCGCGTACGACTTCGCGGGCAAGCGCGTCGCCTCGATCGGCACCGGGGGCAGCGCCATCCAGTATTGCCCGCGGATCGCGCCGCAGGTTGCGCGGCTGCACGTGTTCCAGCGTACGCCCGCATGGGTGATCCCGCGGGACACGCGGGTATACGGCGCAGGCGCCAGGCGTCGCTTCGCGCGTTTCGACGGCTGGCGGCGCCTGCATCGCGCACGGCTCTACTGGACCAACGAGTCGCGCGTCTGGCCGATCTTCCACCCGACGCTGGCACGCGCGCTGCAGCGGCTGGCGAAATGGCACATCCGACGCGCCGTTGGCGACGCGGCGCTCGCCCGCAAGCTGACACCGGACTACACGATCGGCTGCAAGCGCGTGCTGATCTCGAACGACTGGTACCCGATGTTCCGGCGCGACAACGTCGAACTGGTGACGGACGGCATCCGCGAGGTCACGGCCGACGGCATCGTGACCGTCGACGGCGTCGAGCGTCCCGTCGACTGCATCGTGCTCGGCACCGGGTTCGTGGTCGACCCGCGCATCTACATGCAGCATTTCCCGGTGACCGGGCTACCCGGCCACGAGCTCGCCACGGACTGGGCGGCCGGGGCTGAAGCGTTCTACGGCATTTCGGTTGCGGGCTACCCGAACCTGCACCAGCTCGTCGGGCCGAACACGGCGCTCGGGCACAATTCGATCATCTTCATGATCGAGGCCCAGGTGCACTACGTGCTGCGCTGCATGGACGCGCTGCGCGAGCGCGATGCGGACTGGCTCGCTGTGGAGCCCGAGGCGCAGGCGCAGTTCAACCGGCGGGTCCAGCAGGCGCTGCGGCAGACCGTGTGGAGCACCGGTTGTCGGAGCTGGTACCAGCAGGACGACGGCCGGAATTTCACGATCTGGCCTTGGTCGACCTGGCGCTACTGGCTCGAGACCCGTCGCGTCGACCCGACCCTGTACCGCTTCGGCAAGGCCGCGGCCGCCGCGGCGATCGTCGCCGCCAGCCTCGCGACGACGGCCTGCGGCGACCGGACGACACCGGAGCAGCAGGTGCGCAACGTGATTGCCGCGGCCGAGGACGCTGCCGAGCGCCGCGACCACGGCGACCTGATGGCGCTGGTGTCGCCGCGATTCGAGGGCGCCTACGGCGAGGGGCCGCAGGAGATCTCGCGCGTGCTGCGGGGCTACCTGCTGGCGCACCCTTCGCTGCACGTCGCGACGCGCATCGACGGCATCGAGTTCCCGTACGAGGACCTGGCGCAGGTCCAGCTCACGGTCGGCACGCTCGGTGGCGACGCGGCGCGCCTGGACCTCGCCGCCGACGCGCAGGACGTCGAGCTCGAGATGCGGTTCGAGGACGGCGAGTGGCGTGTCACGCGTGCCGAATGGGTGTCGGCGTTCGCGCGCTGAACCCACGGGCCCGTCTGGACACCGCGCAGACGCAGGAATTCTCGACCCCCCAAAAGAGAACGCCCCTGCAGCGAGGCTGCAGGGGCGTCGGTGCGACTCGGTGCGAGATCGCGCGTCGGCCGGGTGAACCGAACCGTCGCGCGACCTCGGTCCGGGATCAGTAGCGGAACAGCTGGAGCTGCAGCCAGATCTCGTCGCGGTCGTCGCCGCCGTCGGTGCCGAGCTTGCCGTACGACAGCTTCACGTTGCCGTTGTGGCCGGCGAACATGTAGCCGAGGCCGACCTGGATCTTGTCGGTGTCGGCGAGCGCGTCGTCGTCGTAGTTGCGGTCCGAGTACTGCACGAACGGCAGCAGCTTCAGCGAGTTGATGTAGAAGCCGGCCTCGACCATCAGGTTTTCCTGCTCCGGCAGCGTCGGCAGGAACACGTCGCCGTCGAGCTTGCTGTAGTCGGCCTGGAACGTGAAGCCGTTGCCGTCGCCGACCGGCTGGTCCCAGAACACGTCGGCGCCGATCGTGTTGTAGTCCTCCTGCGTGTCATAGCTCACGCCGAAGGAGAGCAGCTGCTTCTTGCCGAGCGTCGTGCCCGTGTAGAACAGGCCCTTCTGGGCCTCGAACACGTTGAACATCAGGCGGCCGAGGAAGCGGAAGTCGTTGTCCGAGTTCTCGCCACGCACGCCCTGCAGCACCGAAGCGCGGTACTCGAGGTGGTCACCGAACAGGTAGCCACGGGCACGGACGCCGTAGTCGCGACCGACGCGGGCCTGCAGCGGAGCCGACCACGCGAACGTGTTCGGGCCGTAATCGGTCGCCAGCAGCGTCGCGGCCGACTGGGTCGAGTTGTACGAGACCTCGCCGAGCATCATGCCGACGTCGAGGTTGAACGCGTCGCTGCCCGGCTTGTAGGTGACGACGAAATCCTGGATGTACATGTCGCCGGCGTCCTTCGTGCCGGTCGCGCCGGTGCCCTTGCCGAGGTTCGGGCTGTCCGTTTCGAAGAAGAACGACCACTGGTCGTTGACCTTGCCGCCGAGCAGGATGCGGGCGCGGCGGAAGAACAGGTTGTTGGAGGTGTCGTCGGTGCCGGCGACGTCCACGGACTCGGCCTGGCCCTGGAGCAGGAAACCGACCTTGACGCTGCTGCCGTCGGTGGGCTTGATTTCCCACTGCGCATGGGCGGACGGGGCCACGCACGCGAAGCAGGCGCCAGCGACGGCGGCCCACAGGGCCTTGGGTTGAAGGATCACATCACGCATTGTCTAACTCCCGGGGTTTGTGGTGTCGGAACGACACGTACGCCGAAACCTTGCAGATGAGCAGTGCCCATGCGCAGCCGGGAGCAGGCGATCGGCCATCCCCCGGACCGAACGAAGCACGTTAATGCTCATTGCGGCGGATCCTGAGGGATATTCTCCATTGGTCGCAATTTCGGCTTCCCGCAGAGCGTGTACTCTACGCAACAAATGTCACGCCAGATCATCGTCGCGGACGACCACCCCCTGTTTCGCGAGGCGCTCAAGGCGGCCGTGGGGCGCCTGGACCGCGGCGTCGGGTTCGTCGAGGCCGATTCGGTGGCGGCGATGCTTGCGGCCGCGGAGGCCAACCCCGGGGCGGACATGCTGCTGCTGGACCTCAACATGCCGGGGGCGCACGGGTTCAACGCGCTTGCCCACGTCCGGGGCAGCCGCCCGGAACTGCCGGTCGTGATCGTTT
>DATMIB010000263.1:0-37189 GCA_035554635.1 Steroidobacteraceae bacterium | reverse complement strand
TCGATTTCAGCTTCGACATCGGCCTGCCACGCGGCGTCGCCTACGCGTGCCTCGCCGAAGCCGCGCTGCTCGCCATGGAGGGCCGCTTCGAGTGCTTCACGCTCGGGCGTGACGTCGCACCCCAGCGCGTCAAGGAGATCTACCGGCTGTTCCGCAAGCACGACTTCCGCATCGCCCCGCTGCGGACGTTCGGCCGTCCGTTGACCGACGCACTGGTGGCGGAGACGCACGCACGCGCCGAGGAGCTGCGTCGCGACGACAGGCTGTTCGCGCGCGTCAAGGCCAGCGCGGCCGAACGGATCGCGCGCATCCCGCCGCGTGCGAAGGGCGTCGTCGGCGTCACTCAGTTGGCGGTCGCCACGCCGCGCTAGCGCCCCCACCTCTTCCGCTTTTGGCGGGAGAGGTCGCGCGCAGCGCGGGTGAGGGGCGCAGTTGTACACCGGGCCGCGATGGTCCTAAGCTCGCCGCGACCTCGTCCGTGAGAGCTGCCCCTCTTGTCCGCGTCGGATCTGCCGATCCTTCCCGTCACCAAGTTCCGCGTGCCGCGCCTGCGCGAAGGCACGGTGGTCCGTGTTGAGTTGCTGGACCGCCTGCTCGAATCTGTCGCCAGCCAGCCGGTGACGCTCGTCTGTGCGCCGGGCGGTTCGGGCAAGACGACGCTGCTCGCACAGATGTCGAACCGGCTGCGCGAGCAGGCGGTGGCGATCGTCTGGGTGGCCCTCGACGAGGAGGACGACGACGCCAACCGCGTGTTCGCGACACTGCTGCAGGCGCTCGAGCCGTTGCAGCTCGCGTGGGACACGCCGCCGCGGGACCTGGCGGCCCGGGTGATCGACGCCGGCACTCAGACACGCGCCGCGCTCGCGGTGGCGGTCAATGCGTTGTGCACGAGTTCGGCCGCACGCGTCGTCATCGTGTTCGACGATTTCCACCGCATCGGTCGCCCGGACGTGGTCGGGTTGATCGAATCGCTGGTCGAGCGGCTGCCGGAGCACGTCACCGTCGTGATCGGAACACGGGCGGAGCCCGCGCTGCCGCTGGCACGCTGGCGCGCCCACGGCGAGGTCGGCGAGTTCTCGCTGTCCGACCTGCGCTTCAACGCGGCGGAAGCACTGGAACTCGCGGGTGCCGACGGCCTCGTCGAGGACGCTGCCAGGGAGGCGGTGAGCGAAGCGCTGCAACGCACGCAGGGCTGGGCCGTCGGGCTGTCGATGTTGCTGCAAGCGGGCGGCGCGGCCGCGGGCATGCCGCGTGCCCGCACGTCGACGCCGCCGGCATCGAACGAACTCGGGCAGCGCAGGCTCTTCGCCTACCTCGCGCATGAAGTGCTCGCCCGCGTGCCGGAGGACATACAGGACTTCGTGCTGCGATGCTCGATCCTGGCGGAACTGACACCGCGGCTCTGCGACGCCGTGACCGGAGGCGACGGCGCCGCGCGAATGCTGGGCGAGCTCTACCGGCGCGACCTGTTCCTGACCGTCGTCGACGAGGACGGCCCGGTGCTGCGGTTCCACGACCTGTTCCGCGAGTTTCTCGAACGCGAGCTGTCGCGTCGGCTGCCGGAGCAGGAAGTGCGGTCTCTGCACGAGCGGGCGGCGCGGGCCGAGGAGACGTCGGCCCGTGCGATTCATCACTACCTCAGCGGCGAGCTCTGGGACGAGGCCCTCTGGCTGATCCTGCGGGTCGGCGAATCGCTCGTGGCCGCGGGCGCGATTGCGACGCTCGAGCGCTGGATCGACCAGGTGCCGGAACACGTGCGGCGCGGCAATGCGCGCGTTGCCTACCTGCGCGGCAGTTGCGCGTGGCTGCGCTGGGACTGGAGCCGCGCTTGTCGCGAACTCGCACCGGCCGTCGCCGGCCTCACGGCAAGCCTCGAAACGCCGAGCCGCGTTCGCGCCTGCTTCCAGCTCGTCGATGCATTGTGTTCCTCGGGCCAGCTTGCCGAGGCGTGGCGACGGCTCGACGAGGCGAAGTCGCTCGAGCTCGACGAGGTCGGCCAGGCCGAGTTCACGCTGCTGCGCGCGTGGTGTCATGCGGCCGACGGGCGCATGGACGCGGTGGCGAGCAACATGCGCGAGTTCGTCACGCTGGCCGAGCGACACCCCGAGGTCGTCTGCCCTCAGACCGCCGGTCGTATCCATTGCCTGCTGATCGGCGTGCCCGGCATGGTCGAAGTGTTCGATCGCTACGCGCGGGCGAGCCGACGCGTGAGACAGCAACTGCAGGAGGCGCCGTGGCAGCTCGCCGGACTCACGATCGAGGGCTGGGCGCGGCTGTGGCAGGGGGACCTGGCCGGCGCCCAGGCTGCGGTCGAGCACGCCGAGGTCCTTTACGCGCGATTCGGGTCCATTCGCCTCATGGGCGAACAGCTGGGCCAGTTGCGCGCACGCCATGCGGCCGCGCGCGGACGGCACGACGAAGCGCTTGCAATCGCGCGCCGACACCTCGACGGCCTGCAGGCGCCGGAACTGGTGCGGCACCGTGCGGTGTGGCTGCGTGCGTACCGACTCGATTACGCGCGGATGCTGTGGATGGCCGGTCGCGACGCCGAGTTCCTGGCACTGGTGCCGGCGTTGACGGCGCCGCGAGCGCCCGAGGAGTGGGGTTTCGTCGACGTGGCCATCGACGTCACGCGTGGCCAGGCAGCATTGCTGCGCGGGCAGCCACGCGAGGCGATCGATTCGCTGGTCCGCGCGTGCGACGGCTACCGACGCGTCGGCCTGCCTGCGATCGTCTGCGATCCGCGCGTCGCTCTGGCCTATGCGTGGACAGCCCTGCGTGACCGGCGCCGCGCCTGGGAGACGTTCGAACCGCTGTATCGCGCCGCCGTCGAGCAAGGTCAGTTCGGGCCTTTGCTGCTCGACTCACGGCGCCACGTGCTCGCGGTGCTCGACGCGCTGCCGACGGAAGTTCGCGACCATCGCGACACCGTGCTCTTGCGAGAGACGCTCGAACTCTGGGGCGAACGTGCAGCCGAGAGCGCCGACGCGGCAGGGCAGGGTGGGCCGCTCGCCCGACTCACCGATCGCGAGCGCGAAGTGCTCGCGGCCGTTGCGGCCGGCGCGGGCAACAAGCACATCGCACGCGCGCTGGACCTGAGCCTCCACACCGTCAAGCGACACATCGCCAACATCCTCGACAAGCTCGACTGCGCCTCGCGCGGCCAGGCGGCCGAACTCCATCGCCGCGCCACCGCCGCCGACACCGCTACGGTGGACTGAGGGCGACCCACGACGAGTCGCGCAGGCTCGTCGTCGAGCCGTGCCGGGACGACGAGCGGTGCAGGTCTGTCGATGAACCGTGCATCCAGGACCTGGCCATGGCTCCTCGCCAGCGACGGCGCTGGCTCCGAAAGGCGATGAGTGCCCGCGGGCGCGGCCCGAGAATGTGCGCCATCGGGATCGCCGATCCCACCGACGCACTGCCACGGGAGACTGTCATGACCTTCGAGAACAACGAACACTTCAATTCGATGCGCCGCACGCCGCGCGAGACCCTTGCCTTCGCCGTGATGGCCGTGGTGGCCACGCTGGCGACGACGATGCTCGCGGTGGCACCGGCGAGCGCGACCGGCACGAAGCACGACCGCGCCGCCGTCGAGACCTCCCCAACCGTGCAGCAGCGTTGATGGCCGTCACGCCGGCTGCGCCGGCGGGTCATAATACGGGCGCTCCGAGCCACTGCCGGAGCGCCCGTCCTGTTTCCGGCGGCGGCGCCGAGCGCTCCACTGCGGCCCGCGGAGGAGTCGTGCTTGAGTGTTGCGCTGCTGATCTTCGTCGCGACCGTCGTCGCGAGCCTCCTCGCGCTCTACACCGGTAGGCCCGCGACCGACACGGAATCCCGCAGCGGCGGCGGCCGCCGCCGCGCCAGTCTCCTCGAGCGCTGCCTGTTCCGTCCGTACTGGCTCGTGCGCGCGCGGCAGTACGACACGCTGGTCACGAGCGGGTTCGTCCACGGCGACCTGTTCCACCTGCTGTTCAACATGATGACGTTCTGGTTCTTCGCGTTCCCGCTCGAGGCGCGGATCGGCGAGGCCGCGTTCGCCGTGCTGTATTTCGTCGGCCTGGTCGTGAGCGACGTCGGCACCTACTTCAAGCATCGCCACGATCCGCACTATGCGTCGCTCGGCGCGTCCGGCGCGATCAGCGCCGTGCTGTTCGCGCACATCGTCTACTTCCCCGACAACTCGATCCTGATCCTGCCGATCCCGGTGCCGATTCCGGCGCCGGTGTTCGCGGTGCTGTACCTGTTCTTCACGTGGTACTCCGCGCGGCAGCAGCGCGGCCGCATCAATCACGACGCGCACCTCGGCGGCGCCGTGTTCGGCCTGTTGTTCGTGCTGCTCACGGACCCGGCGGCCTACGGCGGATTGCTGCGTACGATCTCAGGCTGACCAAAAGTGAGACGTGCGTCGAGCGCTGTAGGAAAGCGGCTCGCATCGCGTGCGTTCGCGGTGCGCTGCGGTAGACTCCATCACTTCGTTCGTTGCGGAGGATCGCTCATGTCGTTCAGGAAAGGTCTCGTCTACGCGCTCTGCCTGGCCGTGCTCAACCTCGGTTCGCCCATGATGGCGCACGCCGAACTGGTCGGGACGATGCAGGCACTCGAGGCGAGCACGCGCACGCAGGACCTCGCGACCGTGAGCGCGGCGCTGGCGCGCGACCAGGTGCGCGAACAGATGACCGCACTCGGCGTCGATCCCGCCGCGGTCGAGGCGCGCGTGGCCCGCTTGACGGATACCGAGCTGCGCACGCTGGCCGAGCGCATGGACCAGATGCCCGCCGGCGGCGACGCGCTCGCGGTCATCGGCATCGTCTTCGTCGTGCTGATCATCCTCGAGGTGGTCGGCGTCATCGACATCTTCAAGAAGACTTGAGGCGCGTCCCGCGCGGCGGCCGTCGCTTCCCGGCGGTCGCCGCAACGCTGCTCGCGCTGCTGCTCGCGGGCTGTGCGGGGCAGTCGCGTCTCGTCGACACGACGGGTCCCGCCGGCCTGCCGCCCAAGGTCGAGCTCACGGCGACACCGTTCCATCCGCAAAGCGACCAGCAATGCGGGCCGGCCGCGCTCGCAACTGTGCTCGGCGCCGCCGGTCGTGACGTCTTGCCCGCGAGCCTGTCGCAGGAAATCTTCCTGCCCGGCCGACAAGGGACGCTGCAGCCCGAGATCGTCGCCGCGATCCGCGCGCGCGGCCTGCTGCCCTATGAACTCGAAGGCGACCTGACGACGTTGTTCGCCGAAGTCGCGGCGGGGCGGCCGGTGCTCGTGCTGCAACGACAGGGCTTCGGTCCCTGGCCTGCGTGGCACTACGCGGTCGTGGTCGGCTACGACGCGACGCGCGACGTCGTGACATTGCGGTCGGGCACCCGCGAACGCCTGCAACTGCGCGCCGCCGTATTCGACGCCACCTGGGCGCGTGCCGATCGCTGGGCCATCGTCGCGCTCGCACCCGGCACGTTGCCGGCGCGAACCGACCTGACGCGTTACCTGCGTGCAGCGGCCGGGCTCGAGGCGACACGGCAGTACGACGAGGCGCGCGCGGCTTACGCCGCCGCTGTCGCACAGTGGCCGTACGAACCGCTGCCGCGACTCGGTGGGGCAAACGTCGAGGCCGCGCTCGGGCATTGGCGTGAGGCGGAACACGGGTATGCCGAGGTGTTGCGTCTCGCTCCGGGTCTCGCCGCGGCGATCAACAACCGGGCAGAGGCGCTGTCCCGGCTCGGCTGCCGCACGCTCGCGCTGCGCGTACTCGACGACGGTGCAGCGCGGCTCGCTCCGGACGAGCCCTTGCGGGTCGCTTTGTCACGGACGCTCGCGGCGATCGAGGCGTCACCGGCGCTGCCGGCCGGCAGCGAGCCGGCGCTGTGCGCGCAACTGCAGGTACGCTGATTCCGACACACCGCGGCCGGGTGGCCCGGTTACACTCGCCTCACCATGACCCTGCGCGAGCGTGTCGAGCAGATCTTTCCGGAGTGGCATCGGTGGTACCCGAGCCTCTTCGACGCCGCCGTCGACCTCGGCGTGCTGCGTGCGCGCGTCTGCGATCCGTCTTCGCTGCTGCTTTCGAACCGTCACGCCTCGGTGCGCGCCGCCGCGGAGCTCGAGCACCGTCGGCGCTGGAGCGCCGAGGAGAACGAGCCGGAGGAGTGACTCGCGAGCTGCGACGTGCGCGATGAGTCGCACGTGCAGCGCGTCCAGTGCAGGCCTTTCGTCCGCGCGATCCGAGCGCACCCGCCCATGGGCGGGGACTTCCGCCGCGCGCCTGCGCTCGGGCTGCGGCGTACGACCAGTCGCGCGGACGAAAGTCCTGCCCCGTGGGCGAGTGCGCCGGTGCGTCCTTCGCCGCACGTCCCCAATCGCGCTCACTGGTTGCGCTCGCGCGCGACGGCACTGTTCTCCCGACGACCGCTGCTCGCTCGACGCGTCGCGGCTCACCCGCCCGGTGTGGGCGGCAGCGCGTCGAAGCGCGGGATGCCGTCGGCGCCGATCCGGTCCCACGCCGCACGCGAGGCCACGTGGATGTGGGCCTGCGCGCGCAGGCCGGGGTCGGTGTCGAGCGAGCCGGCGGGCACGACGACGACGCCACGCTCCGCGGAGACGCGTGGCAGTGCGCTGCCGCAGTGGCGACAAAACGCCACCGCGAAATACCGCGCGTCCGGCAGCGCGTAATCGACGACCTCGTCGGCGCCGCGCGTCCAGCGAAAGCGGTCCGCCGCGTAGAACAGGTTCGACGCGTGCGCCGCGCCACGCGCGAGCCGGCAGCGCGAGCAATGGCAGTACATGAAGCGCAACGGCTCGCCGACGATGGCAAATGCAACGTCGCCGCACAGGCAACTGCCACGGATTCCTTCTGCGTCGCCGACAGCCGGCGGCTCCCAGTCAGCGGGTTGCATGCCGTAGGCGGCGGGCCAGGCCTCGTGTTGCGGCAGGTCGTCCGCGATCGCGTACCACGGCGCCTGCGAGCCGACGAACATGTGCAGCTGCGGCTCCGGCAGTGCGCCGTCGAGATTGCCCGCGGGTATGACGACGTGATGGCCGTCCGGCGTGAGCTCGGGCACGACCGAGCCGCAGGTGCGGCAGAACGCGCGATGCGTGCCGGGCGTCGATTCGTAACGGACGATGTGGTCGGCGCCTGCCGTCACGCGATAGCCGCTCGCCGCTGCGACCGCCCAGGTCACGAACGGCGAGCCGTGATGCTTGCGACACATGGCGCAATGGCAATGCACCATGTGGTCGATCGGCCCGTCGACCTCGTAGCGCACGATTCCGCACAGGCAGCGTCCGTGGTTCATAACGGGCCCCAAGCTACAAGCGTGACGCGTTACGTTAGCTTCCCGCCGGCCGTGCCCGCCACCTTCTCGGCGAGGATGGCTGCCAGACGCCGGGCGCCGGGGCCGGCTGCCTGGGAGTCGGCGTAAACGAGGTAGAGCGTGACGAAGCGTTCCGCGCCCTCGACCAGCGGCAGCTCGCGCAGCGCCCCCGTATCGAGTTCCTGCCGGATGTTTTCCTCGGCGTACCACGCGAACCCCAGGCCCATGCACGCCGCGCGGATCGAAGTGGCCTTGTTCGAGACAGTCCAGCGCCGTTCGTTGAGCCAGCCGCTGTGGCGATCGCGACGCGTGCCGCTGTCGCGCACGATCAGGTGGCGATGCGCACGCAGGTCGTCCAGCGTCAGGGCGCGGCCGAGCTGGTGCAACGGGTGAGACGGCGCGGCCGCGCAGACGAAGCGCACCTGCATCAGTGCGTCGCCGATGAACCCGCCCGGAACGTGGTTGCCGACGATGAAATCGACACGTCCCTCGAGCAGCGCGTCCTCGGTGCCGCCGAGCACGGTTTCGATCAGCTCGATGCGAACCTCGGGCCGCTCCTCGCCGAACTGTGCCAATGCTCGCAACAGCAACCAGGTCGGGAAGATCGTGTCGACCGCGAGACGCAATTCGGGTTCCCAGCCCTGCGCCAAGGCCGCGGCCGAGCGCTCGATTCGAGCCGCGTCGTCGAGCAACGCCTTGCCGCGCCGGTAGAGGACCTGGCCCGCCGGGGTCAGCACCGCCTTGCGTCCCTGCAATTCGAACACCGCCAGTCCGATCTGCTCCTCGAGTTTCTTGATCGTGTAGGTGACGGTCGACTGGGTCCGGTGCAGGCGTCGCGACGCCTGCGCATACCCGCCTTGTTCGACGACCGCGACCAATGCGGCCCATTGGTCGAGGGTGATGCGGGGTGCTGTTGACATTATCGACTTGATCGATTGGTAGGATCGAAATTACCGTCTTTTATATTGAAGCCATAGAAGTAAAGTGACGTCAACGTCGCTACCGCCCTTGGAGACCCCACGCCATGACCCACAGGACCTACCTGCAACTGCACACCAGTCTGGCCGGTGACGACGCGCTGTCGTCGCGGCTCGCGAGCCAGTTCGTCGAACGTCGCGTCGCGGCCGACCGGGCCGCGGGCGCGGAAACGACAGTCGTGGTCCGGGACCTGGCCGGGCACCCGATGCCGCACCTGACCGCCGAGCGTTTCGCCGCGTTGACCGCCGCCCCGACCCAGCGCACACCCGAGCAGGCGCGCATCGCCGCGGAATCGGACGCGCTCGTCACCGAGCTGCGCGCAGCGGATGTCGTGGTCGTCGGCCTGCCGATGTACAACTTCGGCGTGCCCTCGACGCTCAAGACCTACTTCGACCACGTCGCCCGTGCCGGCGTGACCTTCCGCTACACCGAACAGGGCCCGCAGGGGCTGCTGACCGGCAAGAAGGTCTTCGTTGTCGCGACGCGGGGCGGCAAGTACTCGGGCACGCCGCAGGACCTGCAGAGCGCTTACGTGCGCCAGTTCTTCGGCTTCCTGGGCCTCACCGACGTGGAGTTCGTCTACGCAGAGGGCCTGGCGCTCGGCGCGGAGAGCCGTGCCGCGGCCATCGAGCAGGCCAGTCGCTGCATCGAACATCTCGCAGCCTGAACCGCGCTGCGCGAACGAAAGGAAAGCCAAGTCGACGGACATCGGAAGAAGGAGGAAAGGCACATGACGACCAGCGACCAGACGGGCACGACGACCACCCGCGACCGCCGCCTGCAGGCGGTGATCGAAGCCGTGGCCGCGGCGGACGGCGCCGGGGTCAAGCTGCGCCGCAGCCTCGGCAGCCGGCCGAACCAGCGGTTCGACCCGTTCCTGATGCTCGACGAGTTCTTCTCGGACGATCCCGACGACTACCTCGCCGGTTTCCCGTCGCACCCGCACCGCGGCTTCGAGACCGTCACGTACATGCTCGACGGCCACATGCGGCACGAGGACAGCTTCGGGCACCGCGGCGACCTCGGCCCCGGCGACGTGCAGTGGATGACCGCGGCACGCGGCATCATCCACTCCGAGATGCCGCAGCAGACCGCCGGCCGCATGCGCGGGTTCCAGCTGTGGATCAACCTGCCGGGGCGCGAAAAGATGAAGCCGGCCGCGTACCGCGACATCCCGTCGCGCGAGATCCCGACGGTCGCATTGCGCGACGGTGGCGAGGTGCGCGTGATCGCGGGCGAGTTCGAGCACGCGGGCCTGCGCACGGCCGGGCCGATCGCCGGCCTGAGCACGCAGCCGCTGTACTTCGACGTGCACCTGCCGGCGCATGCGTCCGTGCGCGTGCCGACGCCACGCGAGCACAACACGTTCCTGTACGTGTACGGAGGCGACGCGCTCGTGGGTGCAGGCGCTGACGCGCGCGCCTTGCCATTCCGCGCGGCGGGGCTGCTGACGCCGGGAGACTCGGTCCAGGTCGCCGCGGGTGCGCAGGGCGTGCGCGCGTTGCTGCTGTCGGGCAAGCCGATCGGCGAGCCGGTCGTGCAGTATGGGCCGTTCGTCATGAACACGCCCGCGGAGATCGAACAGGCGATCGTGGACTACCAGCGCGGACGGCTCGCCGTGGCAGGGTGATGTGGAATGGTCGTATGCTGACGCAGGCACGAGCCAGCGGTGAGGCGGGACGCCCGACCATGAGCCACAAGCACGAGAGCCTGCTGCGCACGATCTTCCACGACCCGATCAGCGCGAACATCCACTGGCGCGAAATCGAATCGCTGTTGCATCACCTGAGTGCCGAGGTCGAGCCGCTCTCGGGTGCCAGGCTGCGGGTGAGGCTGAACGGTGTCGAGGGCATCCTGCACCGGCCGCACCACGGCAACACGCTCGACAAGAGCGCCGTGCGTCACCTGCGCGAGTACCTCGCCCACGCCCGCTGCACGCCGTCGCAGTACGAGCAGGGCCAGCAGCACTGACTCGCGCGGCGGGCGGCGCCTCGCCGTCGCTGCAATCGATCCGGTCGCCCGATTCAGGCGGGCTGGGCGAGACGCGCGATGTCTTCACGCGTGAGCGCGATCGCGCGCCCGAAGCCGGCGACGTAGAGGCCCGACTCGAATGCGAGTTCGTACAGCGAGAAGTCGCCGAGGTCGAACGTGATCGCGGCGTCGGCAAAGCGCTCGAGATAAAGGGCGCGGCCTGCCAGCCACTCGGCGCTGTCGCGCTCGAGCGGCCGCACGCGGCAGGCGAACGTGACGCGTCGCAGTTGCAGCGGATCCCTGTCGGCGGCGTCGCTTTCGTGGATCAGCGCACTCGCGACCGCGTCGGGCGCGAGTCCAGCGCTGTGCCGCGCGAGGCGCGAGGCATGCACGAGCACGGCCGAACAGTCCGGCAACGGCACGAAGGGCAGCAGCCCGGCCTGCGGAACGCCGCCCGGCGGCAGCGTCACGGCGAGCGCGAGCACGCGTTGCTCCGCGAGCAGCGTGCGCAGGGCGACGATCGTCGATTGCAGCATGGTGCGAGCCTTACCGGGTCAGCCGGTGCATCAGCACGGCCGCGCGCTTGACCTGCAGCGGCAGCCGATCGAGTTCGACGTACTCGCCGGGCGCGTGCTCCTCGTCGCCGAACGCGCCGAGGCCGTCGAGACACGCGAGTCGTCCGTCCTCGCAGACGAAAGCGATGTCGCCTGCGCCACGCTCCATCGGCGGTTGCGCGACGATCGGTCCGCCCCCGAGGTCGCGGCTGACGGCGTCGAACACGGCGAGCACGCGCTCGCTGCCTGGGTTCGGCGCCATCGACGGGTATTCCACCACGAAGTCGATCCGTGCCGTCGTGCCCGGCAGGTTCGCCGCGACGATCGCTTCCATCGCGCGGCGTGCCGACTCGAACTGCATCGTGCCGAGGTAACGGATGTCGCCTTCGACTTCGACCTGGCGCGGCACGACGTTGGTCTTGCCGAGCGCCGTACCGCTCTTGGTGGCCGTGTCGTAGGTCACGTCCGTGCCGCCGACGATCACCGACGGGTTGTACGTGAGGTTGGCTTCGCGCAGTTCGGTGCGAAACCGCTCGAGGATCCGCGCCGCCTCGAAGATCGCGCCGTAGCCCCGCGGCTCCTGGAAAATGCCCGAGGAGTGGCCCTGCGACCCCGTGACCTGCAGCCGCCACGAGCCGATGCCGCGTCGGCCGATCACGCCCTTGCCGGCCGCGGCACCTTCGAAGGCAAGTGCGATGTCGGCGTTACGCGCGGCCTCGAGCAGTGCCGCGCGCGTGGCCTCGATGGGCGCGCCGGTGTCCTCTTCGTCGCCGGTGTAGACGACCGTGACATCCATGTCGCGCAGCAGGCCGGCCGTGGCCAGCGAGCGCACGGCCTCGAGCGCGACGAGGTTGCCGCCTTTCATGTCGGCCGCGCCGCTGCCATAACCGCGGTGGCCGTCGCGCCGGAACGGCTCGTCCTGCAGCACGGTGTCGAGGTGCCCGATCAGCAGCAGCCGTGGCGATCCGGGCCGACCCGGGTGTGTGGCGACGAAGTGGCCGGCCCGGCGCACTTCGGCCGGCAACGCGACCCATCGCGTCGCAAATCCGAGGCCACGGTATTCGCGCGCATAGATCTCACCGACCGCCTGCACGCCCGCGTGGTTCTCGGTGGCACTGCGCACGTCGACCGTCTCGGCGAGCAACCCGACCCATTGGCTCGAGCGTGCGTCGACGGCGCGCACGATGCGGCGCTCCGTGGCGTCGAGCGAGGCCGCAGCGGCGTTGCCGCCGACGATCAGCGCCAGCAGCAAGGCCGACGCGCGACGAAGCTGGGACCGCATCGGCTCAGTGCGGCGGCAGCATGGCGGGGATGCCGATCAGCCGCTCGTGCGCCCAACCGACGAACAGCGCGTACAGCGCGAGCCCGGCCACGACGGCGACGAGGTCGTTCCAGCGCGACGGCGGGGCACCGGGCGTGCGCCGCGGCACCGGTCGCTTGCCCACGGCGATGCGATCGGCGACGGCCCACGCGAGGAAACCGCCGAACAGCAACACGTCTGCGACCGCGCCGTTCGCGAGCAGGTGCGCGAGTGCCCACGTCTTGGTGGCCGTGAGCGTCGGGTGTTTCACCGCGGTCTTGATGCGGCCGGGCAGGTAGGTTGCGAGCAGCAGCGGAAACACCGGCAGCATCAGCAGCGCGGTGACGTGACGCATCCACAGCGGCGTCGCATACAGCACCTGCGGGTCCTGGCGCGCGAGCGCGTAGCCGTGCACGAGCATGACGAAGCCGATGATCGAGGCGAAGCCGAACAGCGCTTTCCACGTGGCATCGCCCAACCGCGCCGCGGTCGCGTCGCGCCAGGCGGGCGCGAAGATGCCGATGGAATGCACGCCCAGGAAAAGCAGCAATCCGACAACCAGGTACGCCATGCAGCCTCCGCTCGAGCAACCCAGGGCGTGCAGTCTAGCGAAGCGCCGGCGGCGACGGGCGCCGTGGCGTGCCGATCCAGCGGCGCACTTCGTCCTGGAAACGCAGCAGCAGGTCCGCCGCGAAGTCGGAGAACACCCGTACCTTGGCCGACAGGTGGCCCGCCGACGGATAGACCAGCGAGACCGGCGGCCCCGTGACGACGTAGTCCTCGAGGATCAGCTTGAGCTGGCCACGCGCGACGTACTCGGCGATGACCATGTCGGCCGTGTGCGTGATGCCGAGCCCGGCCGCGGCGGACACGACCGGCCCCGACGCGGCGTTGAACAGCATCGCGAACTTGAGTCCCAGCCGTTTGCTCGAGTACGGCGGCGGGAACTCCCACTCCGGCGGCGCGCCGGACGCCTGCGTGAGGCCGAGCAGGCGGTGATGACGGAGGTCGTCGGGCGTGCGCGGCTCGCCGTGCTCGGCGATGTAGGCGGGCGAGGCACACGTGACGACGTTGATGCTCGCAAGCACCTTGCGCGCGGCGAGGCCCGACTGGCGCACGGGGCCGAAACGCATCGCGACGTCGACGCTTTCGGCGACGAGGTCGACGACGCGGTCGTTGAGTCGCAGGTCGAGCTCGATGCCCGGGTAGCGGCGCGTGAACTCCGGCAGCGCGGGCAGCAGCAGGTGCTGTCCGAACAGCACCGGGACATCGACGCGCAGCTTGCCCTGCGGCCGCGTGCGCGCGCTGCGCAGGCTCTCTTCGGCTTCCTTCAGTTCGTCGAAGATGCGACGGCAGGCCCCGAGGAATTCACTGCCTTCCGGCGTCAGGCTCACCTTGCGTGTCGTGCGGTTGAGCAGTCGCACGCCGAGATGCTTCTCGAGTGCGGCGACGTGCGCGCTCGCGGCGGGACGCGACAGCTCGAGTTCGTCGGCGGCGGCGGAGAACGAGCCACGTTCGGCGACTCGCGTGAAGACGCGCATGGCAATGAACTGGTCCATGACGATTGTTCAGCCAAACGAAATGGTGTGCTTAGTTTAGGCGGATTTATCTCAACAAACCGCAGGCGTACCTTCGCTGCCACAACGAACGCAGGAGGCCGCCATGTTGCACCGCAAGCCACATATTCCGCTGTACCCCCTGGCCGTGATCGCCGCGCTGGCCCTCAGCGTGCTCGTCACGCTCGGATCGCTCGCCGAGGCCGTGGCCCGGATGGAGAGCTTTCTTTGAAGCCGACGGGACTGCCGGCACTCGCCTCTACCGGGTGCCGGCGGTCGCTGGAACGCGTCCAGTAAGCCCTTGACCCATAGGGAGTTTCCGCAAATGCTCGCTGGATTGCTGCGGTGCAGCAGGCAGGGCGTTACACTGCGCTCCGATCGTAGGGCCGCGAGCTGCGCAATGCGCCTCAACCTCCCCCCAACGGCATGGATCGCCGGCTCCGACCTCGCGATCGTTGGAGGTCCCCATGCGCACATCCCCGCGCGTCCCCTATCAGGTTCTGCTCTGGAGCTGGCTGGTCGTCGCGACTGCGGCGACGTTCGCCTCCCTCGCGTACGCCCTGCACGAGGCCAAGCTGCTGTTCTGATGGGAGGTTCGTCCCCGGCGCGGCCATAGTAGGCTCGCGGTGTCCGGCGTCCCCCCGCCGGCCCCGACCGCAAGGAGCCCAGGTGACCGCGCCGTCTTCCAAACCCGAATCACTGGATCCGGCCGACTGGGAGGCCCTGCGACGGCTCGCCCATCGCGCCGTCGACGACGGTTTCGATCACCTGCAGGGTGTCCGCGACCGCCCCGTCTGGCGCCCGGTGCCCGCGGACGTCACCGCGCAGCTGCAAGGGCCGGCGCCGCGCACCCCGCAGGGGGCCGAGCAGGCCTACGCCGACTTCCGCGACTGGGTGCTGCCGTACCCGATGGGCAACACGCACCCCCGGTTCTGGTCCTGGTTCATGGGCAACGGCACGGCCTTCGGCGCCGTCGCCGATTTCCTCGCTGCCGCGATGAACCCGAACATGGGGGGCGGCAACCACGTCGCGAACCATGTCGAAGCCCAGGTGCTCGACTGGTCGAAGGAGATCGTCGGTTTCCCGGCGGACGCGAGCGGCCTGCTCGTGAGCGGCGGGTCGATGGCCAATTTCGTCGGGCTCGCGGTGGCCCGCAATTCGCGCGCGGGCGTCGACGTGCGACTGCAGGGCGTCGCCGCGATCCCGCGCCCGCTCGTGACCTACGCGTCGGTCGAGGTGCACAGCTGCGTGCAGAAGGCGATCGAGTCGCTCGGGCTCGGCGCGCAGTCGTTGCGCAAGGTGCCGGTCGATGCAGGCTATGCCATCGACGTGGGTGCGCTCGAACGCACGATCGCCGCCGACCGCGCGGCCGGGCTGCAACCGTTCTGCGTCATCGGCAACGCGGCGACGATCAACACGGGTGCCACCGACGACCTCGACGCGCTCGCGACCCTGTGCGAACGCGAGCGGCTCTGGTTCCACGTCGACGGCGCGATCGGTGCATTGCTCGCGCTCGCGCCGCAGCACCGCCACCTCGTGCGCGGCATGGAACGCGCCGATTCGGTCACGCTCGATTTCCACAAATGGCTGCATGTCCCGTTCGAGGCCGCCTGCGTGCTCGTGCGCGACCGCAAGGCCCACCGCGACGCGTTCGCGCTGACGCCGGAATACCTCGAGAAGACCGAACGCGGCCTCGCGAGCGGCGGGCACTGGTTCAGCGAGTACGGGCTGCAGCTCTCGCGCGGCTTCCGTGCGCTCAAGGTGTGGCTCACGATCAAGGAGCACGGACTCGATCGCTTCGGCCGCCTGATCGACCGCAACATCGCCCAGGCACACGAGCTCGCCGCGCTCGTGCGCGCGACCGACGAGCTCGCGCTCGTCGCGCCCGTGCACACGAACATCGTCTGCTTTCGCTACGATCCGGGCGGTCTCGACACGGCGCGGCTCAACGCGCTCAACCAGGAACTGCTGGTACGCCTGCAGGAGAGCGGCATCGCCGCGCCGTCGTACACGACGCTCGGCGAGGTCTACTGCCTGCGCGTGGCGATCGCGAACTTCCGCACGACCAGCGAGGACCTCGTCGAACTCGTGCGTGCGGTGCTCGAGATCGGGCGAGCGCTTGCGACGGAGTCGCCGAACTCAGGGTGAAGGCAGCATGCCGAAGGCCTCGGCATGCAGGCTCTGCACGTAGAGCTGGCCGTTGTATTCGGTGACGCCGCTCGTTTCCGCGAGCCGACCCGTGGGGTCCTGCAGGTCGGCCAGCACTCGCCCGGTCTCGTCGAAAGCTATCACGTGGCCGTACGCGGGCGGCACCGGCCACAATGCACGCGGCAGGCGCAGCGTCAGTTCGCGCAGCCACGGCCGGCCGGCCCAGGCGTCGATCTTCGAGCTGCGTGGTTTCGTGAGCCCGACCCAGTAGCGGCCGTCGCCGCGCGTGACGTTGTCGGGAAACCCGGGCAAGTCGTCCAGCAGCACGCGCACGGCGGGGTCAGCGCCCGCGAGCGCCTTGCGCACGTCGAGCGCTTCGGCCTCGCGTGCGAGGCGCAGGATCCGGTACGCGCCCGTCTCGGCGACGATCAGCCCGCGCTCATCGGCCGTCATCGCGACGCCGTTCGGGAAACACAACCCGGTTGCGACGATGCGCGTCGCCTTGGCTGCGGGATCGAACTCGAGCACACGGCCGGTGCAGGAGTGCTCGAGCACGTCGTACAGGGCTGCGTCGAACGTGCCGTAGTCGCGTGCGGCGAAGCGCGTGGTCGCGTCGGTGAAGACGATCTTCCCGTCCGCGGCGACCTTGACGGCGTCGGCATAGACGATGGGTTCGAGCGCGACGGAGTCGGCGAGCACGACGACGGCGCCGCCGGGGCCCGTCGCGAGCAGGCCGCGCTCAGCATCGGCGACGAGCAGCCGGCCGTCCCTGTCGAAATCGAGGCCGAGCGGCCGCCCGTCCGTGTCGACGAACTGCTCGACCTCGGTGCCGTCGAGGTTCATGCGCAGCACCTTGCCCGACAGCACGCCCGTGTAGAGCTTGCCGTCCGGACCGAACACGATGTGCTCGGGCCCGATTTCGGGTGCGACGGAGACGATGCGCAGTCGCGCGAGCCGGTCGTTGCGTGCGTGCACGCCGGCGTAGCCCGCGAACGTCGGCGCCTGCCACGACACCGCGGTGATCGGTACCGGCCAGAACAGCAGGTACGCGAGTGCGGCGACGAGCACCACGATCGCGACGTTGAGCAACCGGTTCATGCGCCATTCCCGTTCACGCCGGTGGCCCTGAAGATAGACCAGTCGCTTGCCGTGCAAAAGACGCAATCCTAGGATGCCTGCATGACGCCCAGCCTGCGCTTGAACCCGGCGCTCCTGACCGCAGGGCACGAGCAGTTCCGCGCCACCGTCCGTCGCTTCGTGGAAAGGGAACTCGAGCCACACGTCGCGCGCTGGGACGAGGCGGGGGAGTTCCCGCGCGAGCTTTACGCCAGGGCTGCCGCCGCGGGGTTGTTCGCGCCGGGCTTTCCCGAGCGACATGGCGGCTGCCCCGACACCGATTCACTGCACCGGCTCGTCTGCGGCATCGAGCTTGCGCAGTGCGGAGCCGGGGGCGTGCTGGCATCGCTGCTGTCGCACACGATCGCCGCGCCGCCGATCGCGTCGCTCGGTTCGGACGACCTGCAGCAGCGCGTGTTGCCGCGGGTGCTCGCGGGCGAGTGGATTGCTGCACTGGCCGTGACCGAGCCCACGGGTGGATCGGACGTAGCGGCGTTGCGCACCACGGCCCGACGCGAAGGCGACGACTACATCGTCGACGGCGAGAAGACCTTCATCACCTCCGGCATGCGGGCGGACGTCTACACCGTCGCGGTGCGCACCGATCCGGGGAGCCGCGGTGCGCGCGGCATTTCGTTGCTGCTCATCGAGCGCGATGCACCCGGGTTCACGCGCACGGCACTGCCGAAGATGGGATGGTGGGCATCGGACACCGCCCACCTGCGGTTCGACGGCGTGCGCGTGCCTGCCGCAAACCTGCTCGGCGCCGAGGGCGAAGGGTTCCGGGCGGTCATGCACAACTTCAATGCGGAGCGCTACGCGCTCGCCGCCAATGCGCTCGGGTTCGCCTGGGCCTGCTACGTGGAGGCGCTCGAGTGGGCGCGTGCGCGACGTACGTTCGGCCAGCGACTGGTCGACCACCAGGTCGTGCGTCACCGGTTCGTCGACATGCTGTCGCGGATCGAGGCCACGCGCGCGCTGCTGGAGGACGTGGCCTGGCGCCTCGATCACGAACCCGCGGGAACCGCCGAGGTCGTCGCCGCCGTCTGCATCGCAAAGAACACGGCGGCACGCACGATGCAGTTCTGTGCCGACGCCGCCGTGCAGACGCTGGGCGGCCTCGGTTACGTGCGTGGCACGAAGTCCGAACGCATCTATCGCGAGGTGAAGGTCAACATGATCGGCGGCGGCAGCGAAGAAGTCCTCAAGGACCTCGTTGCACGCCAGCTCGGTTATTGAGAGCCACGAGATTCTTGCACTGCACAACTGCACGACGGTTTGCTGCATGGCGAAAGTGCAACGTCGCTTTCAGTTGTGTTGCAGCCAGCCTGCTGGCAACCTTGCACAACGGGGATGATCGGTAGTGGTATTTCGGATACTCACTACTGTGGCAGTAATCTCCCAGGCATAGCCTCGAGTGGCTTGCCCGCCGCGAAAACGCGGCCCGCCCGGTTTAACTCGCGCCCAAGACGCGTGCCGGGATGGGTGGAGGAAGAAGGGATGCTGCGCTCGAGGGAAGGGGTCGTGAGGTAGGCCCCTTCGCTGATGGAACGACTGGACTCACAGGCAACTGGGGGATTTTCAATGACGATCGAGACGATGAATCGGGATCGCCGCAGCGCGGTGCTCGCCGCCATGGTCGGCACCGTGCTCGCCGCGTACGCCGGCGGTGCTGCGGCCCTCGAGTTCGAGTTCGACAACGGGGGTCGACTCAACTGGAACACCACCGTTTCGGTCGGTGCCAGCGTCCGCGCCGAAGAGCCGAGCCGCTGGCTTTACACGCGTGCCGACGGGTCGCTGATCGGCAAATACACTCCCAACCTGCTGCCCGGTTTCGCCGTGGGTCCGAACGATGGCCTGGCCGGCAACCACGCCGGCGGCGACGGCAACCTGAACTACGACAAGGGCGACGTCTTCACGGCGCCCTTCAAGCTGATCACCGACCTCGAATACAAGAAGGGGCGTTTTGGCGGCTTGCTGCGCGCCAAGTTCTGGTACGACTACGCGCTCGAAGAGAACAAGGTCCGAGTCGGCAGCCAGGCCAACAACTACAACGGCGTCCGCCCCGGGCTGGGACCGGTTCCGGGTTTCCTGCCGTGCACGAGCCCAGGGGCGACACCGGGCGCCTGCATGCCGATGTCGCCGGCCGGCCAGAACCTCTGGCCCGAGGCCAAGCTCAGCGACGACGGCTTCGAGGACGAACAGAAGTTCACCAACGCCTACCTGCTCGACGCCTATGTCTATGGCTCGTTCGCGATCGGCGAGACCGACCTGCAGGTGCGCCTCGGCAACCAGGTGATCAACTGGGGCGAGTCGATCTTCATTCAGGGCGTCAACCAGATCAATCCGATCGACGTGCCGGCGGCGCGTCGCGCGGGGGCCGAACTCAAGGAAATCCTGCTGCCGGTCTGGGCCGCGTACGCGAACTGGGGTCTCAATTGGGGTTCGGTCGAGGCGTTCTACCAGCTCAAGTGGAACAACACCTCGGTCGACGCGTGCGGCACGTACTTCGCGGTCACCAGCACGCAGATCAGCTCCGACCCGGGTTCCTGCGGCAGCATCACCGTGGTCGGCGGGCAAACCGGCAACGCCTCGAACGGCGTCATCGTGCCGCAACTCGGTTCGCAACCGTGGCTGGTCGGCAGCACGACGGGCGCCTACCTGCCGGCGACCAAGGGTCGTGAGCCGAGCGACTCCAACCAGTTCGGCCTCGCGCTGCGCATCCCGGTCGACGCGATCGACACCGAGGTCGGACTCTACGCGATGCAGATCCACAGTCGCCTGCCGGTCGCAGGCAGCTACACGGGCACGAACCCGAACGACCTGCCCGACAACGCAAAGGCGTTGCTCACGGCGGCCGGCCTGATCGGCAACGACGCCTATGGTCCGTGGTGGAAGTCGTCGCCGACGTCGACGCAGTTCCTGCGCAGCCTGATGCCCGGCGTCGAGAAGGGTCTCGAGCAGTTCCTCGCGGGGAACGGCATCACCGGTGTCGACCTCGAGTCCGGCAGGGGCTTCTGGGAATATCCCGAGAAGATGCGCATCTTCGGCTTGACCGCTGCGACGAACCTGCTCGGCTGGTCGGTCTCCGCGGAAATGAGCTACCAGGAAGACGTCCCGGTCATGGTCAACGGCAACGACCTGATCGGCGCCGGCATCCTGGGCATCGGCCCGTACCGCGACATCGCGGCGATCGCGCAGAGCCAGAGCGCCGGCACGTACCTGACCGGCCACAAGACGTTCACGAAGAAGCAGTTCCAGGCCAACTTCGTCAAGACGTTCAGCAACATCCTCGGCGCCGAGAACCTCGTGCTGGTCGGCGAGGCCGGCACGCAGTGGAACAACATCCCCGACTACACCGAGGGTGGCGTCCGCTACGGCCGCGGCTTCATGTTCGGCACCGGCTCAGGCCCGGGCTACGACGTCGGCGGTGGGCCGTCAGGGCAACCGGTGCTCGGGGCATACAGTGCGGGCAACACCTGCACGCCGATGTTTGCGGGAGCCCCGCCGGTGCCGCTGGCCAACTCGCTCTACAACCCGCACCCGATCGGCTGCAAGAACGACGGCTACGTGACGGACTCCGCCTGGGGCTATCGCCTGCGCGTCTCGGCCGACTACAACAACGTGTTCAACACGGGCGTGACGGTGACGCCGAGCGTGTTCTGGGCCGACGACGTCGAGGGCGTGTCGATGGACCCCACGTTCAACGAAGGCCGGCAGACGCTGGGCCTCGGCGTGAAGTTCAACCTGAACAAGCGCTACGTGTTCGACGTCAATTACGTCCAGTACGCCGACGAGAACTTCGACCCGCTGTTCGACCGCGACTACTACTCCGCGGCCTTCAGCGTGACGTTCTGATCCCAGGAGAGACGAACACATGAAGACCATCAACACGATGCTGGCCGGCGCGATCGCTGCCGCGGCGCTCGTCGCGGCACTGCCGGCGCACGCCAAGCTGAGCGCCGCGGACGCGGCCCGTCTCGGCGCGGACCTGACGCCGGTCGGCGCCGAGAAGGGCGCCAATGCGGACGGCAGCATTCCCGCGTGGACGGGCGGGCTCTGCACGCCGCCCGCCGGCTGGAGCGCCGCCAAGGGTTACACCGACCCGTTCGCGAGCGACAAGCCGAAGTTCACGATCACGGCCGCGAACGCCGAGCAGTACAAGGACAAGCTGACGGCCGGCACGCTGGCGATGCTGAAGAAGTACGCCGAGTTCAAGATGCCCGTGTACGAGACTCGCCGCACCGCCTGCTACCCGCAGGACGTCTACGACCAGGTCAAGGACATGGCGACCAAGCTCGACCTGCAGGGCTTCGCCGTCACGGGCGGGCGTTCGGTCGTCCCGTTCCCGGTCCCGAAAAGCGGCCTCGAGGTGATGTGGAACCACCAGCAGCGCTACCTCGGTGGCGGCATCAGCCGTGACTACCACAGCTTCCCGGTGCGCAGCTCGGGCGACTTCTACAAGATCGGCGTCCACGAGTACCGCATCTTCAACCAGAACCTCGACCAGCCGCAGGACAACCTGCTGCTCGCGTTCCTGTCCTACTTCACCGCGCCGGCGACGCTCGAGGGCACCGTGTTCCTCGTGCACGAGCCGCTCGACCAGGTGAAGCAGGGGCGTTCGGCGTGGATCTACAACGCCGGCCAGCGCCGAGTGCGCCGTGCGCCCGACCTCGCTTACGACAACGTCAACGACGGCACGGAAGGCATCCGCGTCACCGACCAGTTCGACGCCTGGAACGGCGCGCCTGACCGCTACGACTGGAAGCTCGTCGGGAAGAAGGAGATCTACATCCCCTACAACTCGTACAAGCTCGCGAACAAGGCGCTCAAGTACAAGGACGACATCATCCGCAAGAACACGCCGAACTCCGACCTGATGCGCTACGAGCTGCATCGCGTCTGGGCGGTGGAGGGCACGCTCAAGAAGGGCAGCAAGCACATCTACGGCAAGCGCACGTTCTACCTCGACGAGGACACCTGGACCGTCGTCTACGAGGACGCGTACGACACGCGCAACAACCTCTGGCGCGTCGCGATCCACCCGGTGATCCAGTTCTACGACGCGAAGGTGCCGTGGTACCGCGCCAACATCTGGCACGACCTCAACAACCAGAGCTACCTGCTTTCGCTGCTCGACAACGAGATCAAGACGCCGTGGAAGTTCGGCGAGAAGGGCAAGTGGAGCGACTTCCAGCCCGACGCGCTGCGTCGCATCGGCACGAAGTGACGGCTCATCGCTACGCGAGACGATACGCATAGCATGGCAGGCAATGGGCCGGCCCCGGAACACGGGGCCGGCCGCAGTCGCGGCGCAGGCGGCCGCGCGGGGGACTTTCGATGAGACACTGGGCCATGCTCGCGTGCGCCTGGCTCGGCGCGGGCCTCGGCCTCGCGCTGGCCGCGCAGGCGCAGGAAGAGGAATCGACCGCACCGGCACCGGCCAAGGTCGTCGTCGACATCCGCAGCGACCGTATCGTGCTGCTCGACATTGCAAGCGTCGGCAAACGGTTGATCGCGGTGGGAGAGCGCGGGTTCACGCTGGTGTCCGACGACGCCGGCACGTCCTGGAAGGGCGTGCAGACACCCGTCACGCGCACGCTGACCGGGATCGCATTCAAGGACGACAAGGTCGGCGTCGCGGTCGGCCACGGCGGCGCCATGATCCGTACCGAAGACGGCGGCGCGAGCTGGGCGCAGGTGACGCTCGACGAGGCCGGCAGCGACTCGCTGCTCGGCGTGACCTGGCTCGGTGGTGATCACTTCGCGGCTTACGGCGCGTTCGGGCTCTATTTCGACTCGCAGGACGCCGGTCGCACGTGGGCCCGCGTCATGGTCGGCGCCGATGATTTCGACCGGCACATTTCGCAGGTCGTTGCGATCGGCAACGGCGGACCGCTGCTGCTCGTCGCCGAGTCGGGAACGCTCGCGCGGTCCGACGACGGCGGCGCCACGTGGACGCCCCTCGTGTCGCCGTACCAGGGGTCCTATTTCGGTGCCATCGCACTGCCCGACGGCGCGGCGCTCGCCTTCGGCATGCGCGGCAACATCTACCGTTCGGCGGACCAGGGCACGACCTGGCAGAAGATCGAACTGGGCACGACCACCTCGATCATGTCCGGGCACGTGCTGGCCGACGGCCGCGTGCTGCTCGTCGGCAACACCGGCCTGCTGGCCCTGAGCGGCGACGGCGGGCAATCGTTCGTACTCCACTCGTCCGGGCGCGGCAGGGGCTTTGCGGCCTTCGTCGAGGTCGACGGACGCATCATTCTTGCGGGCGAAGGCGGCATCACGCCTCTCGACCCGGCCTGGCTGGGCCAGTGACCGGTCCGCGGGAGGCAACATGGCCAACGACGTGAACCCAGGCGTGCGGAGCAGCGACTCCGAGATCCGCCAGCAACAGTTCTCGGCCGACTGGGTCGGCAAGATCTCGTTCTGGATCTTCCGCAACCGCAAGCCGCTGCTGATCCTGTTCATCTTCATCACCATCGTGCTCGCCGCGATGGCCAGCCAGCTGCGCGTGCAGGCGGCGTTCACGAAGATGATCCCGCTCAAGCACGAGTACATGCAGACGTTCCTGCAGTACCAGTCGGACTTCGGCGGCGCGAACCGCATCCTGGTCGCGCTCAAGAACCAGAAGGGCGACATCTACGACAAGGCCTTCATGGAGAAGCTGCGCAAGGTGACGGAGGAGGTCTTCTACGTCCCCGGCGTCGAGCGCAGCTCCGTGTCCTCGCTGTTCACGTCGAACGTCCGCTACAACGAGGTGGTCGAGGACGGCTTCCGCGGCGGCAACATCGTTTCGGCGGACTTCGCCGGCACGCCGGACCAGCTCGCCAAGGTCCGCGACAACCTGATGAAGTCCGACTGGGTCGGCCGCATCGTCTCGAACGACCAGTCGGCGGCGATGGTCGTCGCGACGCTGATGGAGAACGATCCCGAGACGGGACAGCGCCTGGACCTGCAGGAGGTCGGCCGACAGCTCGAACAGATCCGCGCCAAGTACGAAGACGACACCACCGGCGTCTACATCATCGGTTTCGCCAAGGCGGTCAGCGACATCGCGAAGGGCGCCGCCGGCGTGCTGCTGTTCTTCGGCGTCGCGTTCGTGATCACCTCGCTGCTCCTCTACTGGTACTCGGGCTCGCTGATGATCACGGCGCTCGCGCTCGTCTGCGCGATCGTGCCGGTGATCTGGCTGCTCGGGCTGCTGCCGGTGTTCGGCCTGGGGCTCGACCCGATGTCGATCCTGGTGCCGTTCCTGATCTTCTCGATCGCGGTCTCGCACGCGGTGCAGATGACCAACGCCTGGAAGCTCGAGACGCTGCACGGCGCCGACGGCGTGACGGCCTCGACGCACTCGTTCCAGAAGCTGTTCATCCCGGGTGCGATGGCGCTGCTCGCGAACGCGCTCGGCTTCATGGTGATCGCATTCGTCGAGATCGAGATCGTGCGCGAACTCGCCTACACGGCGACGATCGGCGTGACGGTGATGATCATCACCAACAAGATGCTGCTGCCGATCCTGCTCTCGTACTACAAGTTCACGCCCGAGCAGGCGTCGAAGCTGGCCGGCAAGGAGACGGCGGGCGACTGGCTCTGGGAACGCATCGGCCCGCTCGCCACGAAGAAGGTCGGCTGGGTGTCGATCGCGGCCGGCATCGCGCTGCTGGCGTTCGGCCTGATGCAGGCACGCCACCTGCACATCGGCGACCTCGGCAAGGGCGTGCCCGAGCTCAGGCCCGACTCGCGCTACAACACCGACACCGAGATGATCGTGAGCCACTTCGCGATCGGCGTCGACCTGCTGCAGGTCATCGCCGAAGCCAAGCCGGAGAGCGAGGAGGACACGCCCTGCGTCGACCGCAACGTGATGGACCGCATCGAGGACTTCGAATTCCAGATGCGCCAGGTGGACGGCGTGGCGACCGTGCGCAGCCTCGCCGGTTTCGTGAAGTCCATGACGCAGTCGTTCGCCGAGACGTACGCCAAGTGGCGCATGCTGCCGGAGAGCCGGGCGCAGATCGCGCAGGGCGTGGGCTATGCCACGCGCCTCGGCAACGAGTTCATGAACTCCAAGTGCACGGCGATGCCGATCAGCATCTACACGAGCGACCACCAGGCGCAGACCATCGCGCACATCGTGCAGAAGGTGAAGGACTTCAAAGCCGGTGGCGGTGACACCGACCGCGTGACGTTCCGGCTCGCGAGCGGCAACGTCGGCGTCATGGCGGCCACCAACGAGGCCGTGCACGCGGCCGACAAGTGGGTCAACCTCGCGCTGTTCGCCTCCGTGATGCTGCTGTGCCTGGTCACGTTCCGCTCGTTCCCGATCACGCTCTGCATCATCCTGCCGCTCGCGCTGGTCACGATCCTGTGCAACGCGCTGATGGCGATCCTCGGCATCGGCGTCAAGGTGAATACGCTGCCGGTCGTGGCGCTCGGCGTCGGCGTCGGCGTCGACTACGGCATCTACCTGTTCGAGCGCATGAAGCACGAGATGGAGGACAACGCCCTGAACCTGAAGGACGCGTTCGTGGAGGCGCTCAAGCAGCGCGGCACGGCGTCGATCTTCACGGCCGTCACGATGACGATCTCGGTCGCGACCTGGACGTTCTCGGCGCTCAAGTTCCAGGCCGACATGGGCATCCTGCTCGCGTTCATGTTCCTCGTGAACGCGTTCGGCGCGATCCTGCTGCTGCCGGCGCTGGCGGCGTACCTGGTCGGCGACCGCAGGAAGAAGACGGTCGTGGCGACCGCGCAGGCGTAAGCGTCTTCACCTCTCCCATGCGTGGGAGAGGTCGACGCGATGCGTCGGGTGAGGGATCTCCCTCTTCACCTCTCCCATGCGTGGGAGAGGTCGACGCGATGCGTCGGGTGAGGGCAATGACTCCTTCAAAACGAAAAGCCCGGCGCAAGGCCGGGCTCGTCAATCGAGGTGTAACCGCGGACGCTCAGTTCGACTTGCGTCTGCGGCTCACGCCGAGACCGGCAAGGCCGAGGCCGAGCAGCGCGAGCGTGCCGGGTTCGGGCACGGAGGTCAGCGACCGCAACGTGAAGGTCCAGGTGTAGTCGGTGGGGCTGCCACCGGCGTTGACGTCCATGTAATGGAATAGCCGATAGGTACCCGCGGCCAGTGGCAGGTCGGACAGGGGCGAGGCCGTCCCCGGGTTCAACATGAACGAGTAAAGAGAACCTGACCCGGTATTGGACCCCGTCCCAAAATCGACGCCCAGGGCCAGCCCTCCCGTCCCGGTCCAGCTGGCGCCGGCGAGGACCATTCCTGGTGAAATCGCGAAGGCGAACGAGTCGAAGTCGGAGAATCCGGCGACTTGACCACTGACTGTATTGACGCCGGCATCGAACGTGAAGACCGGCAGCGCGCCCAACGTGGGCAAGTCGCCACCGCTCGACTCCGTGTAATCAAAAGCATTTGCCGAAGTGGCGGCCATCAACGCCACGGCCAGCAATCCAAGTACTTTCGCTCTCATCGTCGGCCCTCGTTCGTCGTTGATGTTCGCGGGTCAACCCTGCGGTTCGCTCTCAGGCTGCAATAATCAGGCCGAAGCGAGCGACGCCAGCCCCGTCAAAGAGTTACGCGAACCGCGGTGGGCCAAAGGCCACTGCATGTAAAGCCGACTGACACCCGCTGCGGTCAAAAGAGAGAAACACCCCCGCGGTGCGGGGGTGTTCGTATCTGCGCCGTCGCGGTGGTCACAAAGATACGTGGATGACCGGCGCCACGTGCTTTGTTCAGAACTTGAAGCCCAGGTCCACGCCCCACGCGGCGCCACGCGAGGCGTGGATGAAGGAGCCGCCAAACTCGGGAGCGGGGATGATTTCCTGCAGGTAGTCCTCGTCGGTGATGTTCTTGCCCCAGCCGATGACGGACCAGCGATCGCCCTCGAGCCCGACTCGCGCGTTCAATACCTGGTACGGGTCGCGCTTCTGCCTGGAGAAGTCGCCCTGCCCGAAATTGAAGTACGAGAACAGGTTCGGCAAGCGCTCGTCCTGCACGGGGTGGAACCAGGTCTCGCCGATGAAGTTCGCGTCCAGGCGGACGAGCAGCCTGAAGCTCTCCGACACTGGGTAGTTGAACTCGGCGCCCAGGTTGCCCGTGTACTCGGGCGCGTAGGGAACCTTGTTGTCCTCGGTGTAGGGCCGGCCGTCGTACTGGTCGATGTTGCTGTCGGTGTAGCCAAAGCCGCCGTACACGGAAAAGTAGTCGCCGATGTTGACGTGCGTGTCGATCTCGAAGCCCTGCAACGTCACCTTGTCGATGTTGGTGACGGCGCGCAGCAGACCGAAGGGGCCGGCGAAAAAGTTGAAGAACTGCATGTCGTCGACCTTGGTGTAGAACACCGCGCCGTTCAGGCTGATCGTGCGGTCGGCGAGAAACGACTTGAAGCCGATCTCCGCGGCCTTCGACACCTCCTTCCTGTAGTCGTCGCGCACGTCGGTGATGTTCAGCACGGAGCTGGCATCGCATGACGGCGGTGCGTAAGAGTCGCCGAGGCAGAGCGGCGTGAACCCGGCCAGGCCATAGGCGAAATCGATCGTGGCCGCACTGCCCGAAGAATTGAATCCGCCGCTGCGGAAACCATAGCCGTAGGACGCGTAGGCGTTCAGTGCGTCGCTGACCTTCCAGTTGGCGGAGAGCTTGGGCTGCAACTGGCTGTATGTCTTGCTGCGGCTCGGGATGCCTCCGGTGGCGAACGCCGGATCCACCGTGTAGGCGGGGTTGATGTACGGCTGGCCGGATCCGGCCGGATACCAGATGGCACCGAAGCCCGGGGTCTGGGCCCGGCAGTCGGTCGTGTTCGAGCCCGTGCACACCGGCACGTTGTTGTCGACCGAGCGGTCCTCGTAGTCGTAGCGCAGCGCCAGCGCCAGTTCGAAGTCTTCGACGACGTCGTAGGCGAGCTGGCCGAACACCGCGTAGACCTTGCTGTTGAAGTCGTCGTCGTACAGCAGGTCGGTCGGGTTGGGCCCGCCGGCGGGGACGAACGCCTGCGCCTTCGTGCCCTGCGCGAGGTCCGCACCCTGCGAGACCACGACGCGACGATCGATGTTGGCGAAGTACAGGCCGCCCAGCCAGCGCAGACGCTGGTCACCGGGCGAGGACAGGCGCACCTCGATGCTCGCGTCCTCCTGGTCCCGCTGCTGGTACTGGTAGCCATCGCAGGTGGTCGGGCCGTACGGCGGCAGGAACGAGGAGAACATGTCCGGCGCGGGGTTGCCGTAGTTGAAGGGCGGGGGCACCGGCGTGTCTGCGGCCCGCGCGGCAAACGAGGCCTGGCAGACGGGATCGAGCGCGTAGAGGTAGAACGCGCCGCTGGCGCCGTCGGTCAGGAAGTAATTGGTCTGGTCGTTGTAGGCCACGTAGCTGGTCAGCGTGCCGAGGCCGACGTCCCAGTCGCCCTTCAGCGACAGGTTGACGTTCTCCTGCTCGTTCTCCGGCTTGATGTTGTTGAGATACACGAACCCGTGGTCGTTCGGGTCCTCGTTCAGCGCGCCGAAGCCCGTCGCGTCGGCGACGTCCTTCAATGCGATCGAGGCATTGAAGTTGATGGCGCCGGATTTCATGGTGGAATACTTCGCCTTGAAGTCGAGATCGCCGCCGGCCAGCCCGAACAGCAGGCGTGCCTCGCCGCCGGATTCCTCGAAATAGTCGACGCAGTCGTCGCAACCGAGCAGGCTGTTCTCGAACTGGCCGTCGGTGTGCGTCGTGTACGCCTGCAGCGATCCCTTCAGGCCGGCGGTCATCGGCCCGCCCAGGTACAGACTGGCATTGTAGGTGTCGTCCGTGCCGTAGCCCGCCTTCACCTCCCCGGCAAGCGTGTCGCCCGGTTTGCGCGTCGTGACGATCATTGCGCCGGCCACCGCATTGCGACCGTACACCGCGCCTTGTGGACCCTTGAGGATCTCGATCTGCGTGACCCCGGCCAGCTCGCGGTTCAGCGCCATCGAGTTGGTCTGCAGCACGCCGTCGACGACGAGCGCGAAATTGGTCTCGGCATCGCGGCCCGTGTTGATGCCGCGGATGTTGACCTGCATGTCGCCGGCCTCCGCAGCGTGCACGACCGAGACGCCGGAGGTGAGCGCGATGAAGTCCTGCGGGCGCGTGATGCCGGCGTTGGTGATCTCGGTCTGGGTGAACGCCGTGATGGTGACTGGAACGTCCTGGATCCTCTCCTCGCGCTGGCGGGCCGTCACCACGATCTCCTCCAGCTGCCCCGACGGCTGGTCCGCGGCGCGAATCACTGCCGGTACCGCCAGTAGCGATGCGGCGTGCGCAGCCGCAAGCGCGCAGACGTGCGATCTTCGTTCCTTCATCACTTGAACCCCCTGTTATTCGAGCAACCAGCACCTCTGATCGCGGGCCGTCGGGATGACCGGACGGAGCAGACAGGTCCGGGCGCAGGCCACGTTCAGCCCGCGTCCGCGAGGCCGGCCAGGTAGGCCTTGGCCGTCTCGAGGCCGACGACCTCCGCGTACTTGGCCTGCAGATCGAACAGGTTGGCCTCGTGCGGGCCCTGGGCGCGATCGCCCACGGCATCGCGCACGACGACGGGGACGAATCCGTGCTGGCAGCAGTCGACCGCGGTCGCGCGCACGCAGCCGCTCGTTGAAACGCCGCCGATCAGCACGGTGTCGATCCCGCTCGACGTGAGGGTCGCGCCGAGCGAAGTGCCGAAGAAGGCGCTTGCGTACTGTTTCGTGATCACCGTTTCACCCGGCGCCGGCGCGACGCCCTGAGCGAAGCCGGTGAACTCGGGACGCCGGCCCGCCTCGAACACGGCAAGCGCCGGGAGCTTCCTCATGAACACGCCGCCGTCGCGACCGCCGGGCTGGTACGCCACGTTGGTGTGCACGACGGGGACGGCGGCGGCGCGCGCCGCGCGGAGCAACTCGGTGGCGCCGCGCAAGGCCTGTCGGCAACCTTCGCCGCCGAACAGAGGCGAACCCTCGGCAAAATATGCCTCGACGAGGTCGACGAGCAGCAACGCGGGACGGCGACCGAACGCGAGCGCGTGCATGAAGCCGCCGCGCGCATAGTTCTCGACGAGCGTCTCGTCGACCATCAGACCACTCGCCTGGTCTTCAGCGCGGCCAGGCTGTCGGGGGACAACCCGAGCAGGTCGCAGTAGACCTCGTCGTTGTGCTGTCCCATCTCGGGCGCCGGCGCCCGCACGCGCCCCGGCGTCGCCGAGAGCTTGGGCGCCACGTTCTGCATGCGCAGGCGGCCGAAAACAGGGTGCGGCGTCGAGACGATCGCCTCGCGTGCCTTGAAGTGCTCGTCCTCGAGCATTTCGGGGGCGCGGTAGATCTGCCCGGACGGCACCGCGGTCTCGCGTCGCGCGAGGATGTCGAGGACCTCGCTCGTGCTCTTCGACGCCGTCCAGCGGCCGATCAGGGCGTCGAGTTCCGCCTGCCGTGCCCCGCGCGCCTGGTGGGTCGCGTAGCGCGGGTCCCTTGCGAGGTCTGGCTCGCCCATCGCCAGCGCGAGCCTGGAGAACACGGTGTCCTGGTTCGCGGCGATCAGCACGAGCCCGTCGCGCGTCGGGTAGACGTTCGACGGCGCGACGTTCGGCAGGATGGCCCCGGTGCGTTCGCGGATGAAGCCGCGCTGGTCGTAGTCGGTGACCAGCGACTCCATCATCGCGAGCACCGCTTCGTAGATCGCCGAGTCGACGACCTGGCCGTGGCCGGTGCGTTCACGATAGTGCAGGGCGGAGAGTGCGCCGAGACACGCGAAGGTCGCCGCGAGGGAATCACCGATGCTGATGCCCATGCGCGACGGCGGCGTCGACGGGTCCCCGACGACGTACCGCAGGCCGCCCATCGCCTCGCCGATCGCGCCAAAGCCCGGATTGCCGGCGCGCGGTCCGGTCTGGCCGAATCCGGACACCCGCACCATGATCAGTCGCGGGTTGATGGCCGAGAGTTCCTCCCAGCCGAGGCCCCATTTCTCGAGCGTCCCGGGCCGAAAGTTCTCGACCAGCATGTCGGCCTTGGCGACCAGCGTCCTGAGCAGTTGCTGGCCTTCGACCTGTCGCAGGTCGAGCGTGATGGCTTTCTTGTTGCGCGCGACGACGGGCCACCAGAGCGACGGCTCGCCCTCCTGCTGCCGGCCCCAGACGCGCATCGGGTCGCCTTGCCCGGGCGGCTCGATCTTGATGACTTCGGCCCCGAGATCGCCCAGCAACTGGCCACAGAAGGGACCCGCCAGCAACGTGCCCAGTTCGAGCACTCGCAGGTCGGACAAGGGGCCGTGGGCAAAGGCGGGGTCGTTCACGGAGCGCTCTTTCGCGGGTGTCGCGCCAAGGATTGTATACAATGATAGTCATTGGATGGTCAACTAATGTCCAAATGCCGCTTTCCTATGCAACGTCTGTATACAATTAGACGCGCGAGGGCCGAAGCCGCGAGGACACCAACGTGACGCTGCGCCTGCCGGATGCCGTCGAAATCGTCGAAGTCGGCCCACGGGACGGACTGCAGAACGAGCCGACCGTCGTGTCGACCGCACTCAAGGTCGAGTTCATCCGGCGGGCGATCGAAGCGGGCCTGCGCCGCATCGAGGTCGCGAGCTTCGTGAATCCGAAGCGTGTGCCGCAGATGGCCGATGCCGAGGACGTCCTCGCGGCCCTGCCGAAGCGGGAGGACGTGCACTACGTCGGCCTCGTGCTCAACCGCAAGGGCGTCGAGCGTGCCATCGCGGCGGGTTGCTCCGAGATCGGGATGGCCGTCGTGGCGAGCGATACCTTCAACCGGCGCAACCAGGGCGTGACGACGGACGAGTCGATCGCGGCGTGGCTCGACATCGCACGCACCGCAAAGTCCGCCGGCCTGCGCGTGCAGGTCACCGTCTCCGCGGCGTTCGGCTGCCCGTTCGAAGGCGAGGTTCCCGTCGAGCGCGTGGTCGAGATCGCGCAACGCGTGGCGGCGGCGACGCCGTGCGAAATCGCGCTCGCCGACACGATCGGCGCCGGCGTACCGAGCCAGGTCACTGAACTCGTCGGCCGCGTCCGCGAGGCAGTGCCGGGCCTGCCGCTGCGCTGCCATTTCCACAACACCCGCAACACGGGCGTCGCCAATGCCTACGCGGCCCTCGAGGCCGGCGTGACCGTGCTCGACGGCAGCATCGGCGGCATCGGTGGCTGTCCGTTCGCTCCGGCAGCGACCGGCAACCTCCCGACGGAAGACCTGCTGTACCTGTTGACGCGCATGGGCGTGCGCACCGGCGTCGATCTCGATGCGCTGATTGCCACGGGACGCTGGCTGCAGGAGCAACTCGGGCGGCCCGTGCCGGGAGCGCTGGTCAAGGCGGGACCTTTCCCGAGGCCGCGCGTGACCGACTGAGCAACTTGCCGGACCGCCGGGACTTCGTTCGCTTCATTCACTGGCATCGCAACCGCGGGGGCACGAATGAGTTACCGATTGGGAGTCGACGTGGGCGGGACGTTCACCGACCTGCTGCTGGTCAACGAATCCAACGGGCAGACGTGGAGCGCCAAGGTGCCGAGCACCCCGGCCGACCAGTCCATCGGCGTGCTCAACGGCATCGCACGTGTCTGCGAGCGCGCCGGCGTCGATGCCCGGAGCATCGACCACGTGATGCACGGCACCACGGTCGCCACCAACACGGTGCTCACCGGCACGGGCGCGCGCTGCGGGCTCGTGACGACGGCCGGCTACCGGCAGGTGCTGCAGATCGCGCGCAGCTTCGTGCCCGGCGGCCTCGGCGGCTGGGTCATCTACAACAAGTCGCTGCCGATGGCGCCGCTGTCGTGCACGGTCGAGGCGCAAGAGCGCATCGGCGCCCGGGGCGAGGTCGTGCGACCGCTGGACGAGGAACACCTGCGTGGCCAGTTACGCAGCCTCCAGGCGAAGAAGATCGAGGCCCTGACGGTCTCGCTGATCAACGCCTACGCCAACGACGCGCACGAGAAGCGCATCAAGCAGATCGCACAGGAGGAACTGCCAGACGTCCCGGTGTCGCTGTCTTCCGAGGTCGTGCCGGAAATGCAGGAGTACGAACGCACCGTGACCACGGTCGCCAATTCGTACGTGCGGCCACGCGTGCAGAAGTACGTCCGCAACCTGCAGGGCAAGCTGCAACTCAGCAACAAGGACGTGAAGCTCCACATCCTGCGTTCGGACGGCGGGCTGGCCTCGGCCAAGTCCTCGGAGGAGTATCCGGTCAACCTGCTGATGTCGGGGCCGGCGGGCGGCGTCACCGGGGCACTCTGGGTCGCGTTGCAGGCGCGCTTCGACAACCTGTTGACGGTCGACGTCGGTGGCACTTCGACCGACGTCGCGCTGATCGTCAACGGCCAGCCGCGTTTGCGGCGGGAAACGACGGTCGGCGACGTGACGGTGCGCGCCTCGTCGGTCGACATCCGCACCGTCGGCGCCGGCGGCGGTTCGATTGCCCACGTGCCGGAACTCACCAAGGCCTTGCGCGTCGGGCCGCAGTCCGCCGGTGCCGACCCGGGACCGGCCGCCTACGGACGCGGCGGCACGGAGCCGACGGTGACCGACGCAAACGTCGTGCTCGGATACCTCCCCGAAGTGCAGCGGCTCGGTGGCGACATGGAACTGAACCGCGAACTCGCCGAGGCCGCCGTCGCCAAGGTCGGTACTGCGCTCGGCAAGTCCGTCAAGGACGCGGCACTCGGCATCTACGACATCGTCAACGAGAACATGGTCGGCGCGCTCCGGCTCGTGTCCGTCGAACAGGGGCACGACCCGCGCGACTACGCGCTGATCGCGTTCGGCGGCGCGGGCCCGTTGCACGCCAACGCCTTGTCCCGGCTGCTCGGGTCGTGGCCTTCGATCATCCCGCCGGGGCCGGGCGTGCTGTGCGCTCTCGGCGATGCGACCACGGCGGTCCGCGACGAGTCGGCCCGGACGTTCATCCGCAAGTTCTCCGGCACGACGTCGCGCGAAGTGCTCAAGCTGCTGCGTGACCTCGCGCGCGACGCGGCCCGCGCCCTCGAGCGCGAGAAGGTGCCGCGCGCCGACCTGCGCATCGGCTACGAGGTCGACCTGCGCTACCACGGCCAGGGACTGCAGCTGACGGTCGCCGTCGACCTCGCGGACCTCGAACAACGCGGCCTCGCGGCGATTGCGGAACCGTTCGATGCCGAGCACAAGCGCCTGTTCACTTTCGCGCTGCCGCTCGAGCACGAGATCGTGAACCTGCGCGCCTTCGTCCAGGGGCCGCGCATATCCGTCAAGCGGCCCGCGCTCGCGAAGGGCGGCGCCGCTGCCGCCGCGGCCGCCATCGGCAAGCAGAAGGCGTACATGGACGGCAAGGATTGCTCCGCCGTCGTCTATGACCGTGCGCGGCTCAAGGCGGGCAACCGCATTGCCGGGCCGGCGATCGTGGTGGAGATGGACTCGACGACGGTGATCCTGCCGCGTCATCACGGCATCGTCGACCCCCACGGCAACATCCTGATCTACCCGGACGGCTACAAGCCACGACGCGCCGCCAGGCCTTCGTCCCGTGCCGGGGCCAGGGTCGTGCGCAAAGCCAAGTCGACGCCTCGCAAGTAACCGCCCCGGGAGCGTATGCACATGCCTGCCAAGATCGTCCAGCGCAACAGGAAGTCGATGAAGAAGGTGAAGGTCGACTCCGTCACCATCGACATCATCGAGAGCGCATTGCGCAGCGCCCGCTACGAGATGGACACGGTGCTGTTCAGGACCGCGATGTCACCGGGCATCCGCGAGCAGCACGACGAGTTCCCGATGATCGCAAACCTCGAAGGCAAGATGGTCGTCGGGCAGTTCGGCTCGTTCATCCACGGCTTCATGCAGGGCTACGACGGCACGGTGGAGGAGGGCGACATCTTCTTCACCTCCGATCCGTATTCGGTCAACGGCGCCGTGAGCCACGCCAACGACTGGCTGATGCTGATGCCGATCTACAAGGACGGCAGGCTCATCGCGTGGGCGGCCATGTTCGGCCACATGACCGACATCGGCGGCAAGGTGCCCGGCTCGCTGCCGACCGACGCACGGCAGATCTTCGAGGAGGGCATCGTCGTGCCGCCGGTGAAGATCTTCAGGCGCGGCGAACTGCAGGAGGACGTGCTTCGCATCATCCTGCACAACTGCCGCCTGCCGCTGTGGAACCTGTCGGACTTCAATGCGATCACCGCCGCGCTGCGCACGGCGGGAAACCGCTGCGTAGAGATTTCGACGCGCTTCGGGGACGACGTCTTCTACTCGGCGATGGACGACATGCTCGAGCGCAACAAGCGCGCGATGCGCGAGCTGATCCGGCGGACGGTGCCCGAGGGCAGGCAGTACTTCGAGGACTACATCTGCGACGACGGCATGGGCATGGGCCCGTACAAGATCGCCTGCACGATGTGGCGGGAGGGGGACAAGTGCATCTTCGACTTCGCGGGCACCGACCCGCAGTCGATCGGCAGCATCAACTTCCTCCTCAACGAGGAGATGTTCAAGATGTTCGCCGGCGTCTACATGATCATGGTGTTCGACCCGCAGATCCTGTTCAACGACGGCTTCTACGACCTGATGGAGGTGCGGATCCCGGAAGGAACGCTGCTGAAGCCCTTGAAGCCGGCGGCACTGTCCTGCCGCACGCACGCGCTCGGGCGGATCTTCGACATCCTCGGTGGGCTGCTCGGCCAGGGGAACCCGGCGTTCATGTGCGCCGCGGGCTTTTCCGACAGCCCGCACTTCATGTATTCCGGCTACCGCGGCAGCGGCGAGTGGTACCAGCTGTTCCAGATCGGGTTCGGCGGCATCCCCGGCAAGCCGTTCGGCGACGGCCCGGACGGCCACTCGCTCTGGCCTTCGTTCACCAACGTGCCGAACGAGTTCCTCGAGAGCTACTTCCCGCTGCGCATCGAACTGTACGAGACCATCCCCGACAGCGGCGGCCCGGGCAGGTTTCGCGGCGGCAATGCGCTCAGGGTCGGCTACCGCTTGCTCGAGCCGGGCGAGATCTCGATCCACGACGATCGCTGGCTGACATACCCCTGGGGCGTCAACGGCGGGCTGCCCGGCCAGCGCAGCAGCAAGCGGCTGGTGCGCGTCGACGGCTCGGAAGAATGGCTGCCGTCGAAGTGCGACCGGGTCAAGGTCGAGGCCGGCGATCTGCTGTACTTCGACACCTGGGGCGGCGGCGGTTGCGGCGACCCGCTCGAGCGCGAGACTGCCCGGGTGGCCTTCGACGTCGAGGCGGGTCTCGTCACCGTCGCGGGAGCATTGCGCTACGGCGTCGTGATCTCCGAGGATGGTGTCGTCGACGAGCCCGCCACGCAGCAGCTCCGCGCGCGGATGACCGAGGAGCGCGGTGCGGTGCAATTGTTCGACCGCGGCTTCGAGACGATCGACAGCCTCAAGACGCGCTGCAGGACGGAGACCTCGCTGGAGCCGCCCGTGCAGCCCCGATTCACCCAGCGGGCGACGAAGGCGGCGCCGGCGGCCAGAACGATGTCGTGGCCGAGCGCGCCCGGCGCTCGACCGCCGAACGGAGAGTATTGATGCGTGCAGTGGACAAGGCGTATGCCGTGGTGCGGGACGGAGTGATCGCGGGCCGGTTCCCGCCCGGCAATCGCATCACGGAGCAGGAGGTCGCGCTCGCGGCGGGTGTCAGCCGCACGCCGGCGCGCGAGGCGCTGCGCCGCCTGCACCAGGAAGGCGTCGTCGACTTCACGCCCAACCAGGGCGCCGTCGTCACGGAGTGGTCGCGCGACGATGTCGAGGAAATCTTCGAATTGCGCGCGTTGCTGGAGTCGCACGGAGCGGCGCGCGCCGCCCGGCTTGCGACGGAAGCCCAGGTCGCGGAACTCAAGTCGCTCGCCGAACAGCAGCGCGCCGAGTCGCACGAGCGACGACCCGGCTATCTCGATCGCATCGGCGAGATCAACAGTCGGTTCCACCACCGGCTGCAGGAGGCAGCCGCGAGTCCGCGCCTGAAGCGGGCCCTGACCGTGCTGCTCGAGGCGCCACTGGTCGTGAAGACCTTTCGCAAGTACACGCCGGAGCACCTCGAGCGGAGTGCGGCCCACCACCTCGAAATCGTGCAGGCGATCTCGGCGCGTGACCCGGACTGGGCGGCCTCCGTCATGCGCTCGCACATCCTCGCTGCGATGCGCTCGATGAACTACCAGGCGGGCGCGGCAGTGCCCCATGAACGACCGAAGGCCGTACGCATGGTCAAGCCGTGAGGCAGCGTCTCGACAGTAAGGGAGCCGTGCGCGATCAGCG
>DATMIB010000262.1:0-78817 GCA_035554635.1 Steroidobacteraceae bacterium | reverse complement strand
ACCGTGCAGGTGTTCCTGTTCGGGCGTCTGTACCGGTGGCTCGGCTTCCGCGCGCTGATCGTGCTGGTGCCGGTCGCGATGATGTTCGGCTTCGCCACGCTCGCGCTGGTGCCGACCTTCGCAGTGCTCGTCGGAGTGATGGTCGTGCGGCGCGTGGGCGAGTACGCGATTGCGCGGCCGTCGCGCGACACGCTCTACACGGTCGTCACGCGCGAGGAGAAGTACAAGGCCAAGAGCCTGATCGACACGTTCGTCTACCGCGGCGGCGATGCGACCTCGGCCTCGCTGCACGCGCTGCTCAAGTCGACGTTCGGCCTGGGGCTGAGCGGCATCGCCTGGGTCGGCGCGGGCATCGCCGCGGCCTGGGCGCTCGTCGCGCTCAGGCTCGGCACGCTGCACGTCACTCGTCGACGTCGAACCGCATCGTGACGGTCGAGCGCTGCGCGACGGCCTGGCCGTTGACGAAGCGCGGCCGGAAGCGCCACTGCGCGAGCGCCTCGGTCGCGGCCGCGTCGAACACGCCTTGCGGCTCCGCGTGCACGACCTCGATGTCGCGCACGTTGCCGCCGGGGGCGATCGTGAATTCGAGCTCGACCTCGCCGCGGACGCGCTGGCGCAGCGCATCGGCCGGGTAGACCGGGTCGCGGGCGCTGATGCGCTCAAGTGCGTCGGCCGGCACGCGCAGGAGTTCGGTCGGCGCGGGTTCGCTCGCCGGGGTCACCGCCGCCGTGCCGGCCGCGTTGCGGGCGAGCCCGGCGATCGGCGCCGCGTTCGCGACCGTACCGCCGTAGTTGCGCGGGCGTGCCAGCGTGTCGATGCGCGTCGTGTCGTTCACGTACCGTGGCGCGAGTGGGTCGCGTTGCACGACCGGCGCGACGGCAGGTGTGGCAGGCGGCAATTTCGTGACCGGCTCCGGCAGCGACGAGACAGGCGTGCGCGGGACCCGCCGGGCGTCGTTGCCGGGCAGCGGGCCGGCGGTCGCGACCGCGGGTGCCGGCGCAGACACGGACGGGGTCGCATCCGCCGCGCCGCGCTGTTCGCGCGCCAGCTGTTGCGACGGCGTGTCCGGCGGATGCAGACGGCGCGTGAGTTCGAGGGCCGTGTCGTTGTCCGGTTCGACCGCGAGCACACGCTGCACGAGGCGCTCCGCCTCGCCCTTGCGACCGGCTTGTGCCTCCTGGCCGGCGCGCTCCAGCAGCAGCGCGATCGTGCGCTCCCGCCCCGCGCGCGCCTCGACATGGTCGGGTTGCGCGAGCAGCACGGCTGCGTACAGGTCGAGGGCATTGCGCCCCTGCGGCGCCTCGAGTCGACCGGCCTGCAGCGCCGCTCGGGCCCGCGACAGCACCGGGTCCGAGCGCGTCGCGGTGCCCGGGCCATTGCCCGCGTCGCCGGACAACCTGCCGGACGACACCGGCGCCGAGACGGGTGTTCCGGCCGGCGTCACGTCGGCGTCATGGCCGACGAACAACGGCAGCGTCAGCGCGAGTCCGACGGCCGCGAGCAAAGCCAAGTAGTGCGTCGGCAGGCCGGCGCTCGGACGACCGAGCGCGCGCAGCAGCGGCAGCGTCGCTTGCTGCGAAGCGTCGCCGCGACGTTCGACGTGACGGCGGATCGCCGCGTGCAGGAACATGCCCGCGCGCCGGGCAGATGCGGGCTTGTGCATGAACCGGTAGACGAGGCCGTCGCTGATCAACGAGGCGAGGATCGGTTCGTCCTGGCGCGTGCCGGCGACGCAGACCACGACGTCGGGAAACTGCTCGACGATCTGCTCGATCAGCGTGTCGGCACGCGTGGACACGCACGCGAGGTCGATCAGCAGCACGCCACAGCGGCCGGTGATCAGCAGGTCCGCGGCCTCCTCGGCGCTGCGTGCTCGCCAGACGGGATTGCGTTCGCCGACGGCTTCGCGGATCGACCGGAACAGCTCGAGGTCGGCCGTCAGTACGACCACGTCGACGAGCACGGCCTCGCCCGTCGTCGTCTGCGGCCGGGCCGCCGGGGCCGGCCCCGGGGCGACGGCGGCGGGCTCCGGAGCCTCCGGGACGGCATGGAGCGGGCGAATCTTGGGTACGGCGGACATCGGACTGCCATTGCACTCCAAGCCCGTGGCCGCGACTATGACCGGATGCCAAAAATACGAAGCAATTCAAACTTTAGCGCGCGCTTGGGTCGATCGCGGCGCGCCCGGCTCTGTTGCGACGCCGCAACGATGTAGGCCCCCTCTGCTCGACATAATCCACCCGCACGAGCATGATCGGCCCTCCCTTCCTCTAGCCGCACCAACGGCGCGGTGGGTGACCGTATGGGAGCGATCGAATTCACGTCGCGGGTCCCTCGGCACAAACGGCAGGCCATCGAACGCCTGCTGTTTTTCAATGGCTGCCAGGGCCGGGTTGCCCGTGACATCGTCGACGTGATCGACCGCTACGGTCCGCCCGAACTCATCGACGACGGTGACGGGCTTCGCGCAAGGCTCGCTTCGGTGCCCGAGTCGCAGTGCCTGTTCGCGATCGAACGCGAGACGGACCGCCCCATCGGCGTCGCGGTCTATATCCGAGCGGACCTCGAGCACGTCACGGTGGTCCACCTCTGCGTCGCGGAAGACTACTGCGCGGGCGGCGTCAACGAATCGGTCAACCTGCCCCTGCGCCTGGTGCGCGAAGTGAAGCGCTCGTCGCGACGCATCAAGGGCGTGCGTCGCCTCGAAGTCGCCTATTGCACGCAGCGCACGCGGGCCGCCTCCGACGCCTGTTGAGCAGACGCCTGTCCCCTTTGCCTTGACCGGCGTGGTGCCGCTGTTCGGACCGGGAATCGCATTGCCGCTGCCGTGACCGCCGACGTGTCCCGCGGCTGGGCGCGCATCGTCGGCTGGGGCGCCGTCGCGCTGGCGCTGGCGTCGGTCGCCGCCCTGCTCGCACCCTTCGGCTGGCCTTTCGAGCTGTTCGCGCACTTCCGGTGGCAGCTGGCCGTCGCGGCGCTGTGCCTGGTGCCGCTGGTGTTCCGGCTGCGACGGCGCCTCCTGTTTGCCGCCGCGGTCGTCTGCGTGGTCGCGCAGTCGTTGCCGCTGCTCGTCACCCCGTCGCGCAGCGCCGTCGCGGAGCGCGCGGCTGCGTCTTGCCGCGGTGCCGAGCCGCAACTGCGCGTCGTGTCGCTCAACCTGCAGTTCCGCAATGCGGAGCACGAACGCGTGCTCGACTGGCTGCGCAGCCATCCGGCTGACGTGGTCGTGCTGCAGGAGCTGACGCCCGCCTGGGCTGCCGTGCTCGCCCCCACGCTCGACGAGTACCCGCACCGGTTCGCGCTGACACGCGAGGACCCGTACGGGATCGGGTTGCTGAGTCGCGTGCCGCTCGAACAGGCGCGGGCAGTGGACTTCGCCGGCGATGGCCTGCCCTCGGCCGTGGCGACCGTGCGCGTCGCGGGGCGGGCGGTGCAGGTCATCGGGGTCCACACGCACTGGCCCGTGCTGCCGTCGCTGCAGCGCTCGCGTGACCTCGGGCTGCGTCACGCGGCAAAACAGGTGCGGTTCGCCCGCGGGCCGAGCGTGCTGGCGGGCGACCTCAACCTGACGCCGTATGCCCCGGCATTCGCCACGCTGCTGCGCGATTCCGGGCTGCAGGACGCGTTTGCCGGCCAACGCTGGCGACCGACCTGGCGAGCCACGTTCTGGCCCCTGGCCTTGCCGATCGACCACGTGCTCGTGCCGGTGCAGGCCTGCGTGGTCGCAGCCGGCGTAGGGTCCGACGTGGGCTCCGACCACAGGCCGGTCTACGTCGCCTTGCGTTGGCAGTGAGGGCAGTGTCCGGTCGGCGATGCGTGCCGACCCGGGTTCAGTCGAAATCGGTGGCGCGACGGCCGCGCAACTTCCGTCGTTCGCCGGTGTCCGGCAACGGTGTCGTCGTCTGGGCATGGGCCGCGCCCCGGCGTGGCCCGGCGCGACGGTCGTCGTGGTGCTGGAACCGGCAATCGCAGTGCTCGGGCCGGGTGCAATCCCGCATCGGCAGCCGCGGCGCCTCGGCGGAAAGCAGCCGCACATCCTTGAGCGCGAGCGCCTGCACGCAGGCGTCTTCGCCCGCAATCACCGTCACGGCGTGAAACCGCAAGCGCGGCACCGGGGTCTTGGTGTAGCCGGCCATGGCATCCCTCCAGCCTTTTATTGTTGTTCGAAATGAGGCGAACGCTACGCGATCCGCCGCGTGGCGCCAATAGGCTGCGGTGACACTTCCTCACTCGTACCCGAGCGTCTCTCCGGTGGGCGGCGGGAACTCATGGCAGCACGCCAGCAGCCACGCGCGGAACCGCACGACCTTCGGCAAGCCGAACAGGTCCGGCGGCGCGACGAGGTGCCAGGCGTTGCGCTGCCGCACGCTCGGCAGCATCGGCCGTGCGAGCCGGCCGGCGGCGATGTCCGCCGCGACGAGCGACCATCGCGCGAGCGCCACGCCCTTGCCCTGTTCGACGGCGCCGAGCGTGGCCGCGGAATCCTCCATCGGCGGCGGCGCCGTGTCCGTGCGCGTGGTGTCGCCGCCGACGCGACGCAGCCAGTCGGCCCAGGGCTCGGCGCGGCTGTGGATCAGCGTGTACCGCGCGAAATCGCCGACCGTCTCGATCGGCCCGAGCCGCGCGAGCAGGGCCGGGCTGCAGACCGGGAACACGTATTCGTCGAGCAGGCGCTCCGACTTGAGCCCCGGCCACTGGCCGGGCCCGTAGAGGATCGCGGCGTGGAAGTCGTCGCGGCCGAAGTCGAGCGTCGCGCGTGACGGGCCGAAGCGCACTTCGATCTCCGGATGCTGGCGCGTAAACTCGCCGAGCCGCGGCAGCAGCCAGCGTTGCAGGAACTCGCTCGGCACGCTCAGGTTGAGCATGCCGCCGACCCGTTCGCGCCGGATGCGCTCGACGGCGCGGCGCAGTTCGTCGAGGCCGCGACGGACGCCCGGCAGCAACTCGGCGCCTTCCTGCGTCAGTGCGACGGCGCGGGTATGGCGGCGGAACAACGGCACGCCGATGTCGGCTTCGAGGGCCTTGATCTGCGCGCTGACGGCCGCGGTGGTCACGCCGAGCTCCTTCGCGGCCGAGGTGAAGCTCAGGTGGGAGGCGACGGCCTCGAAGACACGCAGGGCGTTGAGCGGCACGCGCTCTTGTGAGGTCGACATCCGGATCCCTTGCGTGAATTAGGCGTTAACAATACGGCCCAAATGTCGCACGATCAAGGCATACTTGAGCGCGCTGTCGAGGGAATCTGAAGAGTGACACCGGTATGACCCAGCCCCGCCCGGCCTTGCGCATCGATGCGGCGACGCCCGCCGACCTCGAACTGGTCGTCGCCATGATCCGCGAACTGGCCGCTTACGAACGGCTGCTCGAGCAATGCCGTATCGAACCCGCGGACCTGCGTCGCGACCTGTTCGGGCCCCGTCCCTATGCCGAAGCCGCCGTCGCGCGCGAGGGCGACGCGCCGGTCGGGTTCGCGCTCTGGTTCCACAACTACTCGACGTTCGAGGGCCGGCCCGGTCTTTATCTCGAAGACCTGTTCGTGCGCCCCGCCTGGCGTGGTCGCGGTTACGGCGAGGCCCTGTTGCGTCACTGCGCGAGGCTGGCGGTGGAGCGCGGCTGTGCCCGGTTCGAGTGGTCGGTGCTCGACTGGAACGAGCCGGCGATCGCGTTCTATCGCAAGCTCGGCGCAGTCGCGATGGACGAGTGGACCGTGCAGCGCGTCGCGGGGCCGGCGTTGCGGGCGCTCGCGGGCCTGGACGACACAGTCGACGAACGGAGGCAGCCATGAGCGAGCGAACCAACGTTGCAACGGGCACGCCGTGGGAGCCGATCGTCGGGTACTCGCGGGCGGTGCGCGTTGGCCCGATGGTGTGGGTATCCGGCACCACGGCCATGGGACCCGACGGCACGCTCGTCGGCCGGGGCGACGCGGGCGCGCAGACGCGCCAGGCGCTCGCCAACATTGCCGCGGCGCTCGAGCGCGCCGGCGCGAGGCTCGAGGACGTCGTGCGCACGCGCATCTACGTGACCGACATTGCGCGGTGGGAGGCCATCGGGCGCGCGCACGGCGAGGTGTTCGGCGCGATCCGGCCGGCGACGGCGATGGTCGAGGTCCGCGCGCTGATCGATCCGGACATGCTGGTGGAGATCGAAGCCGACGCGTACCTGCCGGGATGACCGACGCCATTCCGGCCCGCGCACGGGCTGCGCTACGATGCCTCGCGGCGACAATGGACGACGCCACGATCGACCAGGCAAGGAGGCCGCCGCATGACAATCGCGAAGATCACCGAGATCACGGCGACGTCCGAACGCAGCTTCGAGGAAGCGATCCAGGACGGCATCGAACGTGCAAGCGAGACGCTCCACGGCATCACCGGCGCATGGATCTCCGACCAGGAAGTGGTGGTCGAAGACGGTGTGATCACGCTGTTCAAGGTGCGCATGCGCTTGACGTTCGTGCTCGACTGACGCACGTCGCGACCGTGTCCGCTGAAGGAGGTGCCGAACGATGAAGCCGTCCTGCCCATGCTCTGCACGCGCGCTCGCGCTGGCCGTCACGCTGGGCCTCGCGCTGGGCCCGATGGTCGCGCAAGCGGCCGACCCGGTGACAGCGCCCCAGCCAGCCAAGCCGGCCGCCGCCGCGACGGCGCCACTCGCGCCGATGACCCAGGAGCAGTTGCTCACGCACCTGCGCCAGCACCCCGACCACCTGTTCGTGCTCGACGTGCGCACGCCGCAGGAATACGCCGAGGGCCACGTGCCCGGCGCGGTCAACGTACCGCACGACCAGGTCGCGACACGCCTGGCCGAGATCCCGCGGGACAAGGACGTCGTGCTGTATTGCCGCTCGGGACGTCGCGCCCAGGCGGCCGCCGACGTGCTTGCGAGCCACGGTTACAAGCGAATGACGCACCTCGAGGGTGACATGCCGGCCTGGATCGAACGCGGCCGGCCCGTCGAGAAATAGACAGCGTTCAGCCGCCGAGCGCCTGGTCGAGGTCGGCGATCAGGTCCTCGGCGTGCTCGAGCCCGATCGAGAGCCGCAGCAGGCCCTGCGGCGTGCGGCTCAGCGGGCCTTCGACCGACGCGCGGTGCTCGATCAGGCTTTCGACGCCGCCCAGGCTCGTCGCGCGCGTGAAGAGTTTCGTGCGCGCGGCGACGGCCATGGCCCGCTCGCGGCCGCCGGGCACTTCGAACGACAGCACGGCGCCGAAGCCGCCGACCATCTGCCGCAAGGCGACCTCGTGGCTCGGGTGGTCGGGAAGCCCGGCGTAGTGCACCCGTTCGACGCGTTCGCGCTCGGCATGCAGGAAGCGCGCGACCGCCAGCGCGTTCATCGCCTGCTGGCGCACGCGCAACGGCAGTGTCGCGAGGCTGCGCAACACGAGCCAGCAGTCGAACGGCGAGGGCACGCCGCCGCCGACGGCCTGGTACTGGCGCAACGCGTCGAGCGCGCGGCCCGGCTCACGCGTCACGACCATGCCGCCGAGCACGTCGCTGTGGCCGCCCAGGTACTTGGTCGTGCTGTGCATGGCGAGGTCGGCGCCGAGCGTCAGCGGCAGCTGCAGCACGGGGCTTGCAAACGTGTTGTCGCAACCGACCAGGGCGCCGTGCGCGTGGGCCAGCTCCGCCAGTGCGGCGATGTCGGAGACCTGCAGCATCGGGTTGGTCGGCGTCTCGAACCACAGCAGGCTGGTCGGCTTGCGTTCGAGCGCCGCCCGCACGACCTCGATACGCGTCGTGTCGACGAATTCGACGTCGACGCCCCAGTGGGGAACGATCTCGCGCAGCTGCTGTGCCGTGCCGTGGTAGCAGTCCTCGCCGCAGACGATGCGGCCGCCGGGCGCCGCAAGCGAAAAGACCGCCAGTGTCGCGGCCGAGCCCGAGCCGAACGCGATCGCATCGTGTCCGCGCTCGAGCACCGTGACCGCGCGCTCGAGCGCGATGCGGTTCGGGTTGCCGGCGCGCGTATAGGCGAAGCCGCGCGGATAACCGCCGTCCTCGCCGCGTTCGAACGTCGTCGACAGGTGCAGCGGTTCGCGCACGGCGCCGGTGGTCGGGTCGATCTGGCGACCGGCATGGATCGCGAGGGTTTCGAGTCTCATGGGTGGTCGGGTACGCGCCGGCGCCTCGGATGCTGGGTGCTGCGGGCAGCATACCGGGTCCACCACGTCGCAAGCAGCGCGACCGAGGAGGTGCCGTGGAGGACGCGGGCGTCGGCCGTCGTGGGCCGAACCGGACGTGGCGCGGGTCGCTGACGCCGTGATGCTCAGCGCACTGCGGCGCCGTCACGGCTGCGCGTCGTGGTCGCTTCGTGCAGCAGCCGGCTCAGCGCAGCAGGATCCATGGGCTTGACGAAGCGCCGGTCGAAGCGCGCGTCGGGCCCGACCCGCGACTCCAGTCCGTGCTGGCCATACCCCGTGAGCGCGCAGACCAGTACGTCGCGGCCCCAGGCCTGCTCGCGGAGCAGCTTCGCCGTGGAGAACCCGTCGAACCCCGGCATGCCAATGTCGAGAAAGACCACATCGGGCCGGTAGTCCGAACCGAGGCGGACGGCCGACCGACCGTCGTAGGCCGTGAGGGCGTCGTGGCCCGCGAGCCGCACGAGCATCGCGAGGCTTTCGGCGGCGTCGCGACTGTCGTCGACGACCAGCACGCGCAGCGCGGTCGAGGGCGTGGTCGTCGCGCTCGGCACCGCAGTCGGTGCCGGGACCGCGGCCGCCGGAACGGTCGGCAACTCGAGGATGAAGCGGCTGCCCTTGCCGTGGCCCTCGCTCTCGGCGCGGATCGACCCGCCGTGCAGTTCCACGAGCCGTCGCGCCACCGACAGGCCGAGCCCGAGGCCGGTGGCCGTGCCGTCGCCCTGGCCGCCGGCCTGGACATACGGCTCGAACACCTTCTCGAGCAGCTCCGGGGCGATGCCGCAGCCGTCGTCGACGACCGTGATCCGCGCGCGCCCGTGCTCGAGCGGCTGGAGCCGGACGTCGATGCGGCCGCCTGCCGCAGTGAACTTGGCGGCATTCGAGAGCAGGTTCAGCAGCACCTGGGTCAGGCGCACCTTGTCGCCGATCGCAACGACGGGTGGTTCGGGCACTGCCACCTGCACTGCGAGCTGCTTCGACGACACGAGGGGGTGGATGCCCTCGGTCGCGTCGCGCACGACTTCCTGCAGCGTCACCGGCTGGCGCCGCACGACGATCTTGCCTTCGTTGAGCCGGTGGATGTCGAGCAGGTCGTCGACCAGGCGCACCAGCGTATTGGTCTGGCGCCCCATGATCTGCACGGACTGGCGTTCGTTCGTGCCGAGGCCGGCCGAGCGATGCAGGATCTCGACGCAGGTGCGGATCGACGCGAGCGGGTTGCGCAGTTCGTGGGCCAGCACCGCGAGGAACTCGTCCTTGCGCCGTGTCTCCTCCTCGATCCGCTGGTGGCGGTGACGCTCCGTCAGGTCGGTCACGACGAGGGTCACCGGGTCGTCGTCGGCCTGCGCCGGCACCAGCGCGATCTCGACCGGGATCGTGGAGCCGTCGCTGCGCACGAGCGACACCTCGAACAGCAGCGGGCCCGAATTGGCCGGGTTGGCGACCGTTGCGGCGAGCCGGGGCAGCTTCTCGCGCACGAGCGCGAAGAAATCGGTGCCGAGCAACTCGTGACGCTGCACGCCGAGCATCGCCGCGAGCGGCTCGTTGACGTTCTGCACGAGGCCTTGCCGGCTGATGCTCGCCGCGCCCTGGTCCATGCGATCGATCAGCTCGCGATACGACTGGTCGGCATCGTGCACGAGCACGACGCGCGAACCGCCGACGACGATCGCGTCGACCTCGCCGTTGGCGATGGCGGCGACCGCCCGCTCCGCCTCCTGGAGGCGCAGGTCCTCGCGCGTGTCGATGACCAGCAGCGACGCGAAGCCGTGGCCCACGTCGACCGTGACGACGCGGACCGGCCAGGGCTGGCCATCGGTCGTCGCCAGCTCGACTTCGAGCGCCGCGTCGGGCGCGGGCGCGTCGAGGAATCGCGTCAGCCGGTCACGGTGGGCGGGCGTCACCAGCGCCTCGAGCGGCGACGAGTACAACTCGCGCAGTCCGCGGTCGATCAGCCTTGCGAAGCCGTGGTTGGCATAGAGGATGTGCCCGGAGCGGGACACCGTCACGCAGGGCACGCGGGCACTCTCATAGGGCGTCGGGTGCACCGCGGTCTCGAGCAGCACGACGCGTTCCGACGCGCCCGCCCCCACGACGAAGCCGTCGACCTCGCCGGCCGAGATCGCGCGGCGCATGTCCTCCGCATCCGCGAGGCGTTCGCGCAGCAGCCCGATCTCCAGGTCGAGCGTGGCCGCGGCTGTCGTCATCACGGCCGACACTACGCGCGCGGACGCAGCTGCAGCCCGACGAGTGCGCGTTCGGTGTCCGAGAGGTCGCCGATGATCTTGCGCAGCGGCTGTGGCAGCTTGCGGACGAGCGTGGGGATCGCCACGATCTGGTCTTCCTTGGCGAGACGCGGGTTTTCGAGCAGGTCGATCACCTCGATGCGGTAGCGCCCCGGCATGTGCTCCTCGCAGATCCGCTTGAGGTTGTTGAATGCCGCGACGGACTTCGGCGTCTGCCCGGCGATGTACAACCGCAGGTCCCACTTCTCGTCGCCCGCCCACTGGCCCGCGGTGCCTTCGTGCAGCTCTGTCATGGCCGTGCTCATGGGTTGGATCCCGGTGCTGAAGCAGCAGTGTCCGCGCCGCGCCGGCCGGCGGCGGCGTCCCGTTCCGTCTGGATGATGGCGCTGCGCGCGTCGTGTTCGGTGGTGCTGACGCGACCCTCCTCGTCGAGCGCGGCAAATTCCGCTTGCAGCGCCGCGATCTGCGCCTCGACCGCTGCCCGACGGCGTTGCAGGTCACGCTGCCGGCGCCGGGCATCCTGCTCCCGCGCGACGGCGGCGGCGCGCTCGCGCGCCTCCTGCTGTGCGCGCAGGGACCCGGTCAGCACGCCCTCGGGACCGACGTAGACGTCCTGCAGCTGGATGCCTTCGTTCGTGATCAGGAACTCGCGGATCTGATTCGAGTGCGCCATGCCGCGCGACTTGATCACGTAGAGCCCGCGGTTGCGCTCGCCGCCGGCCTCGAGGTCGCGCAGGATCAGCCAGGTGTCGATCAGCGAGGACACGCCCTGGCCGCTCACCTCGATGGCAGCTTCGCCGCCGGTCAGGCTGACGAGCAGAGCGGTCGTGCCACGCACCTTCAGGAAGTCGATCAGTCGCAGCAGCATCGCCGTCGCATCGAGCGCGACGCCGGCGGTGGAGAGGTTGCTGATCGGATCGATCACGATCGCGTGCGGGTCGAACTGCTCCACCGCCCGATGGATCTGCGCCAGGTGCATCTCCAGGCCGTGCAGCGTCGGCCGCGCCGATTCGATACGCAACAGCCCCTGCCTCACGGGCGTCGCCATGTCGAGGCCGATCGAGCGCATGTTGCGCGTGATCTGGTCGGGCGACTCCTCGAATGCGAGATACAGGCAGCGCTCGCCACGGGCGCACACCGACGTGGCGAAATGCGCCGCGAGGCTCGTCTTGCCGGAACCGGCCGTGCCGGAAATCAGGATCGTCGAGCCGCGGTAATAGCCCTGGCCGCCAAGCATGTTGTCGAGCCTGCGGATGCCGGTCGTGATCCGCTCGTCGCTCACCGTGTGGCCGAGCCCGATCGACGTGAGCGGCAGCACGGAGAAGCCGTCCTCGTCGATCAGGAACGGATATTCGTTGGTGCCGTGGGCGGTGCCGCGGTACTTCACGACCCGCAGGCGCCGCGTGGAGACTTGGTCGTGCACGCGGTGGTCGAGCAGGATCACGCAGTCGGAAACGTATTCCTCGAGCCCCTGGCGCGTCAGCGTGCCGTCGCCGCGCTCGCCGGTGACGATCGTCGTCACGCCGCGCGCCTTGAGGAACGCGAACAAGCGGCGCAACTCGGAGCGCAGCACCGCCATGTCCGAGAAGCCCGAGAACAGCGACTCGATCGTGTCGAGCACGACGCGGCGCGCGCCGACCGCATCGATCGCAAGCCCCAGCCGGACGAACAGGCCGTCGAGGTCGTACTCGCCGATTTCCTCGATTTCCTGGCGTTCGACGCGGACGTGGTCGAACACGAGCTTGCCCTCGCGCACGAGCGCGTCGACGTCGAAGCCGAGCGAGCGCACGTTCTGCGACAGCTCGTGTTCGGTCTCCTCGAACGAGATGTAGGCCCCGGGCTCGCCGAACTCCAGGGCGCCGCGGACGAGGAACTCCATGGACATCAGCGTCTTGCCGCAACCCGCGCCGCCGCAGACCAGCGTCGGTCGTCCCGCCGGCAACCCGCCCCGCAGCACCTCGTCCAGGCCGGCTATGCCAGTGGCGACCTTGGGCAGTGCGCGTTCGGGGTCGTCAGTGCCGGGGCGGGAAGGATCGGGCATCCGGGCGGCCAGCCGCTCGGCAATCTCGGGCTCGTCAAGCATGCAAGCAACCAGCTACCAAACGATTTTCCCGAGACGTATACCGTCCGTGTCGTGGTCGCGTAAGTCAGCTTTGGACTACAGAACTGGGGCGGCCCGCCGTCAGCTGGCGATGCGATCCGGGCGCGGTCCTCCACACCGTAACGACCGTCGGATTCAGGATGTTTCCTGGAACGCGGCCACCAGCATGCCCGGCCCCCCGTGGGCCCCGAGCGCGGTGCCGAGCGGGATCAGGCGTGCGGATTCGACGTGGGGCCCGCGCAGCATCTCGAGCAGCCATTGCCCTTCATTGACGCAGTTCGCGTGGCCGACGAGCACGCGGTAGCGCGCTTGCGTCCGCATGCGTCGCTTCACGAAGCGCGCAAACTTGCCCGTCAGGTCGCCACGACCGAAAAGCACGCCGCACGTGGTCACGCGGCCGTCAGGCGCGGCGTGCAGCACGGGCATCAGGCGCAGTGCGTCGGCGACGCGCTTGACCCAGCGGGGCACACGCCCGCCGCGCACCGCGTATTCGAGCGAGCCGGGTACCCCGAACGTGTGCGTGCGCGGAATCATCGCGCGCGTCGCGGCGATGACCGTCGCAGCGTCGTCGCCGTCGGCGGCGCGTTCGGCGGCGTAGATCGCGAGCAGCCCCTGGCCGAGCGAGGCGTTGCGACTGTCGATCACCGTGACCTTGCCGTGCGTGCCCGAGCGCGACGCGGCGGTCTCGGCCGCGGCACAGGTGCCGCTCGCACGACTCGTCAGGTTGATCGAGACGACGGCGTCGAAATGCGAGCCGAGGAACTCGAACTGACGGCGGAAATCGCCCGGGGGCGGTTGCGAGGTCTTCGGCGGCCCCTCTCCGCGTTCGAGACGCGCAAAGAACTCCTCGGAGCCGAGGCCGACCTTGTCGAGGTAGCTTTGTTCACCGAAGTGCACGCGCACCGGCACCATGTGGATGCCGAGCCGGTCCATCGTATCCTCGGGAATGTCCGCGGCCGAGTCGACCACGATCGCGACGCGCTGGCTCCGGACATGCGCCGAGTGCTGCTGGCGCTGCATGTCGTCGGCCTTTTCACCCGAGACGGTGCCGAACCGCGCGGCCACCTCGAACACCGCCGCCGGGTCGTCGACGTGGATGTGCACGCGGACCTTGCGCTGCAGCCCCGCGATGACGAGGCTGCCGCCGAGTGCGGACAACTCCTCGCGCAGGTGGCGGCGATCGACCTGTTCGCCGCTCACGACGCATTCGGTGCAGTAGCGGTATTCGAGGTCCTGCTCGGTCCCGGCGGCCGGCTCGACCGAGGCATCGTCGATCGCCACCTGGTCCGCTCCGGCCGGCGCCTCGCGGCGTCCGCTGTCGAGGTAGTCGAGCACGCCCGTGACCAGCTCGACGAACCCCTGCGCGCCCGCGTCGACCACGTTCGCACGGCGCAGCGCCTCGAGCTGGAACTGCGTCCGTTCGAGCGAGGCCTGCGCGGCCTTCACGCCGCGGGCGAACAGCGCGCGGAAATCGTCGGGGCCCTCGCGACCGGCGCGCTGCAGGGCGTGCGCGAAGTCGGTCAGCACGGTCAGGATCGTCCCTTCGCGCGGCTCGCTCAGGCTCTCACGTGCATAGACCGCGCCGCCGTCGACTCCGGCGACGAAGGCGTCCGTGTCGACGGCGTGCAGATGCCCGAGCTTGTCGCCGAGACCGAGGAAGAACTGCGCGAGGATCGCACCGGAATTGCCGCGTGCGCCGTCGAGCGCCGCGTCGGCCACGCGTGTGAGCGTCTTGCCCGCGTGCGAGTCGGGCCAGCGGCGCAACGCCTCGAGCACGGCACGTGCGGTCAACGCGAGGTTGGTGCCGGTGTCACCGTCGGGCACCGGGAAGACGTTGATCTTGTTGAGGTGCTCCTGGCGCGAAAGCAGCCGCAACAGCCCCGCCTGGAGCGCGAAATTGAGCCGCAGCCCGTCGAGGGCACCGACCGTCACCGATGCTGCATTCACCGCCGACCGACTCCCCTCGGTTCAGTCGTGGGACAGCCGGAAGCGGCTGCCCCGGAAACTCAGTACGGCACCATCCTGGGTGATCTGTTCGACGACGGGTCCTTCCTGCAGCGTGTCGCCCTCGCGGTACTTGCGTGAGTTGACGAAGATGAAGCGCTGTTGCGGCACGTTGGCATACACGTGCAGGTCGAGATGCAGTTCCGGCACGCCCCGGGCGACCATCTCGTCGGCCGAGGGCAGGCCCGCCGGCGTGCGCGCGGGCTGTGCCGCCGCGGCCTGAGCCGGAGGCGTGTACGGCAGGTCGGCTGCCTCGGGGATCGGTGCGTAGGTCACCGTGCCGCGTTGCGGGGCGGCGGCCTGTCGCGACACGACCGCCGGGCCGGCAGGCACTGAGGCGGCGCCGGCGGCGAGCGTCGGCTCGACCCCGGGCACGGCCTGGCCGACTTCCGCGGCGAGCGGGTTGCGCCCGGGTTCGTTGCGCACCGCGGGCCGCGGCGGCGGCGGTGAGGCCGCACGTGCCGGCGCGTCGAGCGTCGGGCTGGCCGGCGCGAGCACCGGCGTCGTCGCAGTCCCGGTGGTCGCGACCGGAGTTTCGTCTGCCGGTGCAGCGGCGGCCGCCGGTGCGGGTGCTTCCTGCCCGGCCCGGCGCAGCAACAGCACGCCGACTGCGACCAGGTTCACGACCAGCAACGCGATGGCGGCCGTGGCCCAGACGTTGGACCTGGTGCGGGCGCGCGCGACCGGCACTTCGGCGAGGCCCGGGCCCGTGGTGCGCTGGCGCTGGTGCTCCGACTTGCGCAGCGCGTCGAGGATGAACGACATGCTCAGCCTCCGACGCGCGCCGCGACGGCCGCTTCGCCCAGCGTTGGCGAATCCGCCGGGTTGAGCACCGTGTCGAGCACGATCTGCGTCTGCACGCCGGCGACGCCGTCGGCATTGAGCCGGTGCTGGCGCTGGAAGTCCTGCACCAGCCGCGTGAGGTCTTCGTCGTACACGTCGCTCGTGGCGGCGAGCTGCGGCAAGCCCTGTGCGGTGCGCAGGTTCTCGCGCAGCCACTTCACCTCGGCGCCGCGCATGCCGGGCGCGAGCGACTTCGCGACCGCGAGCGGCGGCCGCCACAACAGCAGGAAGTCGCCGAACCAGTAACGCGAGACCGCCGCGATCGGCAGCTCATGGGTCACGCCGCCGAGCTCGATCGTCGCGGCCTCGTCGTCGAGCCCGACCAGCAGGACTTGGTGCGGGGCGCCCAGGTCGTCGGTCAGCGTGAGGATGGCCGGGCGATTCAGCGTGCGCAGCTGTGCCCACGAACCCTTCTGGAACAGGCACTCGAGCCCCTGGGCGACAGCCTGGTCGCAACCGCGGCCGCGGTTCGCCGCGTAGGTGAGGTTCCAGCGCGTGAACAGCCTGCCGAGCGCCGCCTCGGTGCTCGTGTCGGCCCCGTTCTCTGCCAGCAGCGTCTCGAGCGTGGGTCGTGGCGGCTCGACTCTTGTGTCCGAGGCCGTGGTGGCGGCCGCAGTCGGGGCGGTCGTTCCTGGCGCGGCAGCGGCTGCCCCCGCCGTCGACGCGACCGGTGCCGGCGCGGTCGCCGGTGGCGCGAACGTACGTCCGGCGAACCAGAGCCATGCGCCGACCGCGACCAGCGCAAGCGCTCCGGCCACGGCGCCGACCGTGGCCCAACGCAACCACGGCGCGGGCACGGGGCGGCCATAGACTTCGGACGCCGCCTGCCGCACATACCCCGGGCCGACGCGGTGGTCCTCCCGCGTGAAAGCACCCAGCAGCGCGCGGTCGCACACGACGTTGATCACGCGCGGGATGCCGCCGCTCAGGCGATGCACTTCCTTGAGGGCGCCGGGCGTGAACGCCTCGGCCGTCGCGCCTGCGACACGCATGCGATGCTTCACGTACCCGGCCGATTCGTCCTGCGACAGCGGGCTCAGGTGATAGCGGCCAGTGATGCGCTGGGCGAGCTGGCGCAGCTCGGGCTGCTCGAGCAACGCCCGGAGCTCTTCCTGCCCGATCAGGATGATCTGCAGCAGCTTGGTCGTCGCGGTTTCGAGGTTCGTCAGCAGCCGCACCTGCTCGAGCGTCTGCGGGCTCAGGTTCTGCGCCTCGTCCACGATCAGCACGACGCGCCGGCCACGCGCGTGCGCATCGAGCAGGTAATGCCCGAGCAGGTCCATGAGCGCCTTGGTGCTGTCGCGGCCGTGCTCCGGCACCTGCAGGTGCAGTTCCTCGCAGATCGTCAGCAGGAACTCCGCCGGCGTCACGCGGGGGTTCAGGATCAGCGCGACTTCGGCGTTGCCGGGCAGTTGCTCGAGCAGGCTGCGGATCACCGTGGTCTTGCCGGTACCGACCTCGCCGGTGAGCTGGATGAAGCCGCCGGCCTCGTTGATGCCGTAAAGCAGGTGCGCGAGCGCCTCCGCATGCCGCTCGCTCAGGTAGAGGTAGCGAGGGTCCGGCGTGATCGCGAACGGTTTTTCCTGGAGGCCGAAAAAGCTCGTGTACATGGCAGGGAGGGAGCCAAGGAGTGCAGAGTATAGAGTCTAGAGTCCAGTCGGAGGCGCTCCACCTCTCCCGCGCGCGGGAGAGGTCGCGCAACGCGCGGGTGAGGGCTCCGGGCTCCGACTGAACCCTGGACTCTAAACTCTGGACTCTTCCCGCCTCAGTCCTTCCGGATCGCGCTGGCCGGCTTCAGCGCCACGGCACCGAACTTCTGCCGGATCTCGTCCACCGCGGCGTCGAGCTGGCGGTTGCGCGTCGATTCGGGTGCGGCGAAGAGGTCGGCCTGCACCTGCTCGGCCAGGTCGCTCACGCCGACCCCGAGCAGGCGCAGCGCGGCGCGTGGCTGCGTCGCGTACCAGGCGTCGAGCAGTTCCGTGGCGATGCGCGCGACGACGCGTGTCTCCTGTGTGCGCGGCTCGAACGCCCGCTGGCGCGTGTAGGTGGTGAAGTCGCCACGCCGGATCTTGACCGTCACGCAGCCACCCGCGAGCTTGCGTGCCCGCAACCGCGAGCACGCCTTGTCGGCCAGTCGGTGCACCTCCGCCCGCAACCACGCGCGGTCGGCCATGTCGCGGTCGAACGTCTCTTCGGCGCTGATCTGCTTCTCGTCGGCGTCCGGGATCACCGGCCGGTCGTCGATGCCCGCCGCACGTTGCTGCACGCGCTCGGTGTAGCGACCGAAGATCGGCCGCAACCGCGACGGCGAGGCCCGGTGCAGTTCGCCGAGCGTGTGGATGCCGAGTTCCTCGACCTTGGGCGCGGTCTTCGGGCCCAGCCCGAACAGCTTGCGCACCGGCAGCGGATCGAGCAGCGCGCGGACGCCGTCGGGCGCCACGACCACCAGCCCGTCGGGCTTGCGCAGGTCGGAGGCGATCTTCGCCACGAGCTTGTTCGGCGCGACGCCGACGCTGGCGGTGAGCTGCGTGCGGTCGCGGATACGCCGCTTGATCTCGCGCGCGATGTGCTCGGCGGACCCGAGCGCGCCGAGGCTCGCCGTCACGTCGAGGAAGGCCTCGTCCAGCGACAGCCCCTGCACCAGCGGCGTGAACTCGTGGAACACCGCGAAGATCTGTTGCGACACGGCGCTGTAATGGCCGATGCGCGGTGGGACGACGATCGCGTGCGGGCAGCGCCGCAGCGCCTCGCGCGTGGGCATCGCCGAGTGCACGCCGAACGTGCGCACTTCGTAGCTCGCCGCCGCGACGACGCCGCGGTTGTCGCCGCCACCGACGATGACCGGCCGGCCGCGCAGCTCGGGCCGGTCGCGCTGTTCGACCGACGCGTAGAACGCATCCATGTCGACGTGCAGGATCGATCGTGCGGTGGCCACGCGACGGTCCGCTCAGAGCGTCAGCGCGGTGTAGGCGAGCAGGCCGATCACCGTGAGCGCCATGAAGACCACGTAGCCGACACCGAGCATCGAGTACTTCACGAGCGTCACGGCGCGGCCCTGGCCGTAGACGTTGCGCATGGCGCGGTACAGGTAGTACGGCAGGTAGAAGACGAGCACGACCGTCAGTGCGCCTTCGAAGAAGCGCACCACCGTGCCGGCCGCGGAGTCGGCCAGCACGCGCCCAACACGGTCGAGCAGCACGACCACGAACCCTGCCAGGAAAAAGAACGCGTGGTAGTGCACGAAGAACAGCAGGTGCTCGACGTAGTAGCGGCCCGAGCCGAGGTACAGCACGAACATGACGCCGGCGATCAGCGGCAGGAAGATGAACATCATCTTCGGCACGTTCTCGTACAGCGCGCGGCCGAACGTCTTGGAATCCGCCATGATCTTGCGGCACGCATCGCGCAGCTTCGGCTCGTACCTGTCGCCGAACGTGCCGATCTCGAGTTGTATGTTGTCGCCGCCACAGGGATCGTCGACCAGGCGCTGCACGGGCGCGACCTGGTCGGGCGTGAGGTCGCCGAGCTCGCGCGAAAGCTCGGCGCGTGCCCGTTCGCGGTCCCTCTCGGGCAGCCGGTTGACGATCGCGTCGACGATCCGCTGCCGGTCCGGCGACAACTGCGGTGCCGTCGGGGCGGGCGTGCCGGTTGCGGGGCCATTGCTTGCGGGCGCTGCCGACCGCGGCGTCGGCGTTTCCGGTGTGGCGTTCGACCCCGCCGCGCCCGTGCCGGCCGCGTTGCCGCCGATCTGCAGGTTCGCGCCGCCGTCACCGACCTCGAACTGGATGTCGCCGCCGGGGTCCGCGACGATCGAGGTCGCAAGGAAGAACACGACGCTCAGGACGAGGTACATGCGGAACGGCGGTGTGTACAGCGTACGCCGCCCGCGCAGGTATTCGGCCGTGAGCAGGCCGGGCTTGAACGCGAGCGGCCGCAGCGTGCGCCAGATCCGCGAGTCCCACTCGGTCAGGTCGCCGAACAGGTCGCGCAGCAGGCCGGTCAGCGAGAGCACGCGGACCTTGGCGCGCTGGCCGCAGTGCGAGCAATGCTGGCCCGTCAGCACCTCGCCGCAGTTGAGGCAGTTCTCGGTCGAGACGCGGCCACGGATGAACTCCTCGCGATGCGCGAGCACGCGGCGGTCGGCGGAGAAGCGATCGCCGAACATGGCAATGCCACGCTGACGCATCTGTGGCGCGTGCTCGCGCAGGTAACCGTCGAGCGCGGCCTGGTCGCGCAACCGGTACTGGACGCTGCGTCGCACGCGACCCGGGGGCGGCGCGGTGTCGACGAGGATCTCGGCCGAGAGGAAGCCCTCGAGCTGCAGCATGTCCGCGACGTGGTCGCGCAGCCAGGTGTCGAACGGGCCCTCGATCGCGGCGTCCGCCTCGAGGTTCACTTCGTACAGGACGCTGTCGTTGTCGTCGTCGTGCCGCACGCTGCAATTATCGCAAGAACCGTCCGTCAGCGCCGGTCCCCGTGACGGGCCTGCCGCCCGGGCGCTAGCATCGTCGCAACCCGAGGTGCAGCCCATGACGTTTGTCGAAGCCAACGGCGGCCGGTTCAGGGTCCAGGTCGACGGTGCGGAGGACGCGCCGTGCCTCGTGCTGTCGAACTCGCTCGGCGCGACGCTCGACATGTGGGCGCCGCAGGTGGAGGCATTCACGCAGTCGTATCGCCTCTTGCGTTACGACACGCGCGGCCACGGCGGTTCGTTCGTGACCAAAGGGCCGTACGACATGGAACTGCTGGCCCGTGACGTGCTGGGACTGCTCGACGCCCTGCAGGTCCAGGTCGCGAGTTTCTGTGGCCTGTCGATGGGCGGGGCGACGGGCCTCTGGCTCGCCGCTCATGCGCCCGAGCGGTTCGAGCGCTTCGTGGTCTGCAACACCGTGCCCTGGCTCGGACCGTCGCAGGCGATGCTCGAGCGGGCCGCCAAGGTCCGCGAGGCGGGCCTCGAACCGCTGGTCGAACCGACGCTCGAGCGCTGGTTCACGCCGGCGTTCCGGCGACACGATCCACAGGCCGTCGAGCGCGTCCGCGCCGCGTTCCTCGCGACGCCGGTCGAGGGCTACGCTGCCTGTTGCGAGGCGCTCGCGGGTTACGACGTGCGGGCCGAGCTGGCACGCATCGACCGGCCGCTGCTGGTCGTGGCCGGTCGCGACGATCCGGCCCCGCCCTCGACGGCCGTGCGCGAATACGCCGGAAGGATCGCGGGCGCGCAGTTCGTCGAGCTCGATGCCGCGCACCTGAGCAACCTCGGTGCAACACAGGCGTTCAACGAGACGGTGCTGCGGTTCCTCACCACGAAGAACCGCGCACGGCACTGAGACCCGAAGTCCCGGAGGGACAGATGAGCAGGACGCGCGCGCCGACGGGTCGATCGGCCGCCGACGAGCGGGCTCGCAGGAGCCGGTTGTTCGAGTTCCCCGGCGCACTCGCGCGAGATCCGGCGATCGACGCGTGGCTGCGTGCGCGCCCGGACGCCCTCGGTGCGATCGCACGGCGCTGGTTCGACGTCATGCGCGGCTGCGGTGACGACGTGCGCGAGTTGCTGCATGATCGCCACCCGACTGCCTGCGTCGGCGTTGCGGCATTCGCCTATGTCGACGTCTTCACGCGGCACGTCGACGTGGGCTTCTATCGTGGAGCGGAGCTCGACGACCCGGCGCGCTTGCTGCAGGGCGCCGGTCGATACATGCGTCACGTGAAGCTCGGGCCGGCGCTGCCGGTCGCGGACGAAGCGCTGGCGCAGCTGATCGCGGCCGCCTACGTCGACATGAAGCAGCAACTGCCCGGTGGACAGCCCGGGCGAAGGAGAAGAACTTGAAGCGCGCGACCCTGTTTGCACTCTGCCTGTGTCTGGCAGGCGGAACGACGGCCTGGGCAGAACCCGCGAGCGACGCCTCCGTCCGCGAACTGCTCGTGGTGACCGAGGCCGAGAAGCTGATCGGCAGCGTCTACGACCAGCTCGACGGCGTCATGCGCGCCGGCATGCAGCAGGCACTCGGCGACACGCAGGTGACGCCTGTGCAACGGCAGATCATGGACGACGCGCAGGCCGAGATGCTCGAACTGTTCAAGCGCGAAATGGCCTGGAGCCTGCTCGAGCCGCGAATGATGGAAATCTATCGGGCAAATTTCTCCGAGGTCGAAGTGCAGGGGATGCTGCAGTTCTATCGCTCCGAAGTGGGCAAGGCCGTGATCGCAAAAATGCCGGCGGTGATGCAGTCGTCGATGCAGGTCACGCAGCAGCAGATGGCAAACGTCGTGCCCGGCCTCCGGCAGATCCAGGAAAAGATGATCACGCGGCTGAAGGCCTTGTGCGCGGACGGCACCGAGCCCGGGGCCGCCGGTTGCAGGAGCGGCGGCTGAGTTCCAGACAGCATCGTTCCGGCCGGCGCCCGCGTTTCCGTGCGTCGACCGTGGATGCACCGGAAACCATCACAGCATGAATGCCCAAACCGCAGCAGTGCAGCCCGCCGTCGACCAGGGCGCAACGGTCGTCATCACGCATCGTGTGCGCGCACGAGCGCAGGCGGAGTACGAACGCTGGCTGGAGCGGATCGCGCCGCTGTGTCGCGCCTCGCCCGGCTGTCTCGACTGGCACATCGTCCGGCCCATCCCGGGCCTGACGGAAACCTACACGGTCGTGATCCGCTTCGACACGAACGAGCACCTGAGGCTCTGGATGGAGTCCGACGCCCGGGCCCGGCTGATCGACGAGGCGCGCCCGCTGTTCGTGACCGGCGACGACTTCTTCATCAGCAGCGGACTGGACTTCTGGTTCACGCCTGCAGGAGCGAAAGCGAAGCTGCCGGTCCGCTGGAAGCAATACCTGCTCACCTGGTCCGCGATCTACCCGCTGGCGCTGCTGGTGCCGATGGCCGTGGTGCCCGCGCTCGACGCGCTGGGCGTTCCCCGCCTGCAGCCGCTCACGACGCTGGCGGTGACCGGCGTCGTCGTGTTCCTGATGGTCTACGTGGTGATGCCCCGCTACACGCGGCTCGTGCGGCGCTGGCTGTTCAGTTGAGCGTGCCGGCCGCTGCCGACGGCCATCGCGGTCCGTCGGCAGCGTCGCGCCCTGCGCGCGGTCAGTTCGCCGGCTTGACGAACTTTAGCGTCATGCGATCGCTTTCGCCGATCGCGACGTACTTGTCGCGGTCCGTCGCACCCATCGCGAGCGTCGGCGGCAGCGTCCAGACCCCGGCCGTCCAGTCGGCCGTGTCCTTCGGGTTCGCATTGATTTCCGACGACCCGACGTACTTGAAGCCGGCCTTCTCCGCGAGCGCACGCACGGTCGACACCTTGATGTAGCCGCTCGACTTCTCGCGTTCGGCACTCGCGCTTTCGGGCAGCCGGTGATCGACGATGCCCAGCACGCCGCCGGGCTTCAGCATCGCGAACAGTTCGCGGAACGCCTCGTCGCTGTAGCCCTTTTTCTCCGGGTGCATGTAGCCCGCGCCCCAGTTGTGCACGTTGCGGAACGTCACGACCACGTCGGCCGTGCCCGGCGCGACGCCGGTGCCGCCGAGCAGGGCCGGGAAGTTGGCGCGCTCGACCTTGCCGAACAACGCGGGGTTGGCGTCGAGCCGCTTGGCGATGCCTTCGCTGCCGCGTCCCGCGGGGCTCGCGACGATCAGCTTGCCCTTGTCCGCGAGATAGGGCGCGAGGATCTCCGTGTACCAGCCGCCGCCCGGCCAGATCTCGACCACCGTGTCGCCGGGCTCGACGCCGAAAAAGCTCAGCGACTCGACCGGGTGGCGGTACTTGTCACGCGCGCGGTTCGCGTCGCTGCGATGCGGGGCCGCGACGGCCTGCTCGAGCGACTTCTTCGCTGCGGCATCGAGCGTGTCGGCATCCTTGGCTTGCGCGATGCCCGACGCCGTCATCCCGAGCGTGACGAGCGCTGCCGTGACGAGATACCTGTTCATCCCTGGCCTCCTGTGGCGACGAAAAATGGGTCGGCGGAGCATGGGCGGCACTCGTGTCGAACGCAACCCGCGTGGCCGCACGCGAGCACCGGCCCGTCGCAGGGCACGGGCCGCGCTGGCCGCCAGACCTTTCGGTTCGACTGCCACAACGAACGGTCATGCCTGTCGCTCGAAGTGACGGCCGGCGGCGTGCATGGCAGTACACTGCGCGATTCGGAATCACGCAGGGATGTCCCATGGCATACGACAGCTATCACAAGCGCAGGCTCGGCAACCGCGTGCTGCACCCGCAGACGCAGATGATGGGGTACGGCTACGACCCGAAGTTGTCCGAAGGCTCGCTCAAGCCGCCCGTGTTCCTGACGTCGACGTTCGTGTTCAAGAGCGCGCAGGACGGCAAGGACTTCTTCGACTACACGGCCGGCCGGCGCGAACCGCCGCCGGGCGAAGCCGCGGGTCTCGTCTATTCGCGCTTCAACAACCCGAACCTCGAGGTGCTCGAGGACCGGCTCGCGCTCTGGGAGGGCGGCGAGGCCGGGCTCGTGTTCTCGAGCGGCATGTCGGCGATCGCGACGACGCTGTGGACCTACCTGCGGCCGAACGACGTCGTGCTGATCAGCCAGCCGCTCTACGGTGGCACCGAGACGCTGATCGAGAAGACGCTGCCCAACTTCGGGATCCGTGCGGTCGGCGTGTCCGCAGCCTGTGACCGTGGCGAGGTGATGGGCGCGGCGGCGCGTGCACTCGAACTGGCGCGCAAGCACGGCGGGCGTGTCGCATTGATCATGACCGAGACGCCCGCGAACCCGACCAACGGCCTGGTCGACCTGCGCCTGATGCGCGAGGCGTCCGAGTGGCTGGCACGCGAACAGGGCGGTCAGCGACCGCCGCTCGCCGTCGACAACACGTTCCTCGGCCCGGTGTTCCAGCGGCCGCTCGAGCACGGCGCGGACCTCGTGGTCTACTCGCTCACGAAGTACATCGGCGGTCATTCCGACCTGGTCGCGGGCGGCGTGGTCGGCTCCAAGGAACTCGTGAAGCCGGTGCGCCTGCTGCGCAGTTCCATGGGTTCGCAGCTCGACCCGAACACGGCATGGATGATCATGCGGTCGATGGAGACGCTCGAACTGCGCATGCAGAAGGCGGCGCAGAACGCCGAGATCGTCGCGAAGTTCCTGAGCACGCACCCGAAAGTCGACTCGGTCAACTATCTCGGTTTCCTGCAGGAGGACGACCCGCGTCACGCGGTGTTCGAGCGCCAGTGCGCGAGCGCGGGCTCGACGTTCTCGTTCTACCTCAAGGGCGGCGAGGTCGAGGCGTTCCGTTTCCTCGACGCGCTGCAGGTCATCAAGCTCGCGGTGAGTCTCGGCGGTACCGAGTCGCTGATCTCGCACCCGGCTTCGACCACGCACTCGGGCGTGCCCAAGGAGACACGCGATCGCCTGGGCGTCACCGACGCCATGGTGCGCCTCTCGATCGGCATCGAGCACCCCGACGACCTGATCGCCGACCTCGAGCAGGCGCTCGGCTGACGACTTGCCCGGCCGTGACCGGGCGCGCGACACTGCGGCTTCGTCGATGCCCTGCCTGTCCGCGGGCAGGCGCGTCGACGGGCCGCCGTCCCGGCGACGGGGCCCGCAACGGATCACGGAACGAACTGCGAAGGGGGCTTCATGGACAGACCGACTCGTCGTCGGGTCGCGGCCACCGCGCTGCTGCTGTTTGCGCTTCCGGCCGCGCGCGCCAGTGACGGCACGCCCGACACCGGCAACCGGTTCCCGGCCGCGGGCGCCTACTACGAGTACTTCGTCTACCTGCCGCCGGGCGAACGACCCGAGGTCGCTTACGCGGAGCAGTCCTGTTCAGGAGCGCTGGTCGCGCCGAAGGTGTTCATGACCGCGGCGCACTGCACGGCTTACAACTATGTGAACGACATCGGTGTCGCGGGGTATTACGACCGGGCCTGGGTCACGTTCGACCTGGTCGCGACCGGCAACGACTTCCGTTGCTTCGTGCGCGAGCAGGGCGTGCCGTACAGCGAATTCATGCCGGCCGGTTACGACTGCGACCCGGCGGCGAAGTCGGTACCGTTCCCGACCTTCCACGCCGTCGCGATCGCGGGACGCAACGACGGTGTGCCGATTGCGCACGGCCTCACCCATCCGCAATACCTGCGCGACGGATTGCGTCGCGACGGTCGTGCCACGGCCGTCAACTCGAACCTGCTGCAACAGCCCGACGTCGGCGCGCTGGTGCTCGAGCAGGCCGTCGCGGGCATCACCCCGCTGCCGCTACGTGCGGTCGGCGAGCTCGATGCGATCGAGGGCATCGTCGGCACACCCGTCGTGAGCGTGGGGTACGGCCTCAACTGGACCAAGCTCTACGGCACGCGGCCGACACGTGGGCTCGGCCCGCAGACCGACCTCGGCGGTGGCAACGAGGTCAAGCGCATCGCGCGGGTCGGCCCGGTCAAGAACCTGTTCGAGAACTCGCTGGTACCGCGCCAGAGCATCAGGCGCGGCGACGACGTCGTCTGTTTCGGCGATTCCGGCTCGCCGTTGTTCCTCGAACGCGGCGGCGTCGTCGAGCCGGCCATCGCGGCCGTGCTGTCGGGCGCCACCAACTGGTGCCAGGGCTCGATGGACCCGTACTACCGGATCGACCAGCCGGAGGCGCAGGACTTCCTGCAGTGCGTGATCGCCCGCCAGGACGACGTCGTTGCGGCCTGCCGGGAATGTTCCGCCGAAGCCAAGCTGGGGTTGTGCGCGCGTTGACGTCCACGGCGCGAACCGGCACCGGAGTACCTCCGCATGCGCCACCTGGTTTCGACAATGCTCGTGGTCGTCGCCGTCATCCACCTGCTGCCGCTGTCCGGCTGGTTCGGGCCGGAGCGGCTCACGGCGCTCTACGGCCTGCCGTTCGACGAGCCGAACCTGGCGATCCTGATGCGTCACCGCGCGGTCCTGTTCGGCCTGCTCGGCGTCTTTTTCCTTGTGGCTGCGTTCCGCCCCGAATGGCAGGGGCTCGCGTTCGTCGCCGGCTTCGTCAGCGTGCTGTCGTTCCTGTATCTCGTGTGGAGCGTCGGCGGCTACAACGCACAGGTGGCCCGCGTCGTGATCGCGGACTGGATGGCACTGGCGTGTCTCCTGATCGGCGCCGGTGTCCGGCTCTATCTGCGGCGTGACGCCTGAGCGCGCGCGCCGTGACGCTGCCTGCTCCCGAGGATCTGCACCGCGCGCTGCGCAGCTACGAGGAGGTGATCGCGCGACAAGGCGTCGCACGACTGCCCGAACTCGACCGCTGGTATCGCGTCGAGCTGCCCGTCCGGATCGCCGCGCGCAAACCCATGGCCCTCGACCACGCGGAGCTGGTCCGTCTCACGGAATGGAAAATGGCACGCGGTGTCTGGCGTGCACCGAACCTCGCGCTGGTGCGGAGCAACGAACCGGCGCTGGTCTCGACGACGAGCGCGGCGGCGTTTGCGGCGATCCCGCACGCCACCGCGCCGGTCGCGACACTGGCGCAACTCAAGGGCATCGGCCCGGCGACCGCCTCGGCGGCCGTGGCCGCGGTTGCACCGCAGCTGTACCCGTTCTTCGACGAGCTCGTCGCGGCGCAGCTGCCGGGCCTCGGGCCCGTGGCGTGGACACTCGGCTACTACGCGCGGTACGCCGACGGCTTGCGCGATGCGTCTCGCCGGTTGGGCGGGCAGTGGACGCCGACCCTGCTCGAGCGCGCGCTGTGGGCGCACGTCGGCGGCAAGTCGGGGGCAAGGCCGGCACAGGACGTGCCATGAGCGCGGACCCGTACGACCTCGCGCGCTTCGTCGCGGCGCAGGCAGGCGGTGTCTTCGAGACCGCCGTCGACGAGCTGCGCCGCGGTCGCAAGACCACGCACTGGATGTGGTTCGTGTTCCCGCAGTTGACGGGCCTTGGCCACAGCAGTACTGCGCATTTCTACGGCATCGGCAGCCTCGACGAAGCCCGCGCTTACCTCGCGCACCCGGTGCTCGGAGCGCGGCTGCAGCAGTGCGCGAACGTGCTCGAACTGCTCGACGCGCGTCTCACCGCCCATGCGGTGTTCGGGACACCGGACGACTTGAAGCTGTGTTCGAGCCTGACGCTGTTTGCGCACGCGGCTGGCCCCGGCTCGATCTACGCGCGTCTGCTCGACCGGTATTGCGCCGGCCGGCCGGACCGACGCACGCTGGCCTTGCTGGAGTTGCAACCTCCGGACTGAAGCGTGGATTCTTTCGCCCTCGTGGGGCCTGCGCGGACCGAAACGAGGTGACGATGTCGATCGAGAGCCCCCCTGTGCGGCGCGCTGACCGCGCCTCCATCGTGCCTGGGTTTGCGGGTCGCACCGCGCTGTCGCTTTGCGTGCTCGTGGTGGCGGCGAGCTGCGATCGCGGTCCCGACGCGCAGGCGCTCGCGGAACTGCAGGCCAAGTGCGACCGCGCGGTCGCGGACTGGTTGCAGAAGCAGGGCAGCCTCGGGGCCGACTACGCGGCGGAGCCGCACTACGACCACGGCGGGCAGCGCTGTCTTGCGCACGTTCGCGGCGGTGCGACCGCTGAGACCCAGTTCGAAACGGTCGTCGACGTGCAGCACGACCGCATCCTGGCCGGCTGCTCCGCAGTGCGCGAGGCGGTCGGCGACACGGCCTGTCAGGTCAACGGCGAACCGGTGTCGCGTGCGGCGGGCCGCAAGACCATCGATCGCCTGACGGGGCAGCGCTGATCGAAAGGGCCGTCGTGCACGCGCGCAGGCGCTGCCGCGCCCGTGGGCCCGGCCACGATTGCGACTGCGGCCAATCCCGTCTTGCCGTCGTGCGGTCCGCGTAGGAACCTTGGTCGCGTGAACCGAGACAGAGCGATTCCGATGAAGCAGCGTTGGCCCGCCATCATCTACCGCGTGCTGGAACTTGCCGTCGTGGTCGTGACGTACCTGGTGCTGGGCCTGATCCTGTTCCGCATCGTCACCTGGATCTTCCAGTAGGCCGCGCTCAGAGCGCCAGCACCAGCGACACCGCGCCGATCGCGACGAGGCTCGCGGCCCACAGGCTCTCCGTGTTCCACCACGCCTTGGGCACGGCCGCGAGGCCGACCCAGCGATACGTCAGCCACGCGCACGATCCGCCCGCGGCGATCATCGCGGCCGAGTGCGCCAGTGCGACCAGCAGTGCGAGCCCGACGTTCGATCGCATCAGCGTGGCCGCGGCCAGGTGGCCGGCATCGAGCTCGGCCGGGCGACACATGCCGAGGAAAATCGGCACCAGCATCAGCCCGGCGCCGTGGGCGACCGCAATCGCGAACGACCAGAGGACCAGTTGCGTCGGCCGGATGCGCGCCAGCGCGCGCGGGTGACGCGGTTTGAGCAATCGCAGCAATCCGAACGCCAGGACGGCGCAGGCGGCCACGACGCGGATCGGTTGCTGCCAGCGCGCGATCGCGACGAGCAGCGCGAATGGCAGCAGCACGGCCAGCATCGCGAGCAGGTGGCCGGCCGACAGCGACCAGAACGCCGACGCGAGCGCCCGCGGGCTGCGCTCGAACATGCCGGCCGCCACGGCGAGCGGCCAGCCCATCGCCGGATTCAGGCCGTGATAGACCCCGCTCAGCAGCACCGCCACCCACGCCGCGAGTACGACGTCGTGCATCGGCGGCGGCCGGGGCGTGCCTACGCCGACGGATAGCAGAACGAGTCGGTCGAACAGTCGCCGCCCTCGAGCCGCACCTGGTGGGCGCAATAGCCGTCGGGAAAATCGACCCAGAAGTCGCGTGCCAGCGTCAGGCCACCGTCCGGCCCTGCCTCCGCCATGACCTGCACACCGGGGATGCCGCCTGGGTAGAACTGCTCGTCCCAGGTCGAGTACAGCGAGTTGGTCCAGTACACGCGGCGGCCGTCACGACTGATCTCGACCATCTGCGGACCGCCGGCACAGCGCTTGCCGTTGGGGTGCGGCGTGCGGCGCGCGATGCCGCCGACGTGCACGGAACCGGCGAGCCTCGGGCGCCGCGGATCGGTGACGTCGTACTGGCGCATCTCGCCCGTGCCCCAGCAGGACACGTACAGGAAGCGGTCGTCCATCGAGAGGTCGATGTCGCTGACCAGTGGCGGCACCGCGCCGAACCCCTGCAGCAGTGGCGGCAGGTCGTCCTTGGCCGCGGGTTCCGGCGGGATCACCGCGGTCTTCTCGGCGTGGAACTTGCCACCCTCGCGCCACCAGGTCCAGATCGAGGCCTCGAGGCTGGTCGTGTCGACCACGACGCCGACGAAACCGTACTCGCGCACCGGATCGTGGGCGGGGCGCACCTCGAGTGGCATCTGGTGTTGTGCGCCCAGGTCGATCGTCTGCACGTTGCGTCGTGCACGCAGGTCCCAGAAATGCAGCCGGTGGCCGTACCGGTTGGCGAGCAGGTCCTCGGGCACGATCCCGTTCTCGAACTGCGGCGGTCGCGCCCATTCGCTCGACACCATGTAGTCGCGTGGCAGGTTCCACCAGAAGTCGTAATGCAGTTCCTGCGGCCCGCGGTCGATCTCCCAGCGGCCGAGGATCTCGAACGTCTCGCAGTCCATCACGAATATGCCCGGCGGGCCTTCGGTGCCGTCGGGACCGCCGCCACCGAGCGTGCTGACGTAGATGCCTTCGGGGCCACAGTGCACGGTGTGCGGGCGCGAGTAGCCCGTGCGACGAAACACCTCCTCGGGCTCGATCACCTTGTGGATCTTCGCCTCGGTCGGGTGCGGCTTCGTGTCGATCACGTAGATCCGCGACGAGCGGATGCTCGGGATCACGAGGAAGCGTCGTTCGAGGAAGGCGTGCCCGCCCATCGGCGACAGCGACGACGAGCACGCATTCCAGCCGAAGTGGTGAAACTCGTCGCCCTTGTGCGGCATCGTCACGGTGTGCACGACGCGCGAGTACGACGGCGAACCGGGTTGCAGGTCGACGACCGCCAGGGCATCGGGCTGCGCGCCGCCCGGGCTCAGCAGCACCGTGTAGCCGTACTGCTCGCGTGGCGCTTCCATCGCGAGCCGGGGGGACGGGTAGAACGTGGGGTCGGGTCGTCGCAGCATGGCCGGCCTCCCTGCGCGCCAAGTTCCGGGCGCTCGCCAACCACGGAGCGTGGGCCGGTGACGGGCCGCCAACCTGTAGGCGTTCGACGTTTGCGACGGTCAGTTCAATCTCACGAACGGTGCACGGTGCCGTTCGGAGCCGGGGCGCGCCGGACGGCGGAAAGCCGGGGCGAGCCGGAAGGTCGCGTCACGGCGACGGGCCTCCTTTGCCGCACCGCTTCGCTCAGGCGATGTGCAGGCGCCGCGTGTCGCCCGGACGCGGTTCGGCCTGCACCGCGGCCTCGAGCTCCTCGCCGGCGAAATCGTCGACGTGGACGATCGCCATGACCTTGCGGTCGTAATCGCGCAGCGTGTGCGCCTCGCCTTCATCGAGCAGCCCCGCGGCCAACGCCTGCTCGACCTGGCCCGGCAGGTCGAGCGCGGTGATGCGGCCGGTCTTGACACCCTCGACGCGCAATCGCTTCTCCAGCGGCTCGGCCGCGAGCGACAGTTCGAGCGCTTCCTGCAGCAGGCCGAGCGGATTGCCCGGCTCCAGCGTGCGATAAATGCCGTGCGCGAGACGGTCCCGCGTGGCGCTCGGCAGCATCAGCGGCTCGACGATGCTGCGGCCGAGCCGGTCGCTCGGCGCGAAGTACGTGCGGCCGCGCGGGAACACGACGAGCCGCATGAACGCGGCCATCCAGCGGCTCGGGAAGTTGCGCAGGAAGCCGTGCAGCTGCTCCTGCGCCTTGTACAGCTGCGTACGGCAGCACCACTCGACCAGCGGCAGGTCGGCCTCGGGGCGACCCTGGTTCTCGTAGTGCTTGAGCACCATCGAAGCCATGTAGAGCGCGGACAGCACGTCGCCGAGGCGTGCCGAAAGGTGCTCCTTCTGCTTGAGGTAGCCGCCCAGCGTCAGCATCGCCATGTCGGTTGCGAACGCGAACTGCGCGCTGAACTTGTTTATGTGCTGGTAGTAGCGCCGCGTCGGCCCGCAGTCAGGCACGCGCGAGAACCGTGCGAGCGTGAGCCCCATGACGAGCGAGCGCGCGGCATTGGAGAGCGTGTAGCCGACGTGGCCGAACAGCGCGGCGTCGAACTCGCGCAGGCTGCGCTTCTTGTCCCTGTCCTTCGCCGCGTTCATCTCGCGCAGCACGTACGGGTGACAGCGGATCGCGCCCTGGCCGAGGATCATCAGGCTGCGCGTCAGGATGTTCGCGCCTTCGACCGTGATCGCGATCGGCACGACCTGGTAGCCGCGGCCGAGGTAGTTGCGGGGGCCGAGCATGATGCCCTTGCCGCCGTGCACGTCCATCGCGTCGTTTGCGATCTGGCGCGCGAGCTCGGTGCAGTGGTACTTGAGCATCGCCGCGGGCACGGACGGCTTTTCGCCGCCGTCGATCGCGCCGGTCGTGACCGACCGCGCCGCGTCGATCAAGTAGGTCGCACCGGCCATGCGCGTGAGCGCCGCCTCGACGCCTTCGAAGCGGCCCACCGGCTGGTTGAACTGGCGCCGGATCCGCGCATACGCCGCAGTCGCGAAGATGCCGGCCTTCGCGCCGCCCGTCGAGTTCGACGGCAGCGAAATGCAGCGTCCGACCGACAGCTGCTCGACCAGCATGCGCCAGCCCTGCCCCGCCATCGGCGGCCCGCCGATGATGGCGTCGAGCGGCACGAACACGTCCTTGCCCGCAAGCGGCCCGTTCTGGAACGGGATGTTGAGCGGGAAGTGACGCCGGCCGATCGTGAGCCCGGGCGTGCCGCGCGGGATCAGCGCGCAGGTGATGCCGTAGTCGGTCCTTTCGCCGCCGAGCAGGCGGTCGGGGTCGTAGAGCCGGAAGGCGAGGCCGACGACGGTCGCGATCGGCGCGAGCGTGATGTAGCGCTTCGAGAAGTTGAGCCGCAGGCCGAGCACCTCGCGGCCGTCGTACGTGCCGCGACAGACGACGCCGGTGTCGGGAATCGAGGCGGCGTCGGACCCCGCGCGTGGCGCCGTGAGCGCGAAGCAGGGCACGTCCTCGCCGCGCGCGAGACGGGGCAAGTAGTGGTTCTTCTGCTCCTCGGTGCCGTAATGCAGCAGCAGCTCGCCGGGCCCGAGCGAGTTCGGCACCGCGACCGTCGAGGACAGCGTCGCGCTACGGCTCGCGAGCTTCACGAGCACGCACGAGTGGGCGTACGCCGAGAACTCGAGGCCGCCGTACTTCTTCGGGATGATCATCGCGAAGAAGCCCTGCTTCTTCAGGTAGTCCCAGACCTCCGGCGGCAGGTCGGCACGCCGGTGCGTGACGTCCCAGTCGTCGACCATGCGACAGAGTTCCTCGCACGGCCCGTCGAGGAACGCCTGCTCCTCGGCGGTCAGTGCCGGTGCCTTCGCCGACAGCAGCTTCTTCCAGTCGGGACGACCCGTGAACAGTTCCCCGTCCCACCAGACCGTGCCGGCCTCGAGTGCTTCGCGCTCGGTGTCGGACATCGACGGCAACAGACGGCGATACGTCCGCAGGAACGGCTTGGTCACGTAGCGCAGCCGGAACGCATCGACGTTGAGCAGCGCGACGAGGGCGAAGAGCAGCCAGAGCAGCGCGAGCCAGGCCACGGGCGGCTCGCCGAGCGCCGAGTACGCCACGAGTACGACGCCGGCCACGACGGTCGCCATGCCGAGCGAGGCTCGTCGATAGGCGAGGTACACCGCGCCGCCGACGAAGACCAGCAACCACAGTAGCGTGATCACGACTGCATCCTTTGCGGTCGGGGGCCGTACGCCCTCGTTGCGCACACTATCCGCCGGCTGCTGCGACGCGACAATCGTCTCCGGCGCGCTCGGCCGCGTGCGCGGGCGCCGACGCGTGGCGTCAGGCCGGGGTCGCGAGCGGGCCCGCCGGGCCGCCGCCGGCGGTGAGACCGGCCTCGATCCGGACAGGCAGGATCACCAGTTCGATGCCATGGAGGTTCAGCGCGCGTTGGACGGCGAGCGGCGTCTGGCTGTGCAGCCACCGGGTCCACCACGAGTCGTGCTCGAAGACCAGCCGGTTCGCGAAAAAGACGCTGTGTGGAAACTGCTCGCGCACCTCGAGCGCGAGCCGCTCCAGTGCCTGCAGGCGATCGGCACCGTAGTCGTCGAACCAGGCCGCACCCTTGCCGTGGCAGTGCGCGTAATTGACCAGCGCGTCGAGCACGGCGCGGGTCTCGTACTGCAGCGTGCGCAGCGACTGTTCGCTGCCGTACGACTCGCTGTCGACGGTGCCGACGCTCACGAAGACGAAGTTGCGGAAGTGCGCCGGAAACAGCGCCTCGACGCGTTCGATCGTGTGCAGCCCGAGCCCGCGATTGGCGCTGACGAGGAACACCGCGGTCGGCTCGCCCGGTTGCAGCGACGGCGCGCCGAGCGGCAGCTCGTGCATGCGCCAGCGCTTGCCCCGCTCGAACGCCAGCGTCAGCGCGCGGATCCGCGAGTAGTGGCGGCGGATCAGCAGGCCCAGCGCGACGACGCTCGAGGTGATCGCGAGCGTGACGATGCCGCCCTGCAGGAACCGCTCGACGACGATCACGGCGAGGATCGCGAGCACGATCACGAGCGCGAACGCGGCCAGCACGAACTTGCGCCGAGCGTCGGGCACGTCGCGCCGCTGCTTCCACCAGTAGAACGTCAGGCCAAGCAGCGACAGCGCGAACGTGATGAACACGTTGACCGTGTAGAGCACGACCAGCAGCGCGACGTGGCCCTCGGTCCAGACGAGGATCGCGAGTGCAGCGGCGCCCATCAGCAGCACGCCGTTGCGCGTGACGAGCCGCGACGACAGGGCGCTGAACTGGTTCGGCACCCAGCGGTCGACCGCCATGTTGGCGAGCACGGCCGGGCCGCCGAGGAAACCCGTGTTGGCGGCGACGAACAGCAGCGCGCCCTCGAAGAACAGCACCACGACCAGCATCGTGTGGCTCGTGATCGCGTCGAATCCGATGCTGTGGATGATGTCGCCGAACACCACGGCATTGAGTGTCTGCCCCGTGTGCGAGGGCTCCACGTCCCACAGCAGGTAGAGCAGGATGATGCCGCCGGCCGTCACGCTCAGGCTGAGCGCCATCAGGAACATGGTCCACTTGCCTGTGCGGACGCGCGGTTCCTTGAGCATGTTGACGTTGTTGGAGACCGCCTCGATGCCGGTGTAGGTGCCGCCGCCGAGCGAATAGGCCTTGAGGAACAGCGCCAGCACGAAGAACCAGCCGATCTCGCCGGCCAGGCTCTGCGTTTCCTGCACCGTGGCCTGGACCTCCGCCACGAGCCCGTCCTGGTGGGACCAGATGCCGTAGACGATCAGCGCGAAGTGCGTCAGGCAGAAGCCGATGAAGATCGGCGCCAGCAGCGTGATCGACTCACGCATGCCGCGCAGGTTCAGGTAGATCAGCAGCATGACGACCGCGACGGCGGCCTCGAGCTTGACGATCTGGTGCGCGGGCGGGAGCAGGCTGAACAGCGCATCGATGCCGCTCGCGGCCGAGATCGCGATCGTCAGCACGTAGTCGACGATCAGGGCCGACCCCGCGACGAGGCCCGCGTAGGGCCCGACCAGTCGGGTGGCGACCTTGTAGCCGCCGCCGCCGTTCGGGAACAGCTCGATCACCTGGTTGTAGGCGAGCGAGATCACGAACACCGTGAACGCGGTGGCGAACGCGAGGTACAGCGCGAGCTGGCTGTGCGACCCGAGCGCGATGAACGCTTCGGCCGGGCCGTACGCCGACGACGACAGGCCGTCGGCACCGATGCCGATCCAGGCGAGGAACGCGACGAGCGCGATGTGCTTGCGCGTTTCCGGTGCGAGCGGATCGCGCGGCGGGCCCAGGAGGACGTCGCGCAGGCGACGCTGTTGACCGGAAGTCATGGGGTTGGTGTCGAGGGAACGACGGGCGCGGCGCTCGTCACGCCCCGCCCGTCTCGGGATGGATCGTGTAGTGATCGGCCGGAGACGCGGAGCGCCTCCGACCGACCACCAGCCACTGATCGCTGGCCACTTCCTTACAGCAGGTCCTTCACGCCGTCGCGTTCTTCGAGCAGCTCCTTGTGCGTCGCGTCCATGCGGGCGCGGCTGAAGGCATTGATCTCGAGGCCCTGGACGATTTCGTACTTGCCGTTGCTGCAGGTCACCGGGAAGCCGTAGATCACGCCTTCGGGGATGCCGTAGCTGCCGTCCGACGGCACGGCCATCGACACCCAGTCGCCTTCCGGCGTGCCGAGCGCCCAGTCGCGGATGTGGTCGATCGCGGACGAAGCGGCCGACGCGGCCGACGAGGCACCACGGGCCTTGATGATCGCGGCGCCGCGCTGCTGCACGACCGGGATGAACGTGTCGGCGTACCAGGCCTGGTCGACCAGCGACAGCGCCGGCTTGCCGGCGACCGTGGCGTGGTGCAGGTCCGGATACTGGGTCGCCGAGTGGTTGCCCCAGATCACGACCTTCTTCAGGTCGTTGACGTGCGTGCCGGTCTTTTCGGCGAGTTGCGACAGTGCGCGGTTGTGGTCGAGCCGCACCATCGCCGTGAACCGCTTGTGGTCGAGGCCCGGCGCATTCTTCATCGCGATCAGTGCGTTGGTGTTGGCCGGGTTGCCGACGACCAGCACGCGCACCTTGCGGTCGGCGACGGCGTCGAGCGCCTTGCCCTGCGCCGAGAAGATCTGCGCGTTGGCGAGCAGCAGGTCCTTGCGCTCCATGCCGGGACCGCGCGGACGCGCGCCCACCAGCAGTGCGACGTGGCAGTCCTTGAACGCGACGTTCGCGTCGTCGGTCGCCGTGATCCGGTTCAGCGTCGGGAAGGCGCAGTCGTTGAGTTCCATGAGGACGCCCTGCAACGCGCCGAGGGCCGGCGTGATCTCGAGCAGGTGCAGGTTGACCGGCTGGTCGGGGCCGAGCATCTGGCCGGAAGCCACGCGGAACGCGAGCGCGTAGCCGATCTGGCCCGCTGCGCCGGTGATGGCGACGTTGACGGGAGTCTTCATGGGGCGTCTCTCTGGTGTTTTGCGGGAAACGTGCGACGACGCCGGACATCGCGGCGCCGGTTCTGATCCGGGCAGTTTAACGCGCTGCAAGACGGGCCACCGCACCAAACCGGGCTGCCCGAGGGGCGGGGCGAGCCACATTCGTGAAAGAGCTTGCAAAGTGTTTAGTGTTGTAGTTAACTACAACACCATAGAAACGGGCACGGACTCAGGAGGCAAACGTCATGCGCTCGTCGGACAGGTTCCTGGCCATCACCCTCGCCGTCATCGTCTGGCTGTTTGCCGGCTATGCGGTCGCAACGAGGACGGTGTCGCCGAAGGCCATCGCGACGTCGGCCTTCGATGCGACCGCTGCCGTGGGGCTGGCCATCGGTCGGCCCTGACGCCGGGTTCGGTCGGTGTTCTGCTACAGTAGAGCAGCGCACCACTGCACCGGAATCGACACTGCTCTCCCCAGGCATGGACTCCCACTGGAACGACAACCAGCCGATCTATCGCCAGCTGCGCGACAAGGTCGTGGCCATGATCCTGGAAGGCACGCTCGGCGAGGGTGACGCCCTGCCCTCGGTGCGCAGCGTCGCCGCCGAACACACGCTGAACCCGCTCACCGTCCTCAAGGGCTACCAGCAGCTCGTCGACGAAGGGCTCGTCGAAAAGCGCCGCGGTCGCGGCATGTTCGTGACCGCCGGGGCGCGCAGCCACCTGATGCGCGGCGAACGCGAGCGGTTCCTCGAACAGGAATGGCCGCGCGTCCGCTCGACCATCGAGCGTCTCGGCTTCGACGTCGAGGAACTGCTGAACCGCCGCGACAAATAACGCGGCGCGCCTGCTCTCGCCTCAGCCCGCCCCACGCGTCGACAGCGAGGCGTCGACCGCGACGTCGTCGCGAACCTCGACGCGCGGCGGCAGCATCTTGTACATCACGGGCGTGACGAGCCGGCCGATCAGCGTCGACGACACGAGGCCGCCGATGATGACGATCGCGAGCGGCGAATAGAGCCCCGACCCCTGGATGGCGAGCGGCAACAGGCCGCCGATGGCCGTCGCCGACGTCAGCACGATCGGCAGGAACCGGATCTCGCCGGCCTGCGTCACGGCCTCGTCGAGCGGCACGCCCTGCTGGCGCAGCTGGTTGGTGAAGTCGACCAGCAGGATCGAGTTCTTGATCTCGATGCCGATCAGCGCCACGAGCCCGATCGTCGCGGTGAACGAAAGGTCGTACCCGGTGACCCACAGGCCGAGGAAGCCGCCGGCCATGCCGAGCGGGATCACGCCGGCCACGATCAGCATCGAGCGGAAACTGCCGAACTCGAGCACGAGCACCGCGAGGATGCCGAAGATCGCGACCAGCACGGCAGTGCCGATGCCGCCGAACGTGTCCTGCTGCGCCTTGAGTTCGCCCCCCGTGCGGATCGAATAGCCCGGCGGCAGCTCGAGCTGCTGCCCGAGGCGCTGCAGCACGTCGCGCGTCACGGCGGCGATGTTCGCATCGCCGGTCGTGTACGCCGTGACGACGAACTCGCGCAGCCGATCGTGGCGATTGATCGTGCTCGGCGCACTCGAAAAGGCCGGGGCGGTGAGCTGACGCAACGGCACCGGTTGCCCCGATGCCGAGGACACCTGGATGTAGTCGAGCGCCGGCAGCTGCTGGCGGCCCTGCATGGGCAGCCGCAACGTGATGTCGTATTCGTCGCCGTCGGCCTCGCGGAACTTGCCGACGTCGAGGCCGGCGACCGCGGCTCGCACGGTGCGGTCGACCTCCACGGGCGCCACGCCGAGCAGCGCGGCCTTGTCGGTGTCGATGTTGAGGTCGAGGTCGGTGCGCACGCGTCGCGCCGGGTTGTCGACGTCGCGCGTGCCCGGGGTCGCCGCGATGATGGCCTCGGCACGGTTCGCGAGCCGCTGCAGCTCGTCGAGGTCGGAGCCCACCACTGCGATCTCGATCGGCGCGTTGATCGGCGGGCCGTTGCGATAGGGCTCGACGATGATGCGCGCGCCGGGATAGCCGTCGAACTTCGTGCGCAGGCCCTCGAGCAGCGCGGGCGTGTGCCGCGGGTCGAACTTCTCGAGCTCGATGAACACCTCGGCGGTGTTCGCCTTGGTCTCTTCCGGGAAGATGTTGTAGTAGACGCGCGGGTTGCCGTGGCCGATGTTGGCGAACCAGTAACGGACTTCCTCGTGGCGTGCCAGCTCGTCCTCGATGAAGCGCACGGCGCGATCCGTGTCGGCGACGCTGGCACCCGTGGGCGTCTCCACTTCGATGCGGAACTGCGGGATGTCGGCGTTCGGGAACAGGCTGAAGCCCAGCGACGCGGCGACGCCGAACGATGCGATCACGAAGCCGAGTGCCGCCAGAAGCGTGCGGCGCGGCCAGGCCAGCGCCACGCGCAGTGCCGGCGCATAGATGCCGTGGATGAACCGCATGATCGCCTGCAGTGCGCGGTTGCCCTCGGCGCCGTCCGCGTGGCCGTCGACCTTCAGCGCGCGGCTCGCGAGGAACGGGATGATCGTGAGCGCGACGAACAGCGAGGCGGCGACGGTGTACAGCACCGAGGCCGGCAACGAGCGGATGAACAGGCCCGAACCTTCCGGCAGGAACAGCAGCGGCAGGAACGCGAACAGCAGCGTCGCGGTGCAGCCGACGACGGCGAGCGCGATCTGGTCGGTCGCGGCGATCGCGGCCTCGACCCGCGTGTAACCGGCGCGCAGGTAGCGCGCGATGTTCTCGACCACGACGATCGAATCGTCGACCAGCAGCCCGAGCGCCAGCACGAAGCCCGCGATCGACAGCTGGTTCAGCGAAAAGCCGCTGAAATAGAGTGCGGCGAGGCCGATCGACAGCGACAGCGGGATCGAAATCATCACGACGCCGGCCGCGCGCAGGCCGAGCGGGATCAGCGTCAGCAGCACGAGCGTGATCGCGATGCCGAAGTCGAGGCCGAGACGCGACAGGCGGTGGCCGACGTTGCGCGTCTGGTCGAAGCCGCGCTCGAGCCGCACGTTCGGCGGCAACCGCTGCTCGAACGCCTCGAGCTTCGCGTAGATGCCGTCGCGGACGTCGAACACGTCGACGCGGTCCTTGGCGCTCGCCGACACGAACACCGCGCGCTCGCCTTTGTAGCGGCCGAGGTAGAGCTGCTCGGCAGTGTCCCACTGCACCTCGGCCACGTCGCGCAGACGCACGATGCGGCCGTTGCGGCTCGCGACGATCGTGTCGGCGATCTGCTCGAGCGAGTCGTAGCTGCCCGAGGTCTTGACGTTGAACTTGCGCAGGCCGACGTCGACCGCACCGCCCGGGATCGCGGCGTTCTCGCCGCGCACCGCCTGTTCGACCTGGCCGAGGGTGACGCCGGCGCGACCCATGCGTTCGAGGTCGACCGCGATCCGCACCTCGGGCTTCGGCAACGCGTGCACCTCGGCACGACGCACGCCGGGCACGGCCTCGATCTCGTCCTCGAGCGTGCGGCCGAGCTCGTCGAGCTCGCGGTAGCTCGCGTCGGCGCTCACGAGCGCCACCTGCACGATGTTGACGAGCCCGGAGCCTGCGCGGCGCACCTCGAGGTTGGCGATGTCGGCCGGCAGCTCGGGCCGGATCCGGTTCACCTCGCGGACGACCTCGTCGTACTTCTCGTCGGCGTCCTGGTCCCAGTGGAATTCGACCTGGATGATGCCGACGCCGTCGAGCGAACGGCTGTCCATGCGCTTGATGTCGTCGAGCTCGGCGATCGCGTCCTCGATCGGGTCGACAATCAGGCGCTCGATGTCGGCCGGGTCGGCGCCGGGGTAGGCGACGACGATGATCGGGATCGGCGCATGGAACTCCGGGTCTTCGCTGCGAGGGATGTTCTGCAGCGTCGACACTCCCATCGCGATCAGCAGCCCGAACAGCAGCAGCGTGAACTGCCAGCGGCGGACCGCGAATGCCCAGATACGCATCGTTCAGCCCCGGTCGCCGTCGACTTCGCGCACCGCGCGCCCGTCGGTCAGCCACGCCGCGCCGTCGGTGACGACCGGGTCGCCGACGTCGAGCCCGGCCGTGACGACGACGTGCTCGCCGAGGATCGGCCCGAGCGTGACGACCTTGCGCAGCGCGACCTGGCGCGTGCGATCGACGACGTAGACGGTCGCCTGCGGGCCGTCGGCTTCCACCAGTGCCGACACCGGCACGACGGTCGCGTCGGCAGCGACGTCAGGCAGTTCGGCAAGCGGCAACGCCACCTTGGCGACGAGCCCACGCGCGAATCGCGCACCGTTCGGTGCGACCGCGACTTCGACCTCGAACGTGCCGGTGTACCGATCGGCGGCCGCGCCGACGCGGGTGACCTGGCCCGCGAACACGCGGCCGGGATAAGCGTCGAACGTGATCTCGGCGCGTGCGCCCGGCTCGATGCGCATCGCGTCGCGGTCGGCGAGCCCGATGCGCACGACCCAGCCCGAGCCCGTCGCGCCGACGACGACCACCGGCTGCCCCGGCTGCACGAGTTCGCCGCCCTCGACCAGGCGCTCGAACACGACACCGTCGGCCGGCGCCTCGATCCGCGCGTACTGCGCGTTGAAGCGCGCGGTGCGCAGGTTGGCCAGCGCGACGTTGTAGGCGGTCGTCAGGTTCTCGACCTGCTCCTCGGTGGCGACCTCGTCGGCCCGCAGCCGCCGACCACGCTCGAGGTCGCGGCGTGCCTTGTCCGCCGCCTCCGATGCCTGCAGCACGGCCGCATCGACTTCGGCCTGCTTCAGTGCCGCGAGCAACTGGCCCTTGCGGACGGTGTCGCCCGCGTCGACGAGCACGCGCTCGACCACGCCGCCCACCTTGAACGCAAGCCGGACCTCGTCGCGCGGCGCGAGCGTCCCCACGGCACGTGTCTGGTGGGCGACCGCGACGCTGACGACGGGCTCCGCCCGCACGGCGGCGGGCGGCGATTCGCGCGGCGCCGGCGGCGCGGCGGTTTGCTTCGAGCCGCAACCCGCCAGCAGGACGGCCGCCACGGCGGCGGCGGTCGTGATCGCGATCCAACGGTGGGCCGGGGTCATCGCAGTCGCTCCTGCTGCGACCGGCGAGGCTGGCCGACCGCGTATTCGAGTTCCGCCAGGCGCGCGAGGTACTCCGCGCGCACGAGCGTGACGTTGAGCTGCGCATCGGTGTAGGCGCGCCGCGCGTCGATGAATTCCGCCTGGTTGATCTGGCCGAGGTCGCGCTTGCGGCTCGTGATCTCGAACGCACCGGAGGCGGCCTGGGCCCGCTTGACCGCGGTGCCGAGCGAAGCCTCGGCGACTTCGAACCGTTCGAGCGCCTGCTGCACCTCGAGCCGCACCTGCTGCCCCGCGAGCTCTCGTGTGGTGCGCAGCTGTTCGGTCAGCGCGCGCGCCTCGTCGAGTGCGGCGCGGTCGGCGCCGCCGCGGAACGCGTTCCAACGCAGCACGAGCGAGGCGAGGACGTAACGGTCGTCGTCGGCGAGGCCGTACTCGGTGCCCTGGATGCCCGCTTCGGCACCGAGCGCGAGCGTCGGCTTGAAGGCCGCCCGGGCCAGCGCCTTCTGTGCCTCGCCGGCCTCGATCGCCGAGTCTAGGCTCCTGAGTTCCTGGCGCCGCTCGTCGGCCATCTGCTGCAACCGGGTGACGTCGAGCGTGCGGCCCGACAGCGTCCGCAGCAGGTTCGCGCGGAAACGCTCGATCGTGGCATCGTCGATGACCGTCGCGGGCAGCGGCCGGTCGAGCCGCGAATTGCGCAGCAGGTTGACGTAGCTCGCGGCGATACGCACACGACTCGCCGCGCCGAGGCGTTCCTGCTCGATCTCGAGCACGTCGGCTTCGGCGCGATAGACGAGGTCACGCGTGATGCGGCCGTTGCGGTAGAGGCTCTCGTTGGCGGCGAGGTTCGCCTGCGCCGCTTCGAGCGTCGCGTCGAGCACCGTGACCGCCTGTTGGGCCGCGAGCCAGCGGTAATAGGCCTGCTGCACGTCGCGGATCACGAGCGAGCGCAACGCCGCGAGGTCGGCCTCGGCGCGCGCGACCTCGGCACGGTTCGCATCGACGGCCGGGCCGAGCCGCGGTTCGTACAGCGGCTGCGCGAGGACGAGCTTGGTCTCCTGCTCGGGACTGCGCAGCAGGTCGATCGACTGGTTCTGCACGCGCGGAAACGCGGTCGGCGTGCCCTGCGCGGCCAGCAGCTGCTCGAGCGTCTCGTAGACCGGGTTGACGAGGTCGCCGACCGGGATGTCGATCGTGCGACCGCCGTCCGCAACGGTGTAACGCGCGGCGAAATCGATCGCGGGCAGGTAACGCGCCCGCGCCTGGTCGAGCGCCGCGAGACGTTGCCGGACCGTGAGGCTCGAGACGCGCAACTCGAGGTTGGCCTGCAGCGCCTCGTCGAGCAATTGCTGCAGCCCGTCCTCGACCATGAGCGAGCCGCCCATCGTCCCCGTCGTTGTGGGTGCTGTCGTCGTCGTCGTGGCCGGCGTCGGCGGCTGTGGCGTCACGACTGGAGCCGCGACGGCAGGCGTCGTCGTGCCCGTGGCGCCGCGGGCGCGCTCGGCGGCGTCGTCCGGTGCGGCACCCGCCGACGCTGCCGCCGCGAGGAGCGTGGTCGTCATGGCGACGGCCAGCCACGCGCGACGTGCCTGCGACGACGGCGTCTTCGTCATGGCTTGAGCGACCTCAGCGCGAGCCCGAACGCATGCTCGACGAACACGGGCAGCGGCGTGCCCTCGTGCTCGATCTGCCCGCCCTTGTTCGCCGCGATCTGGATCACGCCGTGCGAGAACGCCCAGAGCGCCAGCGCCGTGACGTACGGGTTGCCGAGGTCGTTGCGGATCGTGCCGTCGGCGACGCCACGATTGAGCGACGCGACGATGACCTCGTGCACGCGATGGCCGGCGACCCTGCAGGCCTCCTCGTTCGCGTGCACCTCGGCGCTGCAGACCTCGTGCGCCTGGTAGCGCGCGCAGGCGTCGAAGTAGTGCGGCTTCTCGCGTGCATAGGCGAGGTAGGCCTGGCCGATGGCCTCGACCTCGCTGAGGCCGTCCGGGTGGCCGCGCTGGGCCTCGAGGAACGACTCGCGCAGGGCATCGAGCGCGCGCTCGACCAGCGCGAGGTGGAGGTCCTGCTTGTCCTTGAAGTAGACGTAGAGCAGGGCGCGGCTCAGGCGTGCGCGACGCGCGACCTGGTCCATCGTGATGGCATCCCAGCCGGTCTCGGCGTACAGCGCCTCGGCGGCGTCGACGATCTCGCCGCGGCGGCGGTCCTTCTCTTCCTGGCGGCGTTCGGTGATGTAGGACATGCTGACATCGTGTCGCGTTGTTGACACTGTGTCAACGACTGAGCGGACGTACAGCTATGAGGGCACGTCGCCGATGGGCCCGTCCCGTCTCGGCGGCGGCCAGCGGGCTGCTGATCACGTGCGGAGGCGGCGCGTGACCGGGCCGCCCGGCCTCTCCCCACGCTCCTGATCGAGCGCGCATCGTTCATCGCACGGAGGACCGCGCAATGAACGGCGACCCTTGCTCGAGCGGGCGCGCGACGAGGGTGGCGACGGTCCAAGCGGAGGGATCGCGGACGCCGCGCGCCGCTCGTCAGCCCATCAGCAGCCGGCTCTCGACGCGCTCGAGGTCCTCCGGCCGGCCCCACAGCACGAGCACGTCGCCCTCGCGCAGGTAGGTCTCCGGGTCCGGGTCGCGGCCGGTGATGCCTTCGCGCCGGATCGCGCTCACCGTCACCGACCCGCGGTCGAGACCGAGTTCGCGGATGGTCTTGTCGACGGCCGTGGCACCGGGCGGCAGCACGACCGTGTAGAGCTGTTCGCGGGGGGCTGCGGTGTCGCCATCGGGCGGGCGCGTCTGCACGCGCCGCCGGAACACGCTGCGCAGGATCGCGTAACGCTCGTGCCGGACCTGCTCGGTCGCCTCGAGCACCTCGGTGGCCGGCACGCGCAGGAACAGCAGCAGGTGCGATGCGAGCGCCAGGCTGGTCTCGAACGTACCCGGGATCACTTCGGTCGCGCCGGCGGCCTGCAACGCGTCGAGCCGCGCGTCGTCCTCGGTGCGCACGAGCAGCGGCACGTCGGCCCGCAGCCGACGCACGGTCCGCACGATGCGCAATGCCGTGTCGGGGGCGTCGAACGTGATCACGACGACCGTCGCCCGGTCGAGCCCGAGCGTCAGCAGCACCTCGGGGTGCACGGCGTCGCCGTAGACGACGGGCTCGCCCGCCATGCGCGCGTCACGCACGCGCAACGGATCCGATTCGAGCGCCACGTACTCGAAGCCGCGCTGCTCGACGATGCGCGCGAGGTTCTGCCCGACGCGGCCGTAGCCGCAGATGATGATGTGCTCGCTCTGGGCGATCTCGCGTGTCTTCACCGTCTCGAACGCGAGGTCCGCGGGCAGGGTGCGACGGCGACGCAGGATCCGGTCCGCGACACGCTTGTTGTAACGCACGATCAGCGGCCCGAGCAGCATGCTCAGGGCGATGGCCGTGAGCAGCACCTGGCCCGCCACCGGTTCGATCGCCTTGCCGTGCAGCAGCAGGGTCAGCAACGCGAAGCCAAACTCGCCGCCCATGCTGACGACGAGGCCGGTGCGCAGCGCCTTGCGCGTGTTTGGCACGAACCAGCGCACCACCAGCGTGACGATGGCGGTCTTGACCAGCAGCAGCACGAGCACGAGCAGCAGCACCAGCGGCAACTGCCCGAGCAGGACGCGCAGGTCGAGCAGCATGCCGACCGACACGAAGAACAGGCCGAGCAGGATGTCCTGGAACGGCTTGATCACGGCTTCGGTCTGGTGCTTGAACTCGGTCTCGGCCAGCAGCATGCCGGCCAGGAAGCCGCCGAGCGCCATCGAGAGGCCGAGGTGGTGTGTCGCCCAGGCACCGCCGAGTGCCACGAACATCACGGTCAGCGTGAAGGTCTCGGTGCTGCGGTGACGCGCGATCTCGCGAAACAGCGGGCGTGCGAGCAGGCGCCCGAGCACCAGCACGACCAGCAGCGCGAGGACGGCGCGCCCGGCCAGGCCGAGCAGCCACACGACGCCCGGCACTTCACCGCCGTGCGCGGCGAGCGCGGTGGCCAGCGCGAGCAGCGGCGCGAACGCGAGGTCCTGGAACAGCAGTATCCCGAGCGCCAGCCGCGCGTGGGTGCGCGCGAGCTCGAGCTGGTCGCCGAGCTGGCGCAGCACGATCGCGGTCGACGACATCGCGAGCGCCCCGCCGACGACGATGGCCGTGCCGGCGCCGAGACCGGCTCCAAGGGCGAGCACGCCGAACACGACGCCGCAGAGCAGCACCTGCAGGCCGCCGATGCCGAGCACCTCGGACTTCATCGCGACCATGCGCGCGAACGAGAACTCGAGGCCGAGCGTGAAGACCAGGAACACGACGCCGATTTCCGCGAGCAGGCGGACCGTGGCGTCGTTCGGCACCAGGCCGAGCGAATGCGGCCCGAGCAGCATGCCGACGACGAGGTAACCGAGGATCGGTGGCAGCCTGAACCGCCGCACGAGGCTCAGCACCAGCAGCGAGCCTGCGAGCAGGATCAGGATCTGGCTGAGGAATTCGCCGGCCATCGGCCCTCACGCACTGCTGGCCCCGATGCTAGCATCTGCGCCGCGCCTTCCCGACGCGTTCACGAGCCATGCCGGAAGACCACCACCGATTCGACGCGAGCGTGGATGCCGGGCTCGGGCAACTGCGCCTCGCCGGCGATTGCCGTGCGCTCGACGTCGAGCCGCTCGAGGCGGCACTGCGGGAATGGGAACGTGCCGACGCCCGGGCGCTCGACCTCACGCAGGCCGGGCGCTTCGACATCGGGCCCGCGTGGCTGCTCAAGGACGCGTTGTCGCGTGTCCAGGCGCGCGGCCAGGCGCCCACCGTCGAAGGTACGCTGCCGGCGCACTTCGCCTACCTCGACGAGTTGTTCGCACGCACGGCCGAGGACGACGGCCTCGAACCGGAGCCCGCGCGGCCGTGGCTCGTGCGGTTCGGCCACGCACTGCACGAACGCTTCCACGCCTGGTACGAGGCGCTCACCTACGGCGGGCTGCTGATCGGCACGGCGGCCCTGGCCTGGCGTTCGCTCAAGCGGCTGCGGATTCCGTCGGTCGTGCGCCACGCCTACGAAACCGGCTACCAGGCGGTGCCGGTCGTCGCCGTGATCGCGTTCCTGATCAGCGTCATCTCCGCCTACATCGGCGCCCAGCAGCTGCGTCCCTACGGTGCGGAGATCTTCACGGTCGACCTGGTCGCGCTCGGCGTGCTGCGCGAACTCGGCGTGCTGCTCACGGCGATCATGGTGGCCGGGCGCACGGGCAGCGCCTACGCCGCCGAGATCGGCGTGATGAAGCTCAACGACGAAGTCGACGCGCTCGAGTCGATGGGCGTGAACCCGTACGAGGTGCTGGTCCTGCCGCGCGTGCTCGGCCTCGTCATCGCGATGCCGCTGCTCACGATCATCGCCGACTTCATGGGGCTGCTCGGCGGCGGCCTGCTCGCGCGCTACCTGATCGACCTGCCCTGGCCGCAGTTCCTCCAGCGGCTCGACGAGGCGATCGGGCCGACGACGTTCTGGGCCGGGCTCGTGAAGGCGCCGGTGTTCGGAATGCTGATCGGGCTCACGGGCACGCTGCGCGGCCTGCAGGTGCGCGAGTCCTCGCGCGAGCTCGGCCGCCTGACGACGCTCGCGGTCGTGCAGTCGATCTTCCTCGTGATCTTCGCCGACGCGCTGTTCGCGATCTTCTTCCTCGAGATCGACTTCTGACCGCCGTGGCCACGACTCGCGAACCGATCATCGTCGTCCGCGACATCGTCAACCGCTTCGGCACGCAGACGGTGCACGACGGCGTGGGGTTCGAGGTCTACCCGGGCGAGGTCTTCGGCATCGTCGGCGGTTCGGGCAGCGGCAAGTCGGTGCTGCTCAAGAGCCTGCTCGGGTTGCGCATGCCCGACGCCGGGACCGTCGAGCTCGAAGGGCGCGACATCACGCGCATGTCCGACCGCGAACTGCGCGAGGTCAAGCGTCGCTACGGCGTGACGTTCCAGCACGGCGCGTTGTTCACGTCGCTCACCGTGACGGAGAACGTGATCCTGCCGGTCGTCGAGGCACTGGACCTGCCGGAGGAGACGCTGCAGGGCCTCGCCGCGCTGCGCCTGCGCATGGTCGGGCTGCCGCTCGCGGCCGGTGCGAAGTTTCCGGCGCAGCTGTCGGGCGGCATGATCAAGCGCGCCGCGCTGGCACGCGCGCTCGCGCTCGACCCGGTCATGCTGTTCCTCGACGAGCCGACCGCGGGGCTCGACCCGATCGCCGCCGCCGCGTTCGACGAGCTCGTGCTGTACCTGCGGCGCACGCTCGGGCTGACCGTCGTGATGGTTACCCACGATCTGGACACCCTCGCGCGGACATGTGATCGTGTCGCGGTGCTGGTCGATGGCAAAGTGATCGTGGACACGCTCTCGGGCATCGTCCAGAACCCCCACCCCTGGATCCGGGAATATTTCCACGGCGCGCGCGGCCGCTCGGTCGGCATCGACGACGAGGATCGCGACGACGAACACGCAGGTGACGTGCGTGGAGCGTGACGCGAAATACGCCACGGTCGCGCTGTTCACGCTCGGTTGCGTGCTCGCGGCGCTCGCCTTCGTCTGGTGGTATTCCGGCCGCGGCGACCGCCGCGACTACGACACCTACGAGATCTACTTCGAGGGCACGGTCAGCGGGCTTTCCAAGGGCAGCCCGGTGCGTTACCTCGGCGTCGACGTCGGGCGGGTCACCTCGCTCAAGGTCGACAAGGACGATCCGCGCCGCGTGAAGATCGTGGCCGACATCGATTCGACCGCGCCGGTCTCGGGCGCGACACAGGCCAAGCTCGGCCTGCTCGGCCTGACCGGCCTGCTCTACATCGACCTGGAGCAGGACCCGTCGGTGCCCGGCATCAAGCGGTTTGCGCAGGGCGAGAAGTACCCCGTCATCGCCTCGCGCAAGGGCACGATCGAGGCGTCGGTCGAGCGGTTGCCACAGATCCTCGGCCAGGCGTCCGCGATCATGACGCGGATCGAGCGCATCCTCGCCGACGAGAACGTGCGCGCCCTCGGCGCGACGCTCGCCAACATCGAGGAAGCCTCGGCGCAGCTGCCGGCGACCATGGCCGACGTGCAGGCGCTGACGTCGGACCTGCGCAAGGTGTCGACACAGACGCTCGAGCTGACCAGCCGGCTCGATGGCACGCTCCAGCAGACCCAGCCCGAACTGGCCGCCGTGATGGCGAACGCACGCGTCGCGTCGGAGAAGCTCGCGCGCGCAGCCGACGGCATCGACGGCCTGTTCAACGGCAATGGCGGCTCGCTCGGGCGCTCCGCCGGCGTCAGCGTCGCGGAACTGCAGCAGCTCATGATCGATGCCCGTGACGCGAGCGCCGAGGTGCGCAGCCTCGCGCGCGAGTTGCGCGAACGGCCGTCGAGCCTGGTGCTGCAGCCGGCGCCGTCCGGTGTGGAGATGCCGCGATGACGATGCCTCGGATTGGCCGTGCCGGCGTGCTGGTCGCGTGCGTCGCAGGGGCGCTCACGGGTTGCTTCGGCGGCCTGCTCGAATCCGACGCGCCCGCCGACGAGACGTACCGTGTCGGCCAGCACCCTGCGCCGCCAACCGTGGCCGCCGCTGAAGCCCTGGGTTTCGCGCTGGTCGTCGCGCGTCCGCATGCCTCGGTGGCGCTCGACACCACACGGATCGCGATCGCGCCCGGCGCCAGTCGCTTCGATTACTACAGCGGCGTGCGCTGGGCCGAGCCGGCGCCGCAGATGGTGCAGCAGGCCCTCGTGACCGCGCTTGCGGCCTCGGGTCGCTACGCGGGCGTGTTCGCGGCACCGTCGCGTTCGCCGGCCGAGCTCATGCTCGACATCGAGTTGCGGCAGTTCGAAGCGGTGGCCCCGTCGCCGACGGCGGCGCCCGCCGTGCAGGTGCAGTTGCAGGCGAGCCTCGTCGACGCACGCCGCGCGACCCGCGTGGACAGCTTCGTCGCCGACGCGCAGGTCGCCGCCAGCGAGAACAGCCGTGCGGCGATCATGGCCGCGTTCGAGACGGCGACGCAGCAGGTCGTCGCGGAAACGGTGCGTCGCATCGACCAGGCGGCCACGAAGGTGCCCGCCACGTTGCAGTAGGCCGCGGCGCTTTCTCAGGCCGGCAGGCGCAGGACCGGGTGCTCGCCGGTCGCCTGGCGCTGCAGCAGGTCGAGGAAGGCAGCGCTCGTGGTCGGCGCGCCGAACAGGCGGCCCTGTCCGAACTGGCAGCCGCTGTGCAGCAGGAAGTAACGCTGCTCCTCGGTCTCGATGCCCTCGGCGATGACCTGCAGCCGCAGGCTCCGCCCCATCTCGATGATCGTGCGCACGATCGTGGCGTCGTCCGGGTCGGTGGCGGCGTTGACGACGAACGAGCGGTCGATCTTGAGCGTGCTGATCGGGAACTGCTGCAGCGCGCTCAGGCTCGAGTAGCCGGTGCCGAAGTCGTCGATCGACAGGTGCACGCCCATCGACCGCAACTCGTCGAGCAGCGGCAGCGTGCGCTCGGAATCGAGCATCAGCGTCGTCTCCGTGATCTCGAGCTCGACCGCCGACGGCGCGACGTTGTGCCGCTCGAACACGGAGCGGCAGTTCGGGATGAAGCTCGCCTGGCTCAGTTCCTTGAGCGACAGGTTGATCGCGATGCGTCCGGGGTCGGCGACCTTCTGCTTCCATTCCGCGTAATCGATGCAGACCTGGTTCAGTACCCAGGCACCGATGTCGAGGATCAGCCGCGACTCCTCGGCGAGCGGGATGAACTGCGACGGCGCGATCTCGCCGTGCCCGGGCAGGCGCCAGCGCAGCAACGCCTCGGCACCGACGACCTCGCCGGTCGCGAGGTCGACCTTCGGCTGATAACGGACGAGGAACTCGTCGCGCTCCAGCGCGCGTCGCAGCTTGCTCTTGAGCAGCAGGCGCTCGACCGCGGCGGCGTTCATCTCGGGCAGGTAGAAGACGTGGCAGTTCCGGCCCTGCCGCTTGGCGTGGTACATCGCCGCGTCGGCGTTGCGGATCAGGTCGATCACGTTGTCGGCGTGCTCGGGCACCAGCGCGACGCCGATGCTCGTCGTGACGTCGATCTCCTTGTCGGGCAGGTGCATCGGGCGCCCGATCTCGGCGAGCACCAGGCGGGCCAGGTCCGCGGCCTGCTCGTGACGCGCCTGCTCGCCGTCGACGCCCTCGGCAAAGATCGCAAACTCGTCGCCGGCGAGCCGACCCGCCACGGCCTCGCGCGGCAGCACGCGCGAGAGCCGCTCGCTGAGCGTCTCGAGCACGCGGTCGCCCGTTTCATGGCCGAAGGTGTCGTTGACTTCCTTGAAGTTGTCGACGTCGATGTACAGCAGCACGAGCCCACGGCCCTGGCGCGTCGTGCGCGTGATCGCCTGGTGCAGCATGTGCTGGAACTGCATGCGGTTCGGCATCTTCGTGAGCGTGTCGAACCGGGCCAGGTAACGGATGCGGCGTTCGGCGCGCTTGCGCTCGGTGACGTCGCGCAGCACGACGACGTTGCCGCGGCTCGTGGTCGAGCGTTCGTCGCGGCCGAGCGGCGCGATGTTGATCGCGACCGGGATCGTCTGCCCGCGCTGCGTCCGCACGACCGTCTCGCCCGGCTCGGCGGCGAGCCGCGTCAGGTCGAACGCCGTGCGATGCTCGGGCGCGACGAGGTCCGCGAACGGCGTGCCGGCGAGTTGCGCTTCATCGCCGAACCAGCTCATCGCGGCGGCGTTGGCCGTGCGGATCAGCCCGTCGGGCGAGGTGACCAGCACGGCGTCGTCCATGCCGTTCAGCACGTCGTCGAGGTAGTCGCGCGAAATGGTCGTCGCGGCCAGGGTCTGGCGCATCTGCTCGAGCGAATGTTCGAGCGAGGCGACCTCGGCCACGCCGGTCACCGTGACCGGCTCCGTCTGTCGGCCCTCGCCGATCTTGCGGGCGTCCTGCATCAGCGTCGTCAGCGCGCGGTCGATGCGCGTGATCAGCGTCGCGGTGATGGTCGCGGCCAGGACCGTGAGCAGCAGGCCGGCAAGCACGACGAGCAGCAGGTGGCGCGAACCGCGGTCGCCGACGATATGCTCGATCTGCGCGTGCAGTTCCGCGACGCGCGGATTCGAGACGTCGCTGCCGACGCTCGCGAGCTCCGTCAACACGGTATGCAGCTGCGCGGCCTCGTTGCGCGCGGAGAGCGTTGCGTTGACTGCGAACAGCGCGGTCAACAGCAGGCCGGCCGCGACCACGGCCAGCACGTAACGCAACTTGAGTCCTCGTCCGATCACGGCCTTGGTCTTTATCTTGTGCACGGCCTCGAACTGCGCGGCATCATATCCCCGTAGACTGGCGCGACGCACGACGGTTCGCAGCAGGCCGCTTCGACATGCAAAGAATCCCGACACCCGGCCGCGAGGCGACGACCGCATGAACCCCCTCGAACTGACCGGCCGGTCCCGCGCCCACATCGTCGACCTCGAGCAGCCACGCTGCTCGCTGCATTACGAGGTGGTCGCCGCATTTTTGGCGATGCGCGACGCGGCGCGGGACTCAGGGATCGACCTGCAAGCCGTCTCGAGCCATCGCGACTTCGAGCGGCAAGTGACGCTCTGGAACCGAAAGTGGCGGGGCGAGCGCCCACTGTACCGGCGCGACGGTCGCTTGCTCGACCCCGCGCAGCTGACCGATGCGGAGCGGGTCGACGCGATCCTCGCCTGGTCCGCGATCCCCGGCGGCAGCCGTCACCACTGGGGGTCTGACATCGACGTGATCGACGCCGCGGCCATGCCCGAGGGCTACCAGGTGCAACTGCTGCCGGCGGAGTATGCGCCGGACGGCGTGTTCGCGCGGCTCTCGGGCTGGCTCGAACGGCACATGGGTCGCTTCGGTTTCTTCCGCCCGTACGGCTCCGACCGCGGCGGCGCGGGCATCGAGCCCTGGCACCTGAGCTACGCGCCGGTGGCAAGGGAGGCGATCGAGGCTCTGTCGCTGTCGGTGCTGCGCACGGCGATCGTGCATGGCGACATGCTCGGCAAGGAGGCGGTGCTCGACCGCCTGCCCGAGATCTACACGCGCTTCATCCTGGCGATCGATCCGCCCGTCGCAGCTGAGCGTCGCGGAACGCCTGCACGCGCGTGAGGAACCAGCGCGGGAACCACCGCTTGAGACGCCAGGCCAGGCGATACTGCCGCGGCCAGACGATGTAGGTGTCGCCACGCGCGGCAGCGCCGAGCAGCGCCACCGCTGCGGCGTCGGCGTCGTATCGCGCGTGGTCCATCAGCTGGTGTGCGAGCCGTCCTTCGGCCGCGGGCGCCCGCATGTGGTCGAGCAGGTGGGTGCGGAAAAACCCCGGCATCGCGACCGACACCTGGATGCCCGTCCCGGCCAGTTCGCCGACCAGCGTCTCGCTGAGCGCGATGACGCCGGCCTTGGTCGAGTTGTAAGCGGCCATCTGTGGCGCCGCGGCGAACCCGGCGGAACTCGCGACGTTGAGGACCAGACCGCCCTGCGGCTGCACCCGGAGCAGCGGCACGGCGGCACGACAGCCCCAGACCACGCCGAGCAGGTTGATGCGGACGATCCACTCCCAGTCCTGCACCGGCGTCACGTCGATGCCGCCCGCGACGGCGACCCCGGCGTTGTTGACGAGCACGTCGAGGCCGGCGGAGTGCGACGCAGCAAACGACTGCAGCGACTGCGCCACGAAGACCGCGTCGGCGACGTCGCCGCAGTACCCCGTCGCGTCGCGCGCGCCGAGTTCCCGCAGCGTGGTCGCGGCCGTGTCGAGACCGTCGGCCGACACGTCCAGCAGCCCGAGCGACCAGCCGTCGCGCGCCAGCAGCCGGGCGAACGCGAGCCCGAGTCCGCTCGCGGCACCGGTGACGAACGCGCGCTTTGCGGGAAAGCGACGGGACAGTAAGGTAGCGGGCGACGGTTGCGTCATGACCCGCATGCTAGCGGTACGGCGCCACCGGCGAAACGCACGCTGGCGAAGTCGATCGCCGGCCCGTCATGCCGGCCACCCGGCAAAGGGGTTGCCCTGCGCAAGGTCCACACGGCCGAGTCGATCCTCGAGATCGCGCACCTGCGCAACGTGCTCGAGGCCGCCGGCATTGCCTGTTTCGTGCGCAACGAGGGGTTGAACAGCGTGCTCGGCGAAATCCCGTTCGTCGAGTGCTGGCCCGAGCTCTGGGTCGTGCGCAACGGCGAGGCGCTGCGCGCGCGCGGGCTCATCGAGGCGGCACGCGGTGCCGTCGCTGCACCGGGTCCCGACTGGACGTGCGAGCGTTGCGGCGAACGTGTCGAGGGCCAGTTCGACGCTTGCTGGCATTGCGCCGCACCGGAGGACGAAGATGACGGCGCCGTGCGCCCATGACGGCGCAGGCTTGCGCCGAGGACTGAGCAACGATGGATGAGCAAGGCAACGGCAGGTCGCGCCTGACGATCGCGCGGCGTTTCAATGGCCCGCCCGACTCGGGCAACGGCGGGTATGTGTGCGGCGCGTTGGCGGTGGCGTCGGGCGAGGACGTGCGGGTGCGGTTGCTCGCGCCGCCGCCGCTCGAGCGCGAACTGACACTGCTACCGGGGGAGACGCCGGGCTCCTTCCTGCTGCAGGACGGTGAGCTGCGCATCGCGACGGCGACCGCGGCGCACCTGGAGCTCGACGTGCCGCAATCGCCCCCGTACGTGCAGGCGGTGTGGGCCTCGCAGCACTACGTCGGCTTCAAGCAGCACAATTTTCCGGATTGCTTCGTCTGTGGCCCGCACCGGCGTCGCGGCGACGGCTTGCGGATCTTTCCGGGACTGCTCGATTCGGGACTGGTTGCCGGCCCCTGGATTCCCGCCGACGACCTGGACGGCGGCGACGGCAAGGTCGCCGTCGAGTACCACTGGGCCGCGCTCGACTGTCCGGGCTACTTCGCGCTGGTCGAGCAGGCGCCGCGCAAGATGCTGCTCGGGGAAATGCAGGCGCACGTCGATCGGCGCGTCCGTGTCGGCGAACCCTGCACCGTCATCGGCTGGAAACTCGGTGCCGAGGGGCGCAAGCACCATTGCGGCACGGCAATCTTCGACGGCGAAGGAGAGTTGTGCGCGCGAGCGCGTGCGACCTGGATCGAGGTCAGGGAATGACGACAGCCGGCGGGGTCCGCGCCGCTCGATCGGGGCGGTGGATCGACGTGGCCCGCCGCGCGGGTCTTCGCTCACAAGAAAGCACCCGGCGCACGTATGCACGCCGGGTGCCTCGAGCGATGTCACACGAACCTGCCGTTGCGCTACGGCGAGCGACCAACGCGGCTTTCCGCGTCGCCGCGTCCCGGGATCCTGGATTCCGGTCGGCTCGGGTTCCGTGCGGCCGGACCGTTACTTGTCCGTCGGCGGCGTAGTGGCCTCGTCGGCCTCCATCGCCTTGCCCTTGTGATAGGCGCCAAACTCGTCGGCCGAAATCTTGCCGTCGCCGTTCGTGTCCACGGACGAGAACTTCGCCGCGAGCGTCGGCATGCCCGTCTGGGCCTCGGCCAGCGTGATCGAGCCGTCGTGGTTCGAGTCGGCGGCCGTGAACTTGTCCTTGCCCATCTTGTCGTCGCCGGCGTGGGCCAGCGCCGCACCGAACAGCACGGACGTAACGACTGCGGCCAGCTTGGTCATGCGCATGGTGTAACCCTCCTTGGTTGGGTTCATCTGTGACCGCCGCTGCCTGCGAGCGTTCGCGTGCATGACCGTCGGCGTTTGGCGACACGGCGCACGAACCGCGCGGCGCTCGTGCAATAAATTCAGCCGCGGGCGGCGCCGGCGCCTAGCGTCGCGCGAGGATCACGCCCAGCAGGCCCGCCGCGGTCAGGATCGCGCCCGGCACCCAGTCCGCACGCACGCCGAGCCAGACGATGCCCGCGAGCAGCACGACCGCGCCGATCAGGGTCTGGTCGCGGCGCCGGCCGTCTTCGCGGATCTCGCGCCGCAGGTCTTCGTACGGCGCGCGGTCGACGCGGATGCGCAGCGTGCCTTCGCCGGCCTTCTGGATCATCTGCTGCAGCACCTGCGGCAGCGTGCGCACGGCTTCGTTGAGGTCGGGCAGCTGGCGCCGGAACTGCTCGGCGAAACTGCGGCCGCTGAAGCGGTCCGACGCCCATTCCTGCAGGATCGGCTGCGCGGTCTTCCAGAGGTCGAGCTGCGGGTAGAGCTGCCGTCCGAGCCCTTCGATCTGCAGCATGGTCTTCTGCAGCAGCAGCAGTTGCGGCTGCACGCGCATGTCGAAGCGGCGTGCGATCTCGAACAGGCGCATCAGCACGACCGCGAACGAGATCTCGTCGAGCGGCTTGTTGAAGATCGGCTCACAGACCGTGCGCACCGCCCCCTCGAGCTCCTCGACCCGCGTGTCGGCCGGCACCCAGCCCGAGTCGACGTGCAGGCGCGCGACGCGGTTGTAGTCGCGGTCGAAGAAGGCCAGGAAGTTCTCGGCGAGGTAGTGCTGGTCGCGCGAGTCGAGCGTGCCGACGATGCCGAAATCCACCGCCGCGTAGACCGGGTGCTCGGGGTCCTGCGTCTGGATGAAGATGTTGCCGGGGTGCATGTCGGCGTGGAAGAAATTGTGCCGGAACACCTGCGTGAAAAAGATCTCCACGCCGTTTTCGGCCAGCCGCTGGATGTTGACCTTGCGCCGGTGCAGCTCGGGCATGTCGTTGACCAGCACGCCGTGGATGCGCTCCATGACCATCACGTCGGAGCGGCAGTAGTCCCAGTGCACCTGCGGCACGTACAGCAGCGGCGAGTCGCCGAAATTGCGCTTGAGCTGCGCCGCGTTTGCGGCCTCCCGCATCAGGTCGAGCTCGTCGAGGATCGTGCGCTCGTATTCGGCGACGACCTCGAGCGGCCGCAGGCGATGGCCTTCCTTCGAGTAGTCGCGCGCGAGCTGCGCGAGCACGTACATGACCTCGAGGTCGCGTTCGATCTTTTCGCGCACGCCCGGACGCACGACCTTGACGACGACCTCCTCGCCGGTGCGCAGCTTCGCCGTGTGCACCTGCGCGATCGAGGCGGCCGCGAGCGGCTCGTCGTCGAAGCGTTCGAACACTTCCTCGGCGGGGCGGCCGTAGGCGTTGGCGATGATCGCCTTGGCTTCCGCGACCGGGAACGGCGGGACGCGGTCCTGCAGCTTGGCGAGTTCGTCGGCGAGGTCCGGTGGCAGCAGGTCGCGACGGGTCGAGAGCGCCTGGCCGAACTTGACGAAGATCGGTCCTAGCTCCTCGAGCGCCAGCCGGATGCGCTCGGCGCGCGGGCCGCCCTTCCTGCGCTCGAACCAGGTCGCGGGCGACAGGTAGAACGCAAAGCGCAACGGCCGGAACAGGTGCGTCGCGAGGATGATTTCGTCGAGGCCGTGCCGCACGAGCACGCGCTGGATGTCGAGCAGGCGAGTGGCGACGCGTGGGCGCATGCGTGGTCGATGGCTGGTGCAGGTGAAGGCGACGAGTGGCCGTGCGTCGCCCGCGAACCGTTCCGGCCTATTCCTCTGGTTGGCTGCGGCGCTGGGCCTCGAGACGCGCGACGCGCGCCTCGAAGCGGTCGGCGGCTTCGCGCAGGTGGTCGACGGCCTCGAGGAAATCCTCGAGCTCGACGCGCGACGGCACGTCGCGTCCTTCTTCCTGCAGGTACTCCGCCACGTTCATCGAGAAGGAGTCGGCGGCCTTGCGACCCCAGTCGAGCAGGCCGCGGGCGACGTTGGCCACCTGGTGCGCCGCGACGTCGCCGACGACGCGCGCCAGCTCTTCCTCGAAATCGGGTTGCGCCTGCTGCAACAGGCCCTGGAACCGCTGCGCGACCTCGGCATCACCGCTGATGCGGATGCCGGCGCTGCGCATGCGATCGGCGGCGCCGGGGCCCGCGAGCGAGAGCAGCCCGAGCGGCGTGCCCGAAAGGCTCGCATCCGTCGCACCGTCGTGCCGCGTGTCGATCGTGACGCGTCCGTCGGTCAGGCGGAAAAACAGCGTGATCGGCGTGCCTTCGAGCGTGAGCCCGAGCACGCGACCCTCGAGTTGCCGTGCCAGTTGCGTGGCGCGCTCGGACTGCGCGACGTTGCGGTTCAGCACCGTCGCGAGCTGCCCGAGCAGCGCGTGGAGCGGACTCGCGCTCAATACCGGAACCCCTTGTGCAGCGCGACGATCCCGCCGGTGAGGTTTTCGTAGCGGCAGTCCTCGAGCCCGGCGTCGCGCATCATGCCGACCAGCGTCTCCTGGTCGGGGAAGCGGCGAATCGATTCGGCGAGGTAACGATAGCTTTCCGGGTCGTTCGCGATCCGGGCCCCCAGCCAGGGCAGCACGCTGAACGAATAGGCGTCGTAGACCGGCTTGAGGCCCGGGAACACCGGCTTCGAGAACTCGAGGATCAGCAGCCGGCCACCCGGCCTGAGCACGCGTCGCATCGAGGCGAGAGCCGCCGGCTTGTCGGTGACGTTGCGCAGGCCGAAGCCGATCGTGACGCAGTCGAAGGTCTCGTCGGCGAACGGCAGGCATTCGGCATTGGCGAGCGAAAAGCGCACGTTGCGCAGCAGGCCGCGGTCGAGCAGCCGGTCGCGACCGACCTCGAGCATCGCCTGGTTGATGTCCGAAAGCACGACGAGGCCGTTCTCGCCGACCTGTCGCGCCATGCCCGTCGCGAGGTCGCCCGTGCCGCCCGCGACGTCGAGCGCCCACTGGCCGGGGCGCAGGCCGGTCTGGCCCAGCGTGTGGCGCTTCCAGAGCCGGTGCACGCCGGCCGACATCAGGTCGTTCATGATGTCGTACTTGTCGGCGACGGAATCGAACACGGCGCGGACGCGACGTGCCTTTTCGTGGGCCGGGACCTGCTCGTAGCCGAAGTCGACCGACCCGGGGGCATCCGTCGTCGGGCGCGCGGGCTTCGCGGAAGAGTTTTCGTTCATGGGGCCCGTCATTCTACGCGGTTCCGTGCCCGACCGAGCCGGGCAAACCGCGCGACGGCGTCCGGGGCCGGGCTACCCGAGTTTCTTCGGCACCGGCGTCGGGTACGGGATGCCGAGCTTGGCCATCCGGTCGAGGTAGTGTTGCCACTTGTCGGCGTGCGTGGCGCCGAGCTCGTAGAGGTAGGCCCAGGCGTAGAGTCCCGAGTCATGGCCGTCGTCGAACGCCAGCCGCACGGCGTAGTTGCCGACCGGGTCGACCGAGTTGATCAGCACGTTGTGCTTGCCCAGCTGCAGCGTTTCCTGGCCCGGACCGTGTCCACGGACCTCGGCCGACGGCGAATAGACGCGCAGGTACTCGAACGAGAGCTCGAACCGCATGCCGTCGTCGAAGACGACCTCGAGCACGCGCGACTTGCGGCGCAGCTTCAGTTCGAGCGGTGTGCGCGCGGCCCAGTAGGCGGCAACGGTCTCAGGATTCGTCGGGGCGGTCACAGGATGTACCTCGCGAGATCTTCGTCCTTCGCCAGCTCGCCGAGACTCGCGTCGACGTAGGCGCGATCGACGACGAGTTCCGACCCCGAGCGGTCGGAGGCTTCGAAGCTGATCGATTCGAGCAGCCGCTCCATCACGGTGTGCAGCCGTCGCGCGCCGATGTTCTCGGTGCGCTGGTTGACGTCGAAGGCGACCTCGGCGAGCCGCCGCACGCCCGATGCGTCGAAACGCAGCCGGACGCCCTCGGTCTCGAGCAGGGCACCGTACTGCGTGCAGAGCGAGGCGTCGGGCTCGGTCAGGATTCGCACGAAGTCTTCGACCTTGAGCGCCTCGAGCTCGACGCGGATCGGCAGGCGGCCCTGCAGCTCCGGGATCAGGTCCGACGGCTTCGACATGTGGAACGCGCCCGAGGCAATGAACAGGATGTGATCGGTCTTCACCATGCCGTACTTGGTGTTGACCGTGCTGCCCTCGACCAGCGGCAGCAGGTCGCGCTGGACCCCCTCGCGCGACACGTCGGCACCGGCGACGGTGTCCTGCCGGCGCGCGATCTTGTCGATCTCGTCGATGAAGACGATGCCGTTCTGCTCGGCATTGCGCAGCGCCTGCGTCTTGAGCTCCTCTTCGTTGACGAGCTTCGCCGCCTCCTCCTCGGTCAGCAGCTTGAACGCCTCGCTGACCTTGAGCCGGCGCGAACGCGTGCGGCCACCGCCGCCTAGGCTCGAGAACATGCCCTGCAGTTGCTGCGAGAGCTCCTCCATGCCGGGCGGCGCCATGATCTCGACGTTCGGCGGTACGGCCCGCAGCTCGATTTCGATCTCGCGCTCGTCGAGCTGCCCTTCGCGCAGCATCTTGCGGAAGCGCTGGCGCGTGTCATTGTCGCGCGGCGGCGGCGCGGACTCCTCCTGTCGCAGCCCGAAGCCGACGGTCGGGTCGGTCGAACGCGGTCGGGGCAGCAGGCCGTCGAGGATCCGTTCCTCGGCCGCGTCCATCGCGCGGTGGCGCACCTTGTCCATCTCCTGCTCGCGCGTCATCTTCACGGCGATGTCGACGAGGTCCTTGATGATCGAGTCGACCTCGCGGCCGACGTAGCCGACCTCGGTGAACTTGGTGGCCTCGACCTTGATGAACGGCGCATTCGCGAGCCGCGCGAGGCGACGTGCGATTTCGGTCTTGCCGACGCCGGTCGGGCCGATCATCAGGATGTTCTTCGGCGTGATCTCGGCGCGCAGCGGTTCGCCTACCTGCATGCGGCGCCAGCGGTTGCGCAGGGCGATCGCGACGGCGCGCTTGGCCTGCGCCTGGCCGACGATGTGCTTGTCCAGTTCCTGGACGATTTCGCGGGGGGTCATGGAGGACATGGGGAAGGGGAAGAGTTCCGAGTTCAGAGTCTAGAGTCTAGTCGGAATCGGAGGCCGCCTTTGGCGGCCAGGGCGCAGCGCGCCTCCTACTGAACTCTAGACTCTAGACTCTGAACTCTTCCTAGAGCTCCTCGATCGTCATGTTGCGGTTGGTGTAGATGCAGATGTCGGCCGCGATGCCGAGCGCCCGCTCGACGATCGCGCGCGCGTCGAGCTCCGTGTTCTGTAGCAGCGCGAGCGCCGCGGCCTGTGCGAACGGGCCGCCGGAGCCGACCGCGACGAGGTCGTGCTCGGGCTCGATCACGTCGCCGTTGCCCGAGATCATCAGCGAATGCGACGGGTCCGCGACCAGCAGCAGCGCCTCGAGCCGGCGCAGGCTGCGGTCGCTGCGCCAGTCTTTGGCCAGTTCGATCGCCGCGCGTGTCAGGTTGCCGTACTGCTGCAGCTTCGACTCGAAGCGCTCGAACAGCGTGAATGCGTCGGCGGTGCCGCCGGCAAAGCCTGCGATGACCTTGCCCTCGTGCAGCCGCCGCACCTTGCGCGCGTTGCTCTTCATGACGGTGTTGCCGAGCGTGACCTGGCCGTCGCCACCCATGGCGATGCGGCCGTCGCGCCGGACACAGAGGATCGTGGTGCCGTGGGGATCGAAGCTCATTGGAGTCAGTGGCAAGCGGTAAGAGCCAAGAGTCTAGAGTCTAGAGTCTAGAGTCTAGTCGGAATCGGAAGTCGGAATCGGAAGTCGGAATCGGAAGCTGGCATCAGACGTCACGATCAAGAGTCAGAATCGGCAGTCGTCCGCGGGGGCGCAGCGCCTCCGACCAGACTCTAAACTCTGAACTCTGAACTCTAGACTCTCTTCTTCCTCGCCCTGGGGTGGGCCGCGTCGTAGATGCGGGCCAGGTGCTGGAAATCAAGGTGGGTGTAGACCTGCGTCGTGCTGATGTTCGCGTGGCCGAGCAGTTCCTGCACGGCGCGCAAGTCCTGCGACGACTCGAGCAGGTGCGATGCGAACGAGTGCCGGAACATGTGCGGGTGCACGTGCTGCGGCAGGCCCTGCAGCCGGGCCCAGCGCGCAATGCGCCGTTGCACGATCCGCGGCCCGAGCCGGCGGCCGTTGACGCCGACGAACACCGCGCGTTCGTCGACGTCGGCAAGCGCCGCGCGTTCGGCGAGCCAGCGCTCGATGGCCACGGCTGCTTCACGCCCGACCGGGACGATGCGCTCCTTGTTCCCCTTGCCGAGCACTCTCACCTCGCGGCTGCGCAGGTCCAGCCTGTCGAGCGTCAGGCCGAGCAATTCCGCCAGGCGCAGGCCGGACGAATAGAACAGCTCCATGATCGCCTTGTCGCGGATGCCAAGGCTTTCGTCGGTGCGGAACGAGAGCAGGCGCGACATCGCGTCGACGTCGAGTGGCACGGGCAGTCGCTTGCGCACCTTGGGCGCGCGCACGTCGCCCGACGGGTCGCTCTTGAGCTCGCCTTCGCGGATCAGGTGCCGGAACAGCCCGCGACAGGCCGAAAGCCGCCGCTGGATGCTGCGCGGCGACAGGCCGCGCCGGTGTTCTCGCGCCGCAAACATGCGCAGGTGCTGCGAGTCGAGCTGCGTCCACGCCGTGACGGCGTTCGTGCTGCAGTAGTCGAGCAGTGCGGCGAGGTCGCGCCCGTAGTTGCTGGCCGTGTGCGGCGAGAGCTGGCGCTCGTGCCGCAGGCTCGAGAGGTAGCGCTCCACGCCGGCGTGAAGCGACCCCGCGCTCATCCCAGCCGCGCCGTCACCGCCTCGGTCACGAGTTCGCCGATGCGGACGAGGAAGTCGGTGCTCATCGTCGGCAGGTAACGCTCGGTGTCGTGGCTCGCAATCGCGAGCAGGCCGAGGCCGGCACGCTCGCCCAGCGGGATCAGCACGGTCGAGCCGACCTGGCCGCCGGTGCCGCCGAACAGATAGTCGCGCTGCGTGTCGCGGATCTGGCCGCTGCGCGGTCGCGCCGATTCGAAGAACGTCTCGAAGATCTTGAGCTCCGCGCTGCCACGCGGCACGACGCGCACGTGCCCGCCCGGGGCCTGGCCGAGCGACGCGAGCGAGGGATCGACGGCGAGCAGGACCCAGCGCGAAGCGCCGAAGTCCTCGCGCAACGAAGTCTCGAGCGCACCGACGACGCCCGCGGCATCACGCGCGCGCAGCAGGCGTCGCGTCAGCCGATGGACGCGCTCGACGATCACGTCGTTCGCGCGGCCGTTGTCGATCAGTTCGTGCAGCTTCTGCTCGAGCGTCGTCTGTTTCTCGCGCAGCACGAGCACTTGCCGCTCGACCAGCGACACCGCGGCGCTGCCGCGCTGATGCGGCAGCCGGAGCCGTGCGAGCACGCCGCCGTGCCGTTCGAAGAATTCGGGGTGGCCGAGCAGGTAATCGGCCACCTGGTCCTCGGTGAGCGCGCCCTGCTCGGTGCCGCGGATCGGTTTGGTCATCGTTGTTCTCCGGCGCGCCCTGCGCCCGCCACGTCGACGTGGCCTTCGTATGCCGTTTCGGCCGGCCCCGTGAGCCAGACCTGTTCGCCGGGCCCTGGCCAGCGCACGAGCAGCCGCCCGCCCGGCAGGTCGACCGCGACTTCCTCCGCGAGCGGCCCGTGCCGGCGCCCGACGGCGACGGCCGCGCAGGCCCCGGTGCCGCACGCACGGGTTTCGCCGACGCCGCGCTCGTACACGCGCAGCCGTACATGGTCGGGTGCCACGATCTCGAGGAAGCCGACGTTCACGCGACGCGGGAAGCGCGGATGATTTTCCACGGCGGGTCCGACGGTGTCCACGGGCGCGCGGTCTGCCTCGCGGACGCGGATCACCGCGTGCGGATTGCCGATCGACACCGCGCCGAGCTCGACCGGGCCGGCGTCGGTGTCCAGGTGATAGGTCGCCGCCGGTGCCGGTGCCTCGAACGGCAACGACGCCGGCGTGAAGTCCGGCACGCCCATCGCGACCGACACGAGCCCGTCGGGACGCAGTCGTGCCTGGACGACACCGGCGGGGCTGTCCATGGCGAGCGGACGGTCGAGTGTCGCGTGGCGTCGCGTCGCAACCAGCCGCGCGATGCAGCGTGCGCCGTTGCCGCACTGCTCGACCTCGGAGCCGTCGGCGTTGAAGATCCGATAGTGGACGTCGGTGCCTGCGCGACGCGGCGGTTCGAGTACGAGCGCCTGGTCGAAGCCGATGCCGGTGCGACGATCGCTCAACCGTCGCAGCTCGGCGCCGGAGGGCACGTCCGCGGGTCCGGCGGCATCGAAAACGATGAAATCGTTGCCGAGGCCGTGCATCTTCGTGAAGGCGAGTCGCATCCGCGCAAGGATACCCGACTCGCCCGCCGCGCCGTGCGGCGGCGTCAGCCCGGCAGCGAGGCGCGGTCGACGTAGATGCAGCGGTCCATGACGACGGTCATGCCGGACTCGGCGGCGCGCCTGGCGGCGTCTTCGTTGATCACGCCGGTCTGCAGCCACAGCGCGGGCAGGCCGAGCCGCAGGCAGTCGTCGACGACCCTGTCGACCTGGGCCGGGCGCCGGAACACGTTCACGATGTCGATGCGCTCGTCGGGGCCGAGCGCAGCCACTGCGGCCTCGAGCGACGCGTGCGCCGCGATGCCTTGCCACCACTGCAGCATCGGGTTGACCGGCACGATCCGATAACCGAACCCGAGCATGTGGCGCGTCACGCCGTAACTGGGGCGCGCCGGGTCGTCGGACAGCCCGACCACGGCGATCGTGCGCGAACGCTCGAGCAGTGCGCGGATCGCCTCGCGCGAGGGATTGCTGAAGCTCACGAGATGGCGTCCTCCGGGTGCATCTCGGCGAGGCTCGCGCGGATGCCGGCCTGGACGGTCGGGTAGCGCGGCTGCACGCCGAGTTCGTCGCGCATGCGGGTGTTGTCGACGCGGCGCGATTCGAGCAGGAACGAGAGCATGCCCGGCGCGATCCGTTGCGAGGCCTCGGCGCGCGACACCAGCGCAGGCGCGGGCAGCCCCGCCGCACGGGCCGTCTCCTGCAGGTAGACGGTCGTGCTCGTATGGTCGCCGTCGCCGACGTTGAAAATGCCTTGGGCCGCCCGCCGGTCGATCGCCGCGACGATCGCGGCCACGAGGTCGTCGACGTGGATCCGGTTGCCGGGACCGGCCTCATCCGGGCACAGCACCGGCTCGCCGCGACGCAGGCGATCGAGCGGCAGTCGGTGCGGGCCGTAGATGCCCGGCACGCGCAACACCACGCAGCGCACGTTGCGTGCCGCGCACCACGAGGCGGCGAGCGCTTCCGCCGCAACGCGGCGTCGCGATCGTGCATTCGCGGGTGCCACCGGCGTGTGTTCGTCCACGACCGCACCGCCCGTGTCGCCGTACACGCCGGTCGTGCTGATGTAGACCAGGAGGGCCGGGGTCGCCTCGCCGAGGCCGTCCAGCAAGGCTTCGAGCCGCGCGTCGCCGTCGCCGTGCTCCGCCGGCGGCACCAGGTACACCAGTGCCGCACCGTGCGCCGCCGCCTGCAGCGCGTGCCGTGGCCACGACCCGGGATGGTCGAAATCGACCTGCAGTGTGTCGATCGCATCCGCGCGCAGCCTGGCGGTATTCGCAGCCGATCGCACCACGACCTGCACACTGCGCCGCCCGACTTCGGCACGGGCGAGGCGCGTACCGACGTAACCGCAGCCGACGATCAGGCATGATAGAAGGGCACCCACCGCGACAGCATACGCGAACGGTTTCGACACGAAGACCGGCGCGACGGAGTTCGACGACAAGCCCATGCCGCAGATCACCTTGGTACCGACGGGCCAGCGCTTCGCGTCCGATCCGGACGAGCCCGTGCTGGCCGCGGCCCTGCGCGCGGGGCTCAACCTGCCGCACAGCTGCAAGGGCGGTCATTGCGCTTCGTGTCGTGCGCGGATCCTGAGCGGGGACGTCGCCTATCCGGAATCGCGTCTGCCGGCCGGCATCACGGCGGAGGAAGCGGCCGAGGGTTATGCGCTGCTGTGCGAGGCGCACGCGCTCACCGACCTCACGGTCGAGACGCGCGAAGTGCGGCCGGCGCCCGAGGTCGAGGTGCGCAACGTGCCGTGCCGCATCGACCGCATGGAGCGCGTGGCCGACGACGTCATGGCCGTGTTCCTGCGCCTGCCCGCGGTCGAGGAATTCAATTTCCGCGCCGGTCAGTACCTCGACTTCATCCTGTCGAACGGCCGTCGTCGCAGTTTCTCGATCGCGAGCGCGCCCACCGACGGCCGGCTGATCGAGGTGCACGTGCGTCGCGCCTCGAGCAGCGGTTTCACCGGCCAGCTGTTCGACACGATGCGGGCCGGCACGCTGTTGCGCATCGAGGGGCCGCTCGGCCAGTTCTGGTTTCGTGCCGAGTCGAAGCGGCCGCCGTTGATGATCGGCGGCGGCACCGGCTACGCGCCGCTGCGCGCGATGCTGCGGCAGTTGCTTGCGACGGGCGATCGCCGGCCGATCAAGCTCTACTGGGGGGCGCGCACGAGCCAGGACCTCTACGAGGATAGGTGGCTGCGCAACGTGGCGACGGTGCGACCGGCCTTCGATTACCGACCGGTGCTCTCGCAACCCGACCCGGACGATCGCTGGACGGAAAGGACCGGGATCGTCCACGAAACCGTGCTCGCCGAGCTCGGCGAGCGCCTGCCGCTGTTCGACGTCTACGCGAGCGGCCCGCCGGCGATGATCGAGGCGATCCGTGCAGAGTTCATGGCGCGCGGCCTGCCACGCGAGCAACTCTTCTTCGATTCGTTCGATTACGCGCCGGACACGATGGCGGCGCTGCGTCACGCCGAGGGCGGCGCGGGCTGAGCTCTCGACGTCGCGGGGCCCGCGCGCGCCGGGCCCGGACCTGGCCTCGGCTCAGTACCGACGCAGACGCACGCGCGGCAGCGCCGGACGGCGGCCTCCGACCGAGCGTGTCACCGTCTCGCGCAGCACGCCACTGGCGCGGTCGCGCTCGCCGAGCTGCTCGAGCAGCTCCGCGTACAGCAGCGCGTTCTCGGCGTGCGGACGTCGTGCCAGGCTTGCCTCGAGATAGCTGCGGGCCTTGCCGATCAACTCGGCATTGAGCGCGAGCCGCGCAGCGGCCGCGAGCAGTTCCGGGTCTTCGGGCGTCTTGCGCAGCCAGCCCTCGACACGCTCGAGCGGCGCGAGCGCGTCGGGCACGACGATTTCGCCGTACAGACGCACGAGCTGCGGTTCGCGCCGGTCGTCGATGGCCTCGCGCAGCGCCTTCTCGGCCGCGACATTGTCGCCGCCCGACATCAAGGCGCGCGCATAGGTCGCGATCGCGGCGGGCGACCGGCGCGTGCTGCGCGGCACGTCAGACCAGGCCGCCGCGACTGCCGCCGCGTCGCGGCGTTCACCCGCGGCACGGACTTCCTCGAGCTGCACCTGTGCCAGCAGCTCGTTGACCTGTGAGTCGGGCAGTTCCTTGGCCGCACGCAGGCGCGGCCCGAGCGCGCGCAGCTGTTCGCCACGACCCAGCTTCTGGCACAACCGCGCCATCAGCTCGAGGCCGCGCGAATTCAGGTCGCCCGAGGCGTCGAGCTGTTCGAGCGTCTGCAGCGCGGCCCCGTCCTGGCCGCGTCGCATCTGCATTTCGGCGAGCGTGACCAGTGCCGCAGCGCGTTCGGCCGGTGCGGCCTGCTGCGCCCGGGCGAGCCATTCGTCGCGACGGTCGACGGCATCGAGCAGGTCGGCCGCACGTGCGGCGACGATGTAGTTCACGGCTGCGGAATCGGCGTCGGCGGCGGCCCGCGTGAGCAGTTCCTCGGCGCTCTTCCAGCGACCGGCCGCGAGGTCGAGGAACCCGCGCTGCGTTTCCTCGCGCGCCTTGCGCCGTCGCCGGTAGGCGCGCAATTCGGCGAGCCGCCGCCGGGCGTTGAGCGACTCGATCACGGCCCGCGCCAGGAAATAGAAGCCGACCAGGAACAACAGGAACACCGGCACCGTGGTTTCGATCAGCGAGCGACCGACGCTGACCGCGACGTAACCGGGGTCCTGCAGCACGAAGTGCGCCAGCAGGCCGCCACCCACGAGCGCCGAGGCCGTGACGACGCTGCCCCTCATGGCGCCGGCGCGCTCGCCCGGATCACGCGTTGCAGCAGTTGCGCGGCCTTGCCGATCTCGGGGTGTGCCGGATCGATGTCGGTGGCGGCGAGGAACGTCAGTTCGTCGCGGGCGGCCGCGACGGCCGGGTCGCGCGCGTCGAAATAACGGTCGAGCCAGTCGCGCGACGAATCGAGCGAGCGCACGTAAGCCGTGCGGTCCTGCTGCATGGCGGAGACCCGCGCCGCGAACAGCTCCAGCGCCAGGTGCTGGCGTCGCAGCGATTCCTCTTCGCGCGTGACCAGCCGGGTCGTGGACGGCTCGACACGACGATAGGAAAACAAGTCGTGCCAGGCCTGGCCGATGCGGATGGCCGCGCGTTGGAACGCGTTGGCCTGCGTCTGCGGCTCACCGCTGAGCCGGCGCGCGCTTGCGACCGGCACGCCGAGCACGCGGAAATGTTCGGCCTGCGTTTCGAGCGCCGCCAGCCGGGCGATGATGTCGGGCACGTCGGGCACATCGATGGCGCGCAGCGCCGCGAGCTCGCGTGCGACCTGGGCACGCACTTCCGCGACGGCCGGATCGGTCACCGTCGCGAGCCGCGCATCGGCCGATTCCATCGCGGCGATCGCGGTCGGCACGTCCTGTTCCAGCCGCAGGCGCCGGGCCGCAAGCTCGAGCAGGTACAACGCCTCGGCCCGCACCCACGCGCGTTGCGGTGCCTCGGTGCGTGCGCGCAGCTCGGCCACGGTCTGGCCGAGTTCGCCGACCTGGGTCGGCACTTCGCGCAACGCGCGCACCTGGCCGCGCAACTGCTCGTCGGAGCGCTCGACGCGCCCGGCCAGCGATTCGAGTTGCGACGAAAGACGGGTCTGCGTCGCGTGCACCTCGGCGAGTTGCGCGCGCAGCCGGTCGATGCGTTCGTCGAACTGCCCGAAACGCCAGTGCGCGTACACGGCCAGCAGCAGCGCAAGGGCGGCGAACGCGAACCAGATCGGGCTCACGCCATTGCCCGTGCGACGGGCGGCCAGGTCGGTCGTCAGTGATTCGATCTCGGTGCTCATCGGGCGGCGGCTCGTCGCCGTCGGTACGTGCTGCGTCGCAGGCAGCATGCTAGCACGCTGCCGGTTGCGCTCCGGCGACGTACGCCTGCAGCGTCGCGGCCATCGTGTCGTCTTCGGCCGTGGCGGACTGCACGATGGGGCCGAGCCAACCGCGCGCGCGTGCAGCGTCGGCCACGCGCGGCGCCGGCACGAGCAGCGGCACGTTTCGCAGCGTCGACCACAGCGGCAGCGGCACCAACTGCGACAGGCCGTCGAACACTTCGGCACTGGTCACCGCGACGATGACGCGGACCGGCGCCGACGCCAGCGCCGCCTCGAGCCGCGCGAGCGTCGCGGCCTCGGGTTCGGCAGGCGCGCGCCGGTACACCTCGAGCGCCTGCACCTGCGCGCCGCGCGCCGCCAGCGTCTCGCGCAGCAGCGTCCGGCCGCCGGCACCCTTGACCAGCAGCACGCGGCAGCCCTGCACGTTGGCGAACTCGGGCGTGGCCAGCAGGCCCTCGGAATTGGCTGTCTCCGGACGCAGGTCGACGGCCACGCCATGGCGATCGAGCGCCCGCGCGGTGGCGCGACCGACGGCGGCCACCTGTTTCGCCCGCGGCAACCGCTCGAGCGACTCGAGCGCGCACTCGACCGCGTTCGTGCTCGTGTAGAGCACCCAGTCCCAGGTCGTCTCGCGCGTTTCCTCCGCGAGCCGGGGCTCGACCGGGACACGCTCGATCACGAGCGTCGGCAGTGCGATGCAATCGGCACCGGCCCCGTCGAGGAGGCCGATGAAGTGGCCCGCCTGGGCCGCGGGCCGCGTGACGACGATCGTGCAGCCGTCGAGCGCGCCCGTCACGACGCCGCCGCGGCTTCCTGGCGCAGGCGCTCGAGCAGGGGCTCGGCACCGGCCGCCTGCATGCGACGGGCAAGCTCGCGGCCGAGCGTCTCGGCCTGCGCGGCCGGGCCGCTCAGTCGATCGCGGTAGGTCTCGCTGCCGTCGGGCGCGCCGATGAAGCCGCGCACCGTGAGCGTGTCGCCGTCGAGCGAGGCGTGTGCCGCGATCGGCGAATGACAGCTGCCGCCGAGCGTCGCGGCGAACGCGCGTTCGGCGTTGAGGCGCGTGAACGAGTCGGCGTGATGCAGGCACGCGAGCACCGCGCGGCTGCGCTCGTCGTCGGCACGGCATTCGATGCCGATCACGCCCTGGCCCACGGCCGGCAACGACAGGTCGAGGCTCAGCTGCTCGGTGACGTGGTGGGCGATGCCGAGGCGTTCGAGCCCCGCGCAGGCGAGCAGGATCGCGTGGAGTTCGCCCTCGTCGAGACGGCGCAGGCGCGTCTCGACGTTGCCGCGCAGCAGCTCGAGGTGCAGGTCCGGGCGCGCGTGCTTGAGCTGCGACTGCCGGCGCGGGCTCGAGGTGCCGACGCGTGCGCCGTGCGGCAGGTCCGTGAATTTCGCGTACTTGCGCGAGATGAACGCGTCGAGCGGGTTCGCGCGCGGCAGCACCGCCACGATCGCAAAGCCGGGCGGCAGTTCGCTCGGAACGTCCTTCATCGAGTGCACGGCGATGTCGGCGCGGCCGTCCATCATCGCGACCTCGAGTTCCTTGACGAACAGGCCCTTGCCGCCGACCTCGGCCAGCGCGCGGTCGAGCACGCGGTCGCCCTGCGTGCTCATCGGCACGAGTTCCACGGCCAGGTCGGGGTGCGCGGCACGCAGCAGGGCCTGGACGTGTTCGGCCTGCCACATCGCGAGCTTGCTGCGACGGGTGGCGATGCGGATCGGCGGTGTGGACAAGACTCGGCTCCTACGCTGCGCGAACGGGATTCGTCATTGTGTGCCGGCCGGACCGGCCAGCTCTTCGGACATGAAACGGAACAGGGCGACCACCAGGCCCAGCACGATCGGGCCCAGGAACAGGCCCACGAACCCGAAGGCCGACAGCCCGCCCATGACCCCGATGAAGACGGCAAGGGTAGGCACTTCGACCCGCCCGGAAATCAGGATTGGCCGCAGGAAATTGTCGACCGAGCCCACCACGACCACGCCCCAGGCCAGCATGAACACGGCGTAGCCCGTTTCGCCCTGGGCCAGCAGCCAGAGGGCCGCGGGCACCCAGATGATGGCAGTCCCCACGACCGGGACGAGCGCGAACATGGCCCCCAGCACGCCGAAGACCAGGGGCGACGGCAGGCCGGCGATCGCGAACCCGATCCCGAGCAGGATGCCCTGCACCAGTGCCGTCAGCCCGATCCCCATGAAGACGGCCCGGTTCACGTCGATCAGGTGGCGCCAGAGCTTCTGCCGCAACCCCGCCTCGACCGGCAGCATGCGGACGACGCGGTTTGCGAACCGGGGGCCGTCGCGCAGCACGAAGAACAGCACGAACAGCATCAGCACGAAGCTCACGATCGTGCCGATCGCGCCGAGCATGACGGCGCCGCCCGACGAGGCGAGGCCCTGCAGCAGCCGCTGCGTGCCGCCGACGATCCAGCCCTCGATCTGGCCCAGCGAGATGCCCGCGGTCTCCTGCACCCACTGCAGCGGCCGCGCCAGGAACGGCACGTTCGACAGGTCGAAGTTGGCCGGACGCAACGCGCGGGTGTCGATGCGCTTCAGCAGGTCGGCGGCCTGCGCGGCGACCGCCCCGCCGATCGCGACGATCGGCAGCAGCAGCAGCACCACGACCCCGAACGTCGTCAGCCCGCTCGCGAGCCGCGGCCGGTTGCCGAGCCGGCGGGTGAGGCGCGCGTTCACCGGTGCGAGCAGGGAGCCGAGCAGGACGGCCCACATCAGCGGCTGCCAGACCGGTGCGACGATGCGCCAGACCAGGTACAGCATGGCCGAGAGCAGCAGCACGGCGCCGAAGCGCGTGAAGAAAAGCTTTTCGCTCGCCGGATTGGTCACTTCGCCCAACCGGGTCGGTTCGTCGGTCTTTTCGTCCAGGCGTGCGGTCATGGTTTCAATGTCCCGTGCGGATCTGGCGCAGTGCTTCGGCCGCGTGCCGCCGGCTCACCGGCAGCACGTCGTCGCACTCCTTGAGCCGGATCACGAGCTGCCCGTCGCCGTTGCGCTCGACCGCGGCGACGTGGTGGCGCGCGACCAGCGTGTTGCGATGGATGCGGATGAAGTCCGGCGCGAACTCGTCTTCCAGCGCGCGCAGTGTCTCGTCGATCAGTTCCGCGCCGCCGCGGTGACGCACGGTCACGTACTTCTGGTCCGCGCCGAAGTAGTAGACGTCTGCCACGGGCACGAGCTTGAGCTGCTCGCCGAGACGCGCACAGATCTGGGCGCGACGCTTGCCGAGCTGCGACTGCTCGGCGAGCCGCGCCAGTTGCGGCCCGGCCACGCGGGCCGCCTGTCGCAGCGCCCGCGCCAGTTTTTCGCGTCGCACCGGCTTGAGCAGGTAGCCGACGGCCTGCGTCTCGAACGCCGCGAGCGCGTATTCGTCGTAGGCCGTGGTGAAGATCACGGCGGGTGGCTCGTCGAGCGCGCCGAGGTGACGGGCGGCCTCGATCCCGTCCATGCCGGGCATGCGCACGTCCAGCAGCACGACGTCCGGGTCGAGTGCCGCACAGCGGTCCAGCGCCTCGGCGCCGTTGGTGGCCTCGCCGACCACGGCGACGTCGGCCAGCTCCTCGAGCAGGCGTCGCAAGCGCTCGCGTGCGGGCGCCTCGTCGTCGACGATGAGCGCTCTCAGCTGGTCGGGTGGGGGCGGGGTGGCGGCTTCGTCCATGCGCGGCGGGATTGTCCGATGGACGAGCCCGGCTGTCACGACACCCGGGCCACGAGGCCGTCGGTCGCCTCGGCCCCGACCGTCTCGGCGCCGCCGTCCTCGGCGATGCGCGGGAACCGCAGCCGCACGGCATAGAGTTCATCGGTCGCATGCACCTCGACCGAGGCGCGGCCCTGGAAGGCCAGTTCGAGCCGCTCGCGGATGTTGTCGAGCGCCATGCGGTTGCCCCTGCGCGGCGGTCTGGCCGGTTGCCCCGGCGCGACCGGGTTGGTGACCTCCAGCACGAGCGTTTCCTCGTCCTGCCAACCGCGGATCACGACCGTGCCGCCCCCCGGCAGCGGCTCGATCCCGTGGCCAATCGCGTTCTCGAGCAGCGGCTGCAGCAGCAGGCTGGGCACGATCGCGTGTGCCGGCAACGTCGCCACGTCCCAGCGGACGACCAGGCGCTCGCCGAGGCGCAGCTGCTCGATGCGCTGGTAGGTCCGTGCGATCTCGATTTCCTCGCGCAGCGGGATATGCGCACGGGCGTCGCCGAGGCTGGCGCGGAACAGGTCGGCGAGATCCTCGATCGCCTCCTCCGCCCGCGCCGCATCGCTGCGCGTCAGGGCGGCGATCGTGTTCATGCTGTTGAACAGGAAGTGCGGCCGGATGCGGGCCTGCAGGGCGTGCAGGCGGGCGCGCGCTTCGAGTTCGACCGAACGCCGCCACTGCTGCGAGACGTAGAAATAGCGCAGCGCGAGCGAGCCCACGATGGTGGCGATCAGCACGTTCGGCAGCACGAAACCGGCGTGAGCGTCGGGAAACATCCCGGAGGGTTCGCCGTAGTGGCGCATCCACCAGCGACCGCTCTGGTAGACGGCCTCGGACAGCAGCGCGACCGTCCCGACCATGATGCCGAGCGACCAGGCGATCGCCGGGCCGACCGGCAGTCGCGCCAGGGCCGGTCGCGCGCGGCAGAGGATCGCTGCGCAGAGCAACCCGGCCCACCAGAGGAAAGCCGAGGTGCGGGCGAGGTCGAGCCAGAAGTGGCCGCCGGTCGCGGTGCGTGCGAGCGCGAGCACGAACCCGAGCAGCGCCGCGATCAGCACGATCGCGAGCACGGCGGGCGGCTCGCAGAAGTCAGGCAGGAAGAAATAATCGCGCTCGGCGCCCCGTCGCGATGCGGACGCCGGCTCGGTCATGCCTCGCGGGTCGCGTCGGCGCCGCCACCGGCCGCGAACAGCGCGTCCTTGAGGCGGAACAGCACCGAAATGTCCTCGTCGCCGTGCCCCTGCGCGACCAGTTCGGCGTACTGCGCCAGCGTCGTCTCGACCACCGGCAGTTGGACGCCGAAACGGGCGGCCATGTCGTGGCAGATCCGCAGGTCCTTCTCGTGCAGTCGCACGCGGAAGCCGGCCGGGTAGGCGTCGCGCACGATGTTGGGCGCGCGGTGGACGAAGTACCAGCTCGAACCCGCGCCCTTGCCGAGCGTCTCGATCAGCTGCGGCAGCGGCAGGCCTTGTGCCTTCGCGAAGGCCATCGCCTCGGCGACCGCCTGGATGACGCCCGCGCACATGATCTGGTTGGTCGCCTTGGCGGCTTGGCCGGCGCCGTTCGCGCCGAAGTGCGTGACCGTGCGACCCATCGCCTGCAGCACGGGTTGCGCGCGTTCGAACGCGTCGGCGGGGCCGCCGACCATGATCGCGAGCGTGCCGTCGCGGGCACCTTCGACGCCGCCGCTGACGGGGGCGTCGAGGAAGGCAGCGTCGCGGCTCGCCACCCGTCGCGCTGCTTCGCGCGCGGTGTCGGCACTGACGGTGGAGCAATCGATGACCAGAGCGCCGGGGCGCAGGCCCGGCAGCAGCCCATCGACGACGGCGAGGACGTCCGCGTCGGCGGAGACGCAGAGCACGACCACGTCGCAGTCGCGGGCGAGCGCAGCGAGGTCCGCGCTGGCGCTCGCCTGCAGTTCGGCGGCGAGTTCGTGCGCGCGGCCGGTCGTGCGATTCCAGACGGCCTGCAGGAGCCCCGCCTTGTGAAGGTTGCGGGCCATGCCGCGGCCCATCGCGCCGAGACCGGCGAATCCAGCCCTGAGTTGCGTCACCTTGTACTCACCCGGAAAGGCGGTCGACCCGTTCGACCGGGTGCGCATTGTCGCATCCCGAGCCCCGGCGGGGACGTCGCCGCGGTGCTCGAGCCGTTATTGCCCCGAACAGAATTCGTCCATCACCTGCTTGGCGTTCACGCGGGTGGCGTCGATTTCCTCGGAGCTCAGGTAGCGGCGGTCGTCCGGCGTCGGTCCCTGTTCGTAGAGCCGCTGCGAGGTCATGACCTTCGAGTAACGGTCCCGGGCCTCCTCGCAGCGCTTGGCCTTGTCGGCCGCCGTCGACTGGGCGGCCTGCTTCGACGCTGCAGTCTGTCGTGCGGTGTCGGCGGCGGCCCGGTTCGCTTCGTTGCTGGCCTTTTGCTGCTGCACGTAGCGGTTCTGCACCTCGATGACATCCGTGCGCTTGGTCGCGACGTTCATCTTCTCGGCCGGCAGCTTTTCGGGGCGGTCCGTGTAGATCGGCCGGCCCTGCGCGTCCTTGGTGACGAACACTTCCGCCATGACGGTCGTGGCGCTCAGCAGCCCGGCGAGGGCGAGGACGGCGATGGCGGTGCGTGACATGGACAGGCTCCCGGGGAAGCGTTGACGGCCGGTGCTGGACTCGACCGACCGAGTCTAGCAGTCGTCCCATTCTGCCCAAGCCGGCCGGCCCGAAAACCGGCCGTGGTTCAAGGATCTGGCGCAAAAAAAAAGCGGGCACCGAAGTGCCCGCAAGTGGGGGAGAAGACGACCGGACCAGGAACCGGCCGCCCTCCACAGACACCGTGGATCAGTTGTACGCGCGCTCGCCGTGCGAGACCGTGTCCAGGCCCTCGCGCTCGGCTTCCTCGCTGACTCGCAGGCCGACCACCAGGTCGACGACCTTGAAGGCGACCGCCGCGACGACGCCCGACCAGACGATCGCGACCACGACGCCCCAGAGCTGCGCCTTCAGCTGCGCGAACGTGTCGTACGACGCGACCGCGTCGGCGACGTAGTCGTAGACGCCGGTGCCGCCGAGCGCGGGGTTGCAGAACACCGCCGTCAGCAGCGCGCCGACGATGCCGCCGACGCCGTGGACGCCGAACACGTCGAGCGAGTCGTCGTAGCCGAGCTTGTTCTTGAGCCAGGCGACCGCGACCAGGCAGAGCAGGCCGGCGATGACGCCGATCGCGATCGCACCCATCGGGCCGACCCAGCCGCAAGCCGGCGTGATCGCGACGAGGCCGGCGACGGCCCCCGAGGCGCCGCCGAGCATCGTCGGCGTGCCGCGGTGAATCCACTCGGCGAACGACCAGGCGAGCGCGGCCGCCGCCGTCGCGAGGATCGTGTTGGCGAACACCATGCTCGTGAAGCCGTTGGCCTCGAGGCCCGAGCCCACGTTGAAGCCGAACCAGCCGACCCACAGCAGCGAGGCGCCGATCATGACCATCGGCAGGTTGTGCGGAGGCATGGCCGTCTGGCCGTAGCCGATGCGCTTGCCGAGCATCAGCGCGCCGACCAGGCCCGCGATGCCCGCGTTGATGTGCACGACCGTGCCGCCCGCGAAGTCGAGCGCGCCCTTCTGGAACAGGAAGCCCGCCGTCGCCGTGGCCGCCGCGGCCGCATCGGCGTCGGTGTAGGCGTCGGGGCCCGCCCACCACCAGACCATGTGCGCCATCGGCAGGTAGGCCGCCGTGAACCAGATCACGATGAACAGCAGCACCGCGCTGAACTTGATGCGTTCGGCGAAGGCGCCGACGATCAGCGCCGGCGTGATGCAGGCGAACGTGCACTGGAAGATGAACCAGGTGTACTCCGGCAGGTAGACGCCCTTGCTGAACGTCGCCGCGACCGAGCTCGTCGTGAGGCCGCTCAGGAACAGCCGGTCGAAGCCGCCGATGAAAGGCGTCGAGCCCTGCGTGAACGCGAGGCTGTAGCCGTAGATGGCCCACAGCAGCGCCATGAGGCAGAAGGTCATGAAGACCTGCATCAGCAGCGACAGTACGTTCTTCGAGCGGGCCATGCCCGCGTAGAACAGCGCGAGCCCCGGGATCGTCATGAGGATGACCAGCGTCGTCGCGGTCAGCATCCAGGCCGTGTCGCCCTTGTCCGGTACGGGCGTGTCCTGGGCGAATCCGAGGGTGGGCGCGAGCGCGGCGCCCAGTGCGAGCGCGATGGCGGCCCAGGGGCGGCCGGGCGCGGCAGTCAGCATCTTCACTGGTTGTTCTCCTGTCGATGAAAGCAAGGCGGTCGTCTGTGGTGGATGCAGGTCAGCGGCGGTGCGGCTAGACGGCTTCCGCACCGGCCTCGCCCGTGCGGATCCGCACGGCCTGGTCGATCTGGGTGACGAAGATCTTCCCGTCGCCGATCTTTCCGGTGCGGGCGACGTTGGTGACGGCCTCGATGACCTGCTCGGCGATCGTGTCGTCGACGGCGATCTCGACCTTGGTCTTGGGCAGGAAGTCGACGCGATACTCGGCGCCGCGATACAGCTCGGTGTGGCCGCGCTGGCGACCGAAGCCCTGCACTTCGGTCACGGTGACGCCCTGCACGCCGATGTCGGCGATGGCCTGCCGCACTTCATCGAGCTTGAACGGCTTGATGACGGCCGTGATCAGCTTCATTCGCGGGTCTCCCTCGGCGGCGCGTGGCTGCGCTCAGCGTCGGGAGCTGCAATGCAGAAACCGTGCCACGCTTTTGCACCGCACGGCCCCGGCGTTTGTGGCGAACCGGGCCAGGCTGCCGCACCACGATGGGGCGCGGTGCTGCGGGGTCGCATCAGGACGGAGCGCAGCTTTCGCCGTGGCTTACACTAGCCGCCAACCACCGACCACCGATCACCTTCCCATGGCATTCGACCCCCGCCTGATCGACGACCTGGCGCGCCGCCTCGCCGGTGCAGTCCCCGAAAACCTCGTCGCGCTGCGACGCGACCTCGAGCAGAGCTTCAAGGGCGTGCTGCAGTCGCAGCTCGCCCGGCTCGACCTCGTCACGCGCGAGGAGTTCGACGTGCAGAGCGCCGTGCTCAAGCGCACGCGCGAAAAGCTCAACGCGCTCGAGCGTCGCCTGGCCGAACTCGAGCAACCGGCCGCGGGCGGGGCGTGACCACTTCGCCCACCTCTCCCGCCACGGTGGGAGAGGTCGCGCGCAGCGCGGGTGAGGGCTCTTCCACCTCTCCCACCATCGTGGGAGAGGTCGCGCGCAGCGCGGGTGAGGGCCATGCTCCGCTCACCGTCATCGGCAGCTACGTCTCGCCGTTCGTGCGCAAGGTGCTGGTCTGCCTCGAGCTGAAGCAGCTCCACTACCGCATCGATCCGATCGTGCCGTTCTTCGGCGACGATGCGTTCTCGCAGCTGAGCCCGCTGCGCCGCGTGCCGGTGCTGCTCGACGACCGTGTCACGCTCAGCGATTCGAGCGTGATCGTGCAGTACCTCGAAGACCGCTATCCCGACCGTTACCCGCTCTACCCGGCCGACGTCGCCGATCGCGCGCGAGCGCGCTGGCTCGAGGAGTACGCCGACACGCGCATGGCGGACGTGCTCATCTGGCGGCTCTTCAACAAGGCTGTGCTCGAGCCGGGCATCTGGGGCCAGCCGCGCGACCTCGAGGGCATCGCGCGCACGATGCGCGAGGACGTGCCGCTCGTGCTCGACTACCTCGAGACGCAGGTCCCCGCTGCGGGCTTCCTGTTCGACGCACCGGGCCTCGGTCTCGCCGATATTTCGCTCGCGACGCAGTTCCGCAACTTTGGCTTCGCGCGCCAACGCATCTACGCCGAGCGCTGGCCACGCACCGCCGCCTACGTCGACCGCGTGCTCGCACAGCCGGCCTTCACGGCCCTGCAGCGGTTCGAGGAGATCCAGGTGCGGACGCCGATCGCGCAGCAGCGCGAGGTGCTTGCCGGGCTCGGCGCACCGCTGACCTCGCATTCGTACGCGGCCGCCGCGCCACGACGCGGCGTCATGTCGCCGTAGGCACGCCACAGGCGACGCGCATCAGGGAGGAGAGTCGTTGCAACCCGAAGTCACGCCGTTCCATCACGCCGCCACCGGCACGTGGACCTATGTCGTCGTCGGTGGTGCTTCGCGCGAGGCCGCGATCATCGATCCGGTGCTCGATTACGACTGGAAGTCCGGCCGAACGGGCACGGCGAGCGCGGACCAGGTCGTGCAGCATTGCCGCGAACGAGGCCTGCACGTGCGCTGGATCCTCGAGACGCACGCGCACGCGGACCATCTTTCGGCGGCACAGCACCTGAAGCGCGAACTCGGTGGCATCGTTGCGATCGGTGCCGGCATTCGCACGGTGCAGCACACGTTCAAGCGGATCTTCGGGCTCGGCGACGAGTTCGCGGCCGACGGGGCGCAATTCGACCGGCTGCTCGCCGACGGCGAGCGATTGCCGCTCGGCGGCGACGCGATCGAGGTGATCTCGACGCCGGGCCACACCAACGACAGCGTGAGCTTCCGCATCGGCGATGCGGTCTTCATCGGCGACACGCTGTTCATGCCCGACAGCGGTTCCGCGCGCTGCGACTTCCCGGGTGGCGACGCGCGCGAGCTCTATCGCTCGGTCAACGAACGACTGTACGCGCTGCCGGCCGCGACACGCGTGTTCGTCTGCCACGACTACTGCCCGGGCGGTCGCGCGGCGCAATGCGAGACGACGATTGCCACGCAACGAGAGTCGAACATGCACATCCGCGACGGCATTCCCGAGGACGCATTCGTGCGCATGCGCACCGAGCGCGACGCGACGCTCGACGTGCCGAACCTGATCGTGCCGTCGGTGCAGGTCAACATCCGCGCCGGCCACCTGCCGCCGGTCGA
>DATMIB010000261.1:0-9782 GCA_035554635.1 Steroidobacteraceae bacterium | reverse complement strand
TGAATCAAGGGAGCTGATTTGGTCCAACGCCCGACGCGCCATCTTCCGGCTCGTCGAATGCCTTGGGCCACCGGAGGGCAGCCGGGGCGCAGAAACCCCTTTGCGCTCCGGGTTACCAGTTCCACGTCGGCGGCCTGCCCGGACGTGCCCCGCGTGCAGCGAGACCCGTTCAGATCAGCCCAATCCGTTTTCGTGGCCCGCTTCGGTCAAGCGTTCATGGCGCCGGATCGGTGACGTCCACGGGCCGCGAACTGTGACGCAGTTCCGGTCCGATGGTGTCTGAATCGACCGGTCGTAACGACACTAGCCGCCGTTTTTCCACCAAAGGCAAACCCGCCGTAAGGCGGGGGCGCAAAGCCTCCGGTCCGCCGGTCGAGCCATTGCGTGGGGCCGAGTCCTCCTGAACGGAACCGCTCGCCCCCACCCGGCAAGCCGACGGATAGCGGGGCCGCCGAGAGAGGACCTCGTCATGTTCCATGCCTCCGCTTCCCCGCCCCGTCGTCGCGTCTGGGCCTGTGTCGCTGCCGTCGGTTTCATGCTCCCGGGCCTCGTCGCGGCCCAGTCGGCCACCAACGTCGCCCCGACCATCTCGGGTACACCCAAGACCTTCATCAAGGCCGGCAACGCCTACGCGTTCGTGCCGACCGCCGCCGACGCCAACGGCGACAAACTGACTTTCAAGATCGCCAACAAGCCGGGCTGGATGTGGTTCAACACCGCGACCGGCAAGCTGGCCGGCACCCCGGGCGCGGCGCAGGCCGGCCGCACGTTCTCGGGCATCAAGATCAGCGTCACCGACGGCGTCTCGACGGTGTCGTTGCCGACGTTCTGGATCACGGTCGGGGCGGGCTCTACCACCACGACCAACCGGGCACCGACGATCTCCGGCACACCAGTGACGACCGCGACCGTGGGCGTGCCGTACGCCTGGAAGCCCACGGCTGCCGACGCGGACGGCGACAAGCTCACCTTCAGCATCAGCGGCAAGCCCGCGTGGGCCGCCTTCGACACGACGGACGGCACGCTCTACGGCACCCCGTCCGCCACCGGCACGTTCTCGAACGTGGTGCTCAAGGTCACCGACGGCAAGGCGACCAAGTCGCTGCCGGCCTTTTCGATCACCGTCACGAACGCCGCGACGCGGACGGTGACGCTCAACTGGACCGCGCCGACGACCAACACCGACGGCAGCGCGTTGACGGACCTGTCCGGGTACACGGTCTCGTACGGCACCTCTTCGGGTTCCTACTCCACGTCGTTGCGGCTCTCGGGCGCGTCGACGACGTCCGTGGTCGTCGAGGGGCTCGCGCCCGGCACCTGGTACTTCGCGATCAAGTCGCGCACCAATGCCGGTACCGAGAGCGAGTACTCGGGCGAAGTGAGCGCCGTGCTCTGAGGGCGCAGGCGCCGTCACGTCGCAACCGGCGTGGCGGCGCTGCATGAATGGAATTTGAATGCTGTGCGCAGCCAGCTCATGCTGCGCCGGGCGACGCTCGCTCGCGCGATCACGCGTCTTCACACGCATTTCGATCCATCGCGTTGGGCGGAACGAAAACACACTCGACCGTGTCCAGAATGGACGCCGTGGTGCTGCGGTTCGGTAGGTCAAGCCGCGTAGAGTCGCCGCGTCGCGACGTGAAACGAACACCGACAACGGACAACTGCCAAGACTGACTTGGATTCCTCCCGGCCGCCGCGTTCGGGCTTCTGCTAGTCTCGCAAACACTTGCGTCATGCCGTACCGACGCTCGTCACGGCCGGGGCGCAAGCGCCTGGCCACCCTCGTCTTTTGTCACACGCTTGTGTTTCTTGCGCTCGGACTGCCGGCCCACGCAGCCACTTCGAATCAGGCCCCAAAGATCCGCGGCACGCCCTCGACGACAGCGGTGCAGCGCACGACCTACGTCTTCCAGCCCGTGGCGTCCGATCCGGACGGCGACCGGCTCACGTTCAGCATCGTCAACAAGCCGCGGTGGATGTGGTTCAGCACGCGCACGGGCAAGCTGACGGGCGTGCCCAAATGGGCGCAGCGCAACCGCACGTTCTCCAACATCGTCATTCGCGTCAGCGACGGCAGAGCCACCGCGGCGTTGCCGGCGTTCTCGATTCGTGTCGGGACCGGCTCGGGCTCCGGTACCGGCAATCGCGCACCGACGATTTCAGGCACGCCGGCGCCGACCGCCCAGGTCGGACGGCCCTATGCCTTCAGGCCCACTGCTCGAGATGCCGATGGCGACAAGCTGACATTCAGCATCGTCAACAAGCCCGTGTGGGCGACGTTCGACGCGTCGAACGGCACAGTCTGGGGGACGCCGACGAAAGCGAACGTGGGCAAGTATTCAAACGTCACGATCAAGGTGTCGGACGGCAAGGCCACTGCGTCGCTGACGCCGTTCGCCATCACGGTCACGACGAGCGCTACGCGCAGCGTGACCCTGAGCTGGACCTCGCCCACCCGCAACACCGACGGCACGCGCCTGACGGACCTGGCCGGTTACCGCGTGTACTACGGCCAGGAATCCCGGGACTATTCCGGCACGGTCAACGTGCCGGCCGCAGCCACGCAGTCGGTCGTGATCGAAAACCTCGCAGCGGGCACGTGGTATTTCGCGATCCGGTCGTTCAATCGCGAAGGCGTGCTGAGCGGCTTTTCAGGCGAGGTCAAAGCGGAGCTGTGAGCTTCGCCTCTCCCGTTCGCGGGAGATCACCTCTCCCATGCGTGGGAGACGTCGGCCGCAGGCCGGGTGAGGGCTCTTTTTTTTCAGACCCTCACCCCGCCCTCTCCCGCTGCACGGGAGAGGGAGCCGGACGCTTCTCCCGCTGCACGGGAGAGTGAGCAGAAGCTAGCCGCACGCCGCGATGGCGCGATCGAGCCGCTGCAGCGTCGTTTCGCGACCAAGGATCTCCAGCGTCGCGTCGATCGGCGGCGACACCGAGCCGCCCGACACCGCGACGCGAATCGGCTGCGCGACCTTGCCCATCCCCGCCCCGGCTTCGGCCGCCACGGCCTGGATCACTTCGTGCAACTGCGGTGCGGCCCACGACTCCAGCGCGGCCATGCGATCGCGCGCCTGCTTGAGCAGCGGCGCCGCGTCGGGCGTGAGGTTCTTCTTCGCGGCCTTCTCGTCGTACGTCGTGACGTCGCGGAAGAAGAACGTGCTGTTCTCGGCCATTTCCTTGAGGGTCTTCGCACGCTCCTGCTGCGCCCTGGCGACCGCCGCGAGCTTCGCGAGGTCGTCCGTGACGATGCCGAGCGCCGCCAGCTGCGGCTGCAGGTACTGCGCAAGCCGTTCGGGCGTCGCCTTCATGATGTGCTGCTGGTTGGTCCACAGCATCTTGTCGATGTTCAGCGCCGAGGCGCCCTTGTTCACATCGTTGATGTCGAAGAGCTGCGTCATCTCCTCGAGCGTGAAGATCTCCTGGTCGCCGTGCGACCAGCCGAGACGGCCCAGGTAGTTGAGCAGGCCCTCCGGCAGGAAGCCGTCCTCCCGGTATTGCAGCACGCTCACGGCGCCGTGACGCTTCGAGAGCTTGGCGCCGTCGGGGCCGAGGATCATCGGCACGTGCGCATACAGCGGCGGCTCGACGCCGAGCGCGCGCAGCATGTTGATCTGGCGCGGCGTGTTGTTGATGTGGTCGTCGCCGCGGATCACGTGCGTGACCTGCATGTCGTAGTCGTCGACCACGACGCAGAAGTTGTAGGTCGGCGTGCCGTCCGAGCGCGCGATGATCAGGTCGTCGAGCTCGCCGCTGTCGAACACGATCGGGCCGTGCACGACGTCGTTGACCACGACCGAGCCCTCGTCGGGGTTACGGAAGCGCACGACCGGGTTGACGCCCGGCACCGGGGCCGTGCGGTGCCGGCAGCGACCGTCGTAGCGCGGCTTCTCCTTGCGCGCGGTCTGGTCGGCGCGCATCTGGTCGAGCTCTTCCTTCGAGCAGTAGCAGTGGTACGCCTTGCCCTCGCGCAGGAACTGGTCGATGACCTCCTTGTACCGGTCCATGCGCTCGGTCTGGTAGAACGGGCCCTCGTCGTGGTCGAGACCGAGCCAGCGCATGCCCTCGAGGATCGCGTGGACCGCTTCGGGCGTCGAGCGCTCGCGGTCGGTGTCCTCGACGCGCAGGATGAACGTGCCGCCGTGGCGACGGGCGTAGAGCCAGCAGAAGAGCGCGGTGCGCACGCCGCCGATGTGCAGCATGCCGGTGGGGCTCGGGGCGAAACGGGTACGGACGGTCATCGGGACACCAGGGGACGTCGGAAAGCCGCGCAGTTTACCCCCTGGCCGCCGGACCTGCCCTCCTCCCTCAACCGTGCGCGGCAGGGGCGGCACCGCCCCGGCCTGTCGCCGGCCCCACAATGGAACTTTCTTCGATGCGCCTCGCGGCGCGCGCCGCCTGGCGCCACTCGACGAGCCCCGGCAGCAGGCCGAACAGGAAAGACGCCACGAGCACGAACGTGACCAGTTCCCACGGCCACGGTGCCGCGCGCAGCCTCAAGCCCCACGGAGCGCCCGCGGGTGCGCCAAGCGCCGTGGGCGCACCGGCAGCCGGCCAGTGCAGGATCACCAGCAGCACGGTTGCGAAGATCGGCAACGTGAACAGGAAGGCGTGCACGACTTGCTCGAACGGCAGGATGACGCGTCGCTCGCTCGCGTAACTGAGATCCCAGTAGGCGGTGAACGTGTGGGCGACCGTGGCTGCGACGATCACGGCCAGGGCGAGCAGGTTCAACTCGAAGAACAACACGAGCAGCACCGGGACGCCGACCTCCAGCGTCTGCACGAAATGCAGGCGCGACTCGGGAGCGCCCGATGTCGTGGCGAGGCTCGTGCGCTGGTGCAACCAGTAGTCGACCAGCCCGGCGAGGAGCCAGAGCGGAAAGATCGCGTAACCGAGCAAACCCCAGAGCAGTCGATCCGTCATGTCGTCCGTGAGCTACGTGCAGTGTGTCCGGTCGGGCCACCGTACACCGGTCGAGGTTGCCGGTTTGCGCATTTGCCCGGAGGAATACGCCTGCACGAGGAGCGGAGCCGGCTTCGCGTGTGGACGCTCCACGCCGCCGACAACCTGAGCGCAAGCTTGGCGGACACTGGCGGCCAATCGCCAGCCTCGGGTGGGAGTTGCATCCCGAGGCGCACTCGGCCCAGCTACTGCTGGCACCGCTTCCGTTTTCCATCAATAATCGCGCGCGTGGATCGAACAACAACGACGACAAGGATCGACGTCCCCACAGCCCATATCGTGGTCGTCGACGACGAACCCGAGATCCGGGAGATGATCCAGGAGTACCTGCTCCGGCAGGGATTCGCGGTCAGCGTGGCCACCGGCGGCGCAGAGCTTCGAGCGCTGATGCAGGAGCGCGCGGTGGACCTGGTGATCCTGGACATCAACATGCCGGGCGAGGACGGCCTCTCGATCGCGCGCTACCTGCGCGAACGCGGCAACGTCGGCATCGTGATGCTGACCGCGAACGGCCACACGGTGGACCGTATCGTCGGCCTGGAAGTCGGTGCCGACGATTACGTGGCGAAACCCTGTGACCTGCGCGAATTGCTGGCACGGGTGCGCAGCCTGCTGCGCCGCGCGAGCGCACCGGCCGTCGTCACGGCGCAGGGTGCCGTCCGCGTACGCGACAGCGTGCCCGGCACAGCTCTCCCCTCCACGCTAGGGCACGAAGTGCGCATGGGACGCTGCATCCTCAACCTGGAGTCGCGCCGGCTGTTCGACCTTTCGGGCGCCGAGGTGCCGATCACGGCGATGGAGTTCGACCTGCTCAAGGCGTTCACCGACCATCCGCACAAGGTGCTCTCGCGCGAGCGCCTGCTCGACCTCGCCCACAGCAAGGAGATGACGGCCTTCGACCGCTCCATCGACACGCGCATCGCACGCCTGCGGCAGAAGGTCGAGGTCGACGTCGCGACGCCGCAGGTCATCAAGACGGTCCGCGGCGCGGGCTACGTGTTCGTGCCCGGCCGGCCGGCGCGATGAGGACGACACAGTGAGCCACGCCGCCGCAATCGCCCTGCTGCGCAGCTTCACCCGCTCGCTGGCGCTGGTCGGGGCGGGACTGGTGCTGCTCACGCTGGTGCTCGCTGCCAGCCACTATCGAGTCGAGCGCGACCGTGCGCTGGTGCAGGCGCGAACCGCGACGCTCCAGCAGGCGGCACGGCTCGGCGCACTGGTCACGCCGTTCGTGCAGCACACCGAGCGCATGCGCGCGTTCATGCAGCAGGGGCTCGAACGCGGCTTCGACACGCCACCGCCGGAGCTCTGCGACCGCCTGTACACGGTGCCGATCGGTGGCAACGAGTTCGGCGGGACTTTCCTGCGCGACCCGGTTGGAGCGCAGGAGCCGCCGTACGGCGTGGTCGCCGCGTCCAACCTGGTTGAGCGCCGAGGCCTGTATCGCGACGGCCGCGGTTGTCGCGCCGACCCGGAACTCGCAACCGCGTTGCGGCTGCTCGAAGACCTGCGGATCGACCACGCGAGCAATCCGGCCCTGACCCGCAGCTACTACAACTCCGCCAAGCTCGACCTCGCGACCAGTTACCCCGCCTATCCGCTCGAGCAAACGCGTGCCAGTGCGCTGGCGCGCAACGTACGATCGGCCGACGAACTCCTGATCGCACGGCCCGCCGGCAGCATGTTCATGCGGCTCGGGCCGGAGCAAAACCCGGGGCGTGCACGGGTCTGGAGCGAGGCCTACGTCGATCGCGGTGGCGCGGGCACGATGGTCACGCTGGCGAAGCCGGTCTATGCGAGCGCGCCGGGCACCGGGGAAATCTATTACGGCGCGGTCGGCACCGACCTGCCGCTGCGCGCGGTCACCGGCTTTCTGCAGCAGCTGCCGTTGCCGTTGGGCCGGATCTACGTGCTCACACCCGAGGGCGACGTGATCGGCAGCAGTGCCGCGCTGCCGGAATACGAAGTGCAGCGCCTTGCCGACCTGGTACCCGCGTCGCTGGCGGCCGAGATCGAGGCGGCATCTCCGGGCTCGACACTCTCCACCGGCGCCGACGCCTCGCCCGGTGCCACCGGGTCCGTCGCGAGCGCCGGCCATCGCGCGCTGGTGTCCGGTGTCGAAGGCACGCCCTGGCGCCTGGTCTACGTCGCGACCGATGCCGACATCGTCGGTGCCGTCGCACCCTCGCTCCTCGCGTACGGCGGCGCCCTCCTCGCGCTTCTGGTCGTGGCGGTCGCCGGCCTGTGGTCGTTCCGTCGTCGTTTCCTGCAACCGGCGGTCGCGATCTTCGAGTCGACGCAGGGTGACGAGGCGCTGCTGGTTTCGGGAACGCGCTCGACGCCCTGGCAACCGATTGCCGACGTGGTCGCCCAGACACGCGAGGCAAACCGCTTGGCGTTAGAGCGCATCGACGCGCAAGGCAGGCTCAAGCAGGCAGTGTTCGAGGCCTCGCTGGATTGCATCGTCACGGCCGACGAACACGGGCGCATCCTCGACTGCAACCCGGCCGCCGAACGCGTGTTCGGCTACCCACGCGCACAACTGGTCGGACGGCCGATGACCGAGACGATCGTGCCGCACCGCTACCGCCGCGAGCACGAGGCCGGCATGGAGCGTTACGTCGCGACTGGTCGACGCAGCGTGCTCGGCCGGCGCATCGAGATCGAGGGCCTGCGCGCCAACGGCGAGACGTTCCCGCTCGAACTCGCCATCGCGGAGGCCGGCGTCGGCAGCACACGCGTCTTCGTCGCCTTCATCCGCGACTTGACCGACCGCAAGGCCGTCGAGGCCGAGGTACAGCGTCAGCGGGATGCGCTCTACCAGAAGGAGAAGATGGCGGCGCTCGGCTCCATGCTGGCCGGGGTTTCGCACGAACTGAACAACCCGCTGGCGGTCGTGGTCGGTCGTGCTTCGATGCTCGAGGAGGACGTCCTCGAGCCTCAGGTCAAGGATTCGGTGCGGCGCCTGCGCGCGGCGGCCGAGCGCTGCGGCCGGATCGTGAAGACGTTCCTCGCTATGGCACGGCAGTCCAAGCCACAGCGCCAGCCCGTGCAGGTGGCCCAGGTGCTCGACGGCGCGCTCGAGATCGCCGGCTACGGCTTGCGCAGCACCGGAATCGAGGTGCACCGCGAGTACGCGAACGCGCTGCCGCAACTGCTGGCCGACCAGGACCAGCTGTCACAGGTGTTCATGAACCTGGTCGTCAACGCGCAGCACGCGATGGAACGCAAGCCCGGCCCTCGCCGCCTCACGGTCCGGACGCGCCTTGCGCGAGCGCAGGACAAGGCTGAAGTCGTCGTCGAGTTCGTCGACACCGGCGTCGGGATTACGGAGGAAGTGCGCAAGCGCATCTTCGAGCCGTTCTTCACGACCAAGAAACAGGGCGAGGGCACGGGCCTCGGCCTGCCCGTGTCGCTCGGCATGGTCGAGGCGCACGGCGGGCGCATCGAAATCGACTCCACCGTCGGCGTCGGCTCGACGCTGCGCGTCTGCCTGCCGATCGACGGGGATGTCGCTGCAGCGGAGTCGCCTCCCGACACGGCGCGCGCGCACCCATCACCCGTGTCGCCACCTCGGCAGGCGCCACGGCACCGCGCGTTGATCGTGGACGAGGAAGAAGAAGTGGCGGCCATGCTGGTGGAGGTGCTCGGCGCCGACGGCTTCGAGTGCACCTGGCTCGACAACGCTGCTGGCGCGCTCGAACTGCTCGAGCGCGAGGACTTCGACGTGATCCTGAGCGACCTGCGCATGCCCGGCATGAACGGCCACGATTTCGCCGTGGCGCTCGCGGCACAACAGCCGCGGCTGGTCGAGCGTCTGGTCATCGTCACGGGCGACACACTCGGTGAACTGCGTCGCCAGGTCGAGATGCTCGGCCGGCCGATCGTCGACAAGCCTTTCGGGCCGGCCGAACTGCGCGAAGCCGTCGCACAGGTGCGACGGCTCCGCGAGCCGGAGGTTCAGGCCAGCGGTTCGAGCACGTAGTGCACGGAGATGTCGCCGAAGGAATTGCTACAGGTGGCCGGCGCATCGAACGCGAACTCCGCGCTCTTGAGGGTCGTAAAGAAGGCATTCCCCTGGAACTGAAGCAGCGTCTTCGCGCTCGTCGGCGAAGTCCGCAGCACGGTGCCACTCGTGACGACCCGGGTGTAGGCATCTGCCGCGCCCGGCGCCTGGAACGACCCCATCAGGACGACGTGACCCGCGTACTCGCCCTGGCAGATTCCGTTCATGACACCCGTCAGCCCCACCACGCGCATGACCATGCCGGCAGGCGCAGTGACCGTCTTGGTCAGGCTGCAGGTGTACGCACCGATGGCGACGGTGCAGTACCCCTGCCAGATGCGGGCACGGGTATCCGGCCCGGCGAGCACGTCCACGCCGACGACGTTCTGCACGGTGGTCGGCACGGGCGCCGCGGCCGTGTTGACGACGGTGACGCTCGAGCCGCCGCTCGAGGCGGGTGCGGCCTGCACGGGCGCGGAGACGAAACCGCTGACGGCGGTGGCGACGGCGGCGACGATGAGCTTGTTCATTTTTTGATTCTCCCGGCGTGATGTTGGTTGACTGCCTGGCCGTTGGGCTCGTGGGCCCGCGGGTCCATGGAGTGCAGTCTGGGAGAGTCGTGTCAGCGCACGATGTCGCGCGACGCGCGATCGTGTGTCAATTGTGTCTGCCTCGTGCGTCGAGAACATTTACAGCGCCCCCGGGGGAACCGCGGCAAGCAACCACCGCTGCCGGCCCGAAATTCGTGCGTTTTCACCATGTTGGCGCCCTGGCGCGGCAGCGAAGCGGACTGGCGCGTCGATTGCATGCCCCC
>DATMIB010000260.1:0-3663 GCA_035554635.1 Steroidobacteraceae bacterium | reverse complement strand
TTCACCTTCTTCACCGTGGGAGCGAACGATGCTGGAAAGCTCGTCGTCACGCGGCTGACCATTTCCTCGGTGACTGACGTTCCGGAACCGGGAACGCTTGCGCTGCTGGGGCTGGGCCTCTTGTCGCTAGGCCTGCAGCAGCGCCGCCGTAATCCGAATGCGGCACCGCCGTCCATGCCGGTCACGCTCGCTGGTTACGGCAATGGATCGCCCCGCCTTCCCTCAGATGCTGTGCTTCTCCGGCCCCGCGCCGAGGTCCAGTGCAATTCCGCAGCCGCCGAGCCCGCAGTAGCCGCCCGGATTCTTGGCCAGGTACTGCTGGTGATAGTCCTCGGCGTAATAGAACTCGGGTGCCGGCACGATCTCGGTCGTGATGGCGTCGAACCCGGCCTCGCGTAATTTCGATCCGTACGCGGCCGCGCTGCGCTCGGCGGCGGCGCGCTGCTCCTCGTCGTAGTAATAGATGCCTGAGCGGTACTGGGTGCCGACATCGTTGCCCTGGCGCATGCCCTGGGTCGGGTCGTGCGATTCCCAGAACACCTTGAGCAGTTCCTCGTAGTCGACGTCGTTCGGGTCGTAGACCACGCGCACGACTTCGTTGTGGCCGGTCAGGCCGCTGCAGACTTCCTCGTAGGTCGCGTTCGGCGTCAGTCCGCCGGCATAACCGACCGAAGTGCTGTACACCCCCGGCAGCGTCCAGAACTTGCGTTCGGCGCCCCAGAAGCAGCCGAGCCCGAACAACGCGAGCTTCGTGCCTGCGGGAAACGGCGGCTCCAGGCGATTGCCGTTGACGAAATGACGCATCGGCACCGTCATCCGCTGCGTGCGGCCGGGCAAGGCCTCGGCGGCGGTCGGCAACTCGAGCTTTTTCCTGCGCAGCGTGAACATGCCGTGTCTCCTCGATGCCATCCTGGCGTTTCGATGCGATGCGATGCGATGCGAGGTGCGCCTGCCTCCCGGCAGGCCTCGCGCGTCACACCTTCGGGGCGACCCGCGCGAAGTTCAAGTCAGTTCAGCGTGACGCACGCACCGCTTCGGCGAGGCCATGCCAGAAGCGCGGGTCGTCGAACACCATCGTCGTGCCGTTGATGAAGAACTGTACGCCGATGCAGATCATCAGGAAGCCCGTCAGTCGCGTCAGGGCGATCATGCCTGTCGAGCCCAGCAGCCGGTTGACGCGCTCGGCGCCGCGCAGCACGAACCAGGTGAGCAGCGCCGTCAGGAAGATGGCCGTGAACACGGCCATGAAGTCGACCATGCTGAGCCAGCCCTTGCGCGAGGCGGCCTGCGAAGACAGACCCATGACCACCGCGAAGGTTCCGGGACCGCTCAACCCCGGCATCGCGAGCGGCGTGAAGGCGATGTCGTGCTTGCTCTCGGCGGCCTTGGTCATGGCCTCCTTGTCCGAGATCGGGTTCGGGAACAGCATCTGGAAACCGAGGAAGCCGACGATCAGGCCACCGGCGATGCGCATGCCGGGGATCGAGATGCCGAAGAAATTCATGATCAGGCCGCCCGCGACCAGGAAGCCCGACATCAGGAAGAAGACGTAGATGCAGGCGCGGCGGATCTGCCGCAGTCGTTCCTGCTCCGGCAAGTGGCCGGACGCCGACATGACCAGCGGCACGGCGCCGAAGGGATTGACGATCGGCAGGATCGCGAGCAGCGCGCCTGCCAGGTAGCCGAAGTAAGTGCCGAGCCAGTTCATCCGCGCACTTTAACCGGCCGCTAGAATGCGTGCATGTCCGGACCATTCTCACTGCCGACGACGGTCTCGCGCAGCACACCCCGCGTGCGGCTCATGGCCCTGGCTGTCGTGCTCGCGATCGCACTCGTGGCGTGCTCCGATCGCCCCCTGCTCGCGGGCCCCTGGAGCGCGCTCGCGGCCGGCATCGGATTCGTGTTGGTCGTGTTCGCGGCACTGGGGCGCGCCTGGACCTCGCTGTTCATCGCCGGCTACAAGGACGCGCAGCTCGTCCGCACCGGCCCCTACGCTGCGTGCCGGCACCCGCTCTATGCGCTTTCGCTGCTCGGCATGGCCGGGCTCGGGCTCGGCACGCGCAGCCTGACCCTGACCGCGGCCCTGCTCGTGATCGCGTGGACACTGCACCGGCGCGCCATGGCCGCCGAAGACGCGCTGCTCGAGGCCACGCACGGCGAGGCCGCCCGCGCCTATCGTGCGGCGGTGCCCGCATTGTGGCCGCGCTGGTCCACCTACGAAGTGCCACCGTCGCTCGAGATTCGCCCGCCGGTCGTCTGGAAGGCGTTCGTCGACGCGGCCAGCCTGCTGCTCGCGTTCGCGCTCGTGGCGACGGCGCACATGCTGCGAATGGCCGACGTCACGCCAGCGCTGTTGCGGTTGTGGTGAGCGCGGTTCGCGCGCCGAGCGTGCCGTAGCGATGATCGACGCCCGTCAGAGGCCCGTGGTCCAAGCCCCACCGTCGCGTGTGCGGCTCAAGCTCGACCTGCTGGGATCGATTACCCGGCTCGAACACGAAGCCGGCGCCAGTGACGCCATGCCACCGGTGCTGGTCGAACGCGACACAGGCGCCGCACGCTGGTGGCTGCGCTGGCTCGCCCGACGACTCGCCGGGCGTGAAGCGCGTGCGCTCACGGTGCTGCACCATCTCGACGCGGTGCCACGGCTCTGCGGCTGGGATGGCCGCTGCCTGCAACGCTCGTGGCTCGACGGCACACCGATGCAGGTCGCGCAACCGCGCGACCGACGCTACTACCGCGAGGCCCTGCGTCTGCTGCGACGGGTGCATGCGGCCGGGGTCGTGCACAACGACCTCGCCAAGGAACCCAACTGGCTGGTCACGCCCGACGGACGCCCGGCCCTCGTCGACTTCCAGCTCGCGAGCCGGCCGCGCTACCGCGGCAAACGTTTCCGTGCCCTCGCCTACGACGACCTGCGCCACCTGCTCAAGCACAAACGCACGTATTGCCCGGACGCACTGACGTCGCGCCAGCACGCGATCCTCGCGCGCCGGTCGTGGCCGTCGGCGCTCTGGCGCCGGACCGGCAAACCGGTCTATCGGTGGGTCACGCGGGGGCTGCTGGGCTGGGCCGACCGCGAAGGCGCCGGCGACCGGAGCGGATAAGCACCCTCACCCGCGCTTTGCGCGACCTCTCCCGCGGCGCGGGAGAGGTAAACAAGAGCCCTCACCCGACCTGCGGTCGACCTCTCCCGCGAACGGGCGAGGTGAGTCAGGGATCGATCTTCTCGAAGTCCAGCGTGGGCGCGTCGCCGGCGCGGAAATAGAGGTAGCGACCGCTCATCTGCACGAGCGCCGCGTCGCGTTCCTCGCGCGTCGCGAACCAGTGCTCCTTGCGCCAGTCGTCGCCGACGAGGCTGCGAAACGGGTCGTTGCGGCGCGGCTGCAGCCGCAGGCCGTACGGACGCGCGGCCGGCAACGGTTGCCGCAGGTTGTGGTCGTGCGAAATGCCCATGGGGTACTCCGGGGGAAGACGCATTCTAGCGAATTCCCCCGCGTCCGCAGCGCGTGGCGTCAGAAGGTCTTGCCGAAGTAGAGGTAGAACGCCGTCTCGCCGCCGCTTGCAAGCCCCGCTGCGAGATAGACCGGGCCGAACGGGCTCTCGGCGCCGAGAAAGAGGCTGCCACCGGTCGTGAGGTCGCCCCAGTCGACGTCGTCGCGCGTC